>NZ_KB906855.1:0-441057 GCF_000381685.1 Nocardiopsis sp. CNS-639
GCCGCCAACAACCCCCGACAAGAACGGCGTAGGGGAGAGACCTGCGGGCGGCCCCTCCCTACCCCTCAATTCATTATTCCCATTGAGCGTAGGGTGTGGGGTTCGGGATGTGGAGTGTTTAAGTGCATGCCAAAACCTCCGAGGGTGGGATCCCCCCTATTTTCAGGAAACCATCCCCGCCCCACCCCGGGACACCCCCAACCCCCACCTGGGGAAAACGTGGCCGCCTCCGCCTCCTCAACACCTCCGCCCCCCTCAACACCCCCGCCCCCTCGACGGTCTACAGGTTGCGCGGTACCTCGTTGCCCACCGCGAGAATCCCCTCGCGCATGCGCGTGCGCCACAGCAGCAGACCGCCGATGACGAAGAACACGATCAGCGACAGGATCGCCATCCGGTAGCCGCCGGTGAGCGAGACGGCCACGGTCACGGTCAGCGATCCCAGGAAGCTCGATCCCTTGTCCGAAATCTGGTACAGACTGAAGTACTCCGCCTCGCGCCCACGGGGGATGAGCTGGGAGTACAGCGACCGGGCCAGCGACTGGGTGCCGCCCAGCACCAGGCCGATGCCCACGCCCATGGCCACGAACAGCGGCACGTTCCCGACCGGCAGGAAGTAGGCCGCCGCCACGAGCGAGCTCCACACCGCGAGCGTGGCCAGCACGGTGTTCTTGCTGCCCAGGACCCGGGCCACCCGGCCGGTCAGGAAGGCGCCCCCGAAGGCCACGAACTGGATGATGAGGATGGTGACGATCAGGACGTTCTGGTCCAGTCCCAGATCCTGGGTGGCGAAGGGCGCCGCGTAGCGGATGGCCGCCTGCACACCGTCGTTGAACAGGATGAACGCCAGGAGAAAGAGAATCGTGTTCGGGTATTTGCGCATGTCCTTGAGCGTGTGCCCGAACTGGCGCAGCGACCGTCCGACCTTCGGCCGCCCCCGGCTGCTCGCCGCCAGGGCGCCGTAGCGGTTGCGCAGCGGCCGCAGCGCCAGGACGGTGAACCCCGCCCACCACAGGCCGCAGGAGGCGAAGGCGATGCGCGCGGCGTCGTCCGTGCCCAGGCCCAGGGACGGAGCGCCGACCACCAGGCCCAGGTGGACGGCGAGCAGCAGGGCCCCGCCGAGGTAGCCGATGCCCCAGCCGGCGACCGAGACCCGGTCGCGTTCCTCGGCCGTGGCCACCTCGGGCAGGAACGCGTTGTAGACCACGCCCGCCAGCCCGTACAGCAGGTTGGCCAGCACGAACAGTACCGAGGCCACCAGGTAGCCGTCGGTGGCGAAGTACAGTCCCAGCGTGCACGCCGATCCGCTGACGGCGAGCCAGAGCAGCCACCGCTTCTTGTGCCGCGAGTGGTCGACCATCGACCCCACGATCGGCAGGCACAGGATCTGGAGCAGGATCGCCACCGTGGTCAGCGCCGGGTAGAGCGCGTTGGGGTGCAGCGAGAGGAAGTCCAGGCCCAGCGGGCTGATGGACAGCGCGGGGTCCAGGCAGGACGCGGCGTCCGGGGCCCCGGCGGACACACACGCCAGGTTGCTCAGGTACGGGCCGATGAGCACGGTCACCACCGAGGTGGTGAACACCGAGTTGGCCCAGTCGTAGAGGTACCAGCCGCGCTGTTCGCGCCTGCGCTGGCCGGGATCGGCCGAGGGGGCGCCGGTGGCGTCCGTCTCCGGTGGTGTGGTGGCCATGGGGGCTATCCGTTCCGCTGGGGGGAGTCGGTGGGAGAGTCGGTGGAGGTGCCGGTGGAGGTGTCAGTGGAGTCGGAGGGGGTGCGGCCGGGCCACTGGCCCCGCCGGACGAGGAGTTCCCTGAGGGCGCTCGTGTTGTCGGTGACGATGCCGTCCACCCCCGCGTCGAGCAGGCGCTCCATCGTCCCCGGTTCGTTGATGGTCCACACGTGCACCTGCATGCCCAGGCGGTGCGCGGTGGCGATCAGGTCCCGGCTGAGCAGGGGGATGGCGCCGTGGCGCAGCGGGATCTGCGCGCAGACCGGGACCCGGCTGGCCAGGGAGCGCAGCAGCGGGGACAGGGAGGCCGCCCGCAGCCGGACCACGTCCAGGGGACCGCAGGAGGTGGCCACGGGCCGGTCGAAGAGCCGCCGCGCCCGGTCCAGGCGGCGCTGGTCGAAGGAGCCCACGCACACCCGGTCCCAGGCGTTGGTGCGGCGCAGTGCCTCACGCAGGGGCAGGACCGCGGCGTCGGCCTTGACGTCGATGTTGAACCGCGCCTCCGGCCAGGTCCCCAACAGGTCCTCCAGCACCGGCACTGGCTCGCGCCCGGCCACCCGGGCGCGGGCCACCTCGCGGTGGGGCAGGTCGCCGATCGCGCCGCTCATATCGGTGGCGCGGTCCAGGGTGGGGTCGTGGAAGGCCATGAGGACGCCGTCGCTGGTGGCGTGCACGTCCGTCTCCAGGTACGTGTAGCCGAGGTCGACGGCGTACTGGAAGGCCGCGGCCGTGTTCTCCAGTTCGGTGCGGCGCACGCCCTGGTCGTCGGGGAGCCACCCGCCGCGGTGGGCGAGGGCCACGGGCACGGGGGAGGAGAGGTAGGCGGAAGTCACGCATGCAGTATGCCGGTTTCGGGCGGCTGCCCGCCCTGCGCCCGGGAGCGGCGGAACATTTCCGAAACCTGGAATGCCAGCTGGCACGGGGACGGTGGCGGCGCCTCTGTGCATGGTGAAGGCGGAACGTCATCCTCCCGGAAGGGACCTGTTCATGTCGTACACCCCTCACCGCTACCCCTGCCCCCGGCCCCTGTGCGCTTACGGCGCCCCCGCGTACCACCGGCCGGTCCGCACCCCCGCGCGCACGCCCCTGCCTCCGCGCCACGCGCCCGTGCGCCGGTGCGGGCCCCCACTCCTGGCGGGCCACCGCACCCCCGGCCCCGTGCACCTGCTGGCCCAGCGCGTGGCGGAGGTCCTGGTCGGCCGCCGCACCCCCGAGGCGCTGCGCGACCAGGTGACCGTCCCGGTCCGCGAGGAGCTGCGCCGTCTGCGGGGCACGGTCTCCTGCGAGCTGGCGCCGAGGCTGACCCAGGTCTACCACCAGCCCGTGGACGCCGACGGTGTGGAGGCCAACGCCGTGATCCGCTGCGACCGCCGCTCCCGGGTGTTCGCCTTCCGGGCCCGGCGTGAGGCCGACGGCCGCTGGGTGTGCACCCGGTTGGAGACCGACGGCGCCGTGCGCGGCCGGGGCGGGATGCCCGTCGAGCCGACCGGGTGAGGCCCCCGTGCCGGGCCGCGGGACGGACGCCGGGCGGTGGGTCCCGCGGCCCGGCCGGTGCCCGCCCGCGTCACCGCCGGTTCCCACGCCCGCCTCCCCGCGGAGTCCCGTGGGCTGGGCCGCGGGCGGGCGTCCTCCGTTCGTCCGGGCCCGGCGCGGACGCGGGTTCCGCCGGACGGAAAGCACCTGGATTTCCGGCGAGAAGCCTGGATAGGGTCCCCCTGGGGTGTTCTCCGGACCGGAGCGCGTCCCGTCTTCGAACGGCGGCGTCCGTCGCGGCCCGACCGTTCCCGGCACGCGGTGGCCCCCAACGACGGTCCCACCGCCAAGCGAAAAGGAGGGGGCGGTCACGGCGCTCCCCGCGCCGGGACGGCCATCCGTTGTATGAAACCTGCTGACATCGCCCACCTGCACAGCATCGGCGCGCCCACCCTGTCCCCCGACGGCCGCCGCGCGGTCTTCGCCGTGACCCGGCCGGACCTGGAGGAGGACGCCTACCTGGGCTCCCTGTGGTCCGTGCCCACCGACGGCTCCGCGCCGCCCGCCCGGCTCACCCGGGGCACCAGGGACAACGGCCCGGTGTTCTCCCCGGACGGGCGGTGGGTCGCCTTCCTGCGCCCCGACGAGGACAAGCGCCCGCAGGTCCACGTCCTGCCCGCCGACGGCGGCGAGCCCTGGAAGGTCACCTCCCACCCGCTGGGCGCGGGCGCCCCGCGCTGGAGCCCGGACTCCACCCGGATCGCCTACACCGCCCGTGTCCCCGAGCCCCACCGCTACGTGGACCGGGAACCGGGCAAGGAGCCGCCCCGGCGGATCACGCAGCTCAAGTACCGGCTGGACGACCTCGGGTTCGCCAACGACCGGCGCACGCACGTGTTCGTCTCCGCGCCCCTGGACCCCTCGGGCGAGGCAGGGGAACCGGTCCAGGTGACCCGGGGCGACTTCGAGCACCGGTCCGTGTCCTGGAGACCCGACGGCACCGAGCTGGTCTTCGCGGCCGCGCGCCACGCCACCCGTGACACGGATCTGGTGGAGGACCTGTGGGCGTGCGCGCCGGAGGAGGACGCCGAGCCGCGCCGGGTCACCGCCGGGAACCTGGACGCCGTGCGGGGCGAGTTCTCCGAGGACGGCGCCACCGTCTACTTCCTCGGCGACGAGCTCGGCCCGGACCTGGACGACTTCGTGGGCCAGACCAGCGCCCTGTGGTCGGTGCCCGCCGACGCCTCGGCGGCGCCCGTCCGGCTGACCCCCTCCCACAACCCGCGGATGGCCGGAGGCCCCAAGGTCACCGGGCGGGGCCTGCTCGGTCTGGCGGAGAACCGGGGCGCGGTGGACCTGGTCCTGGTGCCCTTCCGGGGCGGCGAGCCCGAGACGGTGGTCGGCGGCCCTGTACAGGTCCAGTCCTTCGACAGCGCGGGCGGCGTCACCGTCGCGGTGGTCGCCGACGGCCGCAGCAGCGGTGAACTGGTCCTGGTCGGTGACGGGGGCACGCGGGCGCTCACGGAGTTCGCCGGCGCCCTGGACCCCCTGCCGATGAGGGAGCTGACGGCCCACACCGCCGACGGCTACCCCGTGCACGGGTGGGTCACCGTGCCCGAGGGCGAGGGCCCGCACCCGGTGGTGCTGATGATCCACGGGGGTCCCTTCGCCCAGTACGGCCACCAGCTCTTCGACGAGACGCAGGTCTACGCGGCGGCCGGGTACGCCGTGGTGATGTGCAACCCGCGCGGCTCATCGGGCTACGGGCACGAGCACGGCCGGGCCGTCATCGGCTCGGTGGGCGCGACCACCGCCACCGACGTGCTGGCCTTCCTGGACGCGGCGCTGGAGGACCAGCGGCTGGACTCCTCGCGGGTGGGCGTCATGGGCGGATCCCACGGCGGGTTCATGACCACCTGGATCGCCGCCCACCACGGCGAGCGGTTCCGGGCGGCGATCAGCGAGCGCGCGGTCAACGCCATCGACAGCTTCCACGGCTCCTCCGACATCGGCTCGTTCTTCCCCGGACCGCTGTACGGGCCGCCGCAGACCTGGGCCCAGGAGAGTCCGCTCACCTACGCCGACCGGATCGACGTCCCGTTCCTGATCATCCACTCCGAGGAGGACTGGCGCTGCCCGGTGGAGCAGGCGCAGCGCCTGTTCGTGGCGTTGAAGCTGCGCGGTCAGGAGGTGGAGATGCTGCTCTTCCCCGCTGAGGGGCACGAGCTGTCGCGTTCGGGCCTGCCCAGCCACCGCGTCGCCCGCTTCGAGGCGGTCCTGGACTGGTGGCAGCGACACCTGTGACCTGTGCGGGGGCGGGGGCCCGCCCCCGCCCCCTTCCAGTGGTTCGCGTGATACACGCCACTTTTTCGGCGGGCTTTGCCTCGTTTTGGGGTGTCTCCAGAGGGGAGAACTAAGTCCCGTCACGCCCGATCGGACGGGCTTTCCAGGCCTCTTGTTATGGAACCGCTGGTCAGAGGGTTGCCCAAGGGAAGGTAACGAAAGGGTCGCGACCGCTCCCGGTGGTGAATTAGTGTTCCCTCAGGCCGGAACGCCCCCGTTAGTCACCACAAGGGTGACGGCGTCCGGTTTCCGTCGCACTCTCGCTCACGAGCAGTCCTTTCCCATGAGCAGAGGCCACCGCAGAACTCCGGCACACCTCCCTCGGCCCCCTTGAGCGCCGCCCGCCGGGATCCCCCTCACCGCATTCCCACGCGTCCTCACCCGGGCGCGTCCTCGGGATGCCCTGCGCTGGTAGACGGGTGTGGGAGAAAGGCAGTCGGTCCCTTGACTCGCAACCCCGAGCCCGGAAGGCGCAGCAGGCGCCGTGTCGCGACGGTCGGCTGCGCCACCCTGGGCGCCGTCGTCCTGTCCTCGGGCGTGGCCTTCGCCGAGCCCACCGCCGAGGAGGCCCGCGAACGCTACGAGCAGCTCCAGGAGGAGCTCTCGGCCCTGAACGAGGCCTACAACCAGGCCGAGGAGGACCACGCGGCCGCCGAGGCCGAACTGGAGGAGGTCGAGGAGCAGCTCGCCAGGGCCCAGGAGGAACTGGAGACCATGTCCGGCACGGTCGCCGGGATCGCCCAGACCGCCTACACCGGGTCCACGCACAGCCTCTTCACGGTCCTGTTCCGCGGCGACCCGGACGCGTCGCTGCAGAACATCGCCGACCTGAACTTCCTGTCCATGGGACAGGACGCCGTCCTGGACGACTACGTCGCCCAGGTGGAGCGCGCCGAGGACCTGCGCGACCAGGCCGCCGAGTCGGAGGCGGACGCCTCCACCGCGCTCTCCGAGGCCGAGACGGCCAAGGAGGAGGGCGAGGCCGCCCTGGACGAGCAGTCCGAGGTCCTGGAGAGCCTGGACGGGCAGGATCCGACCGCCTCCGAGGCCTCCACGGGCGGCGGCGAGGCCGTCGCGGCCTCCGGTGACGTCCAGGCCGTCCTGGACTTCGCCCGCGCCCAGATCGGCAAGCCCTACGTCTGGGGCGGTACCGGTCCCGACGGCTACGACTGCTCGGGCCTGGTCCAGGCCGCGTGGGCCCAGGCGGGGGTCAACCTGCCCCGCACGACCTACGACCAGGTCAACGCCGGCACCCGGATCTCGCGCGACGAGGTCCAGCCCGGGGACCTGCTGTTCTTCTACAGCGAGTCCTCGCCCAGCCACGTGGGGATCTACTCCGGCAACGGCAACATGATCCACGGCTCCAACCCGTCCAAGCCGCTGGAGGAGGTCTCCCTGGCCGCCTACTGGGACAGCGTCTTCACCGTCGCCGTCCGCGTCGGCTAGTGGACCGACCGGAACCGTCACTGGTGTGAAGCGGCGGTTCCGGCCCGCGGTGGTCCTGTACCCACAGCCGGTGCCGGAGCTCCAGACGCGCTGTGGGTACAGGGCAGCGCCGCACGGGTTCGGCCGACGCATCCTTCTCGGGAGCGGGTCGGGGACGCGGGTTCCGGACGGCGGTGCGTTCCGCGTATTCTGCCGCCCATGGGACGTCTCGTGTTCAGGGTCGCGGCCGCGGTCGCGGTCGTCATCGCCTTCTTCTGGATCCTGTCCGTCGTGGTCGGCCTCCTGGTCTGGCTCCTGATGGTCGCCCTGCTCGCGGGCGTGGTCTACCTCGGCGTCCGGATGCTCAGGGCGCAGAGCGGCCAGGACCGCTGACCGCGCACCTCCTGTCGGGGACGCGCCGCCCGAACCCGTGCGGCGCGTCCCCGCACGTGTGCCCGGTCCGTTCGCCGCGGACCCGTTTCCTGACACATGGGCGAAGGCCTCCGCGGTGGAGCCGAGTGAGGGTATGGTTACTATGTGTCACTGAATAAGCACGTAGGGTCCCATGTTGACGGAGTGTCGCACCGTGGCCGGGTGGAACGCGTCCTCACCCGCGTCTTCCGCAACGACTGGGGTGCGCTGACACCGCCCGACATCGGACGCTGGACCCCAGACCTGCGGGTCAGCGTCGTCATCCCGGCGCGCGGCGGGCAGCGCCGCCTCGACCTCGCCCTGGCCTCCCTGGCCGCGCAGACCTACCCCGAGGACCTGATGGAGGTCGTGGTCGTGGACGACCACTCCTCCCCGGCGCTGCGACTGCCCGACCTGCGTCCCGCGCACTGCCGCGTCCTGACCGTCCCCGACGGCGGCTGGGGCGCCGGGTACGCCCGCGCCTACGGCGCCCACTCCAGCACCGGCGACGTCCTGCTGTGGATGGACGCCGACATGGTGGTGTGCCGCGAGTTCGTCGAGGCCCAGGCCCGCTGGCACCACGTGCACGCCGAGGCCGTCACGCTCGGCCGGGTCCGCTTCGCCGACACCGGGCCCCAGAGCCCCACCGACGTCCTGGCCCTGGCCCGCACCGACGCCCTGCACGGCGCCCTGGACACCGGCCGCCACCACGCGTGGGTCGAGCGCGTCCTCACCGGGAGCGACGGCCTGCGCGACGCCGACCACCTGGGCTTCCACGCCTACGTCGGCGCGGCGGCGGCCGTGCGCCGCAGTCTGTACGAGGCCGCCGGGGGAGTGGACCCCGACCTCGACCTGGGCCAGGACACCGAGTTCGGCTACCGCCTCTGGCAGGCGGGCGCCGTCCTGCTGCCCGAACCCGCCGCCACCGGCTGGCACGTGGGCCGCGCGGGCACCGCGCGCACCCGGCTGCCCTCCGAACGCTTCCGCACCGAGGTCCTCGCCGAGTTCATGCCGCACCCGCACGCCTACCGCGAGCGGGTGCCGGCCCACCGGCGCCGCATCCCGCTCGTGCACGCCGTGGTCGAGGTCTCCGGCGCGCCCTACGACCTGGTCCGCGGCTGTGTGGACCGGCTCCTGGACAGCGCCGAGACCGACCTGGCCCTGACCCTGGTCGCCGACTGGGAGGGCGCCGAGGAGGGAGGGGGCGCGCGCGGGGCGCGGCGGCTGCGGGCGGTGGACGGCCGGGCCCGGCGCGACGTCGGCGGACCCCACCTGGACCTGCGGCTGATCCAGGCCAACTACCTGCGCGAACCCCGGATCTCCTTCGCCACGTCCGCGCCCCGCACCGGTTTCCCCTCACCCTTCCTGCTCCAGGTCCCGGTCTCCTGGGGCCTGGGCCAGGTGGCCCTGTCGCGCCTGCTGGCCAGCGCCGAGCGCGCCCGCGCGGGACTCACCGAACTCTTCCCGGCCGCCACGCCCACCCGCGACGCCGGGGTGCGGCTGTGGCGCACCCGGGCGCTGGCCCGGGCCCTGCGGGTGCGCGAGGAGGACGAGGACCTGGGCGACGTGGTCGCCGCGCTGCACGGCCGCTACCGGATCCACGCCGGGGAGGAGACGCTGACCGACCTGTCGCTGTACCGCTCGGTGCTACCGCCCCCGCGCACCGAACCCGAACCGGCGGAGTTGGCCGCACCGTCCCCGCGGGCCGGGACCGAGGAGCGCCCGGCGGGCGAGTGCGGGACGTGGGAGTACGGGACGGGGGAGGAGCGCACCGGCGCCGCGCGGTCCGGAGGGTGGCTGCGCTCGGGATGGGCGCGGGCCCGTCAGCGGCTGCGCCGCGAGCGCGGCTGACCGCCTCCCGGGGTCCGACCGCGACCGGGCAGATGGGGGAAGACATCGACCCGGAGAGCGGGCGGACCCCGCCGAGCGCCCCCGCATCCCGGGGATGACCGAGGGCGACGCGGCCGGTACTCAAGGTACCCGACGCCGGGTGTGCGACGGGCACGCCGCCTCGGCGACGTGCCCGTGACGTCCGTTCCCGCGGCTCGCGCGGCCCGGGTCCGTCTCGCGCGCGGCCGGACCCCGCCGCGTCACCGCCGCCCGGCCCCCGACCGGGCCCGGCCCGCCGCGTCACCGCCGCGACCGCTCAGCCGACGGCGTCGATCGACTCCAAGAGCTTCTCGCGCAGGGCGTCGCTGACCGGGGCCGACCCGGTCTCCTCGGAGGCGGCCGACTGCCCCTCCGGGCTCACCACGTAGCGCAGGAAGGACTTGACCCGCTCGGCCTGGGCGTCGTCGGGGTAGTCCAGGCACACGACCTCGTAGCTGACCAGGACCAGTGGGTAGCTGCCCGCCTCGGTCGTGCCGTAGTTCAGGTCCAGCGCCAGGTCGTACTCGCTGGGGTTGTCCTCGCGCTGCGGGGACTCGGCGACCACCTGGGCGGCGGCCTCGGGGGAGATCTCCACGAACTCGCCGCCGACGCCGATGTCCACCGTGGACATGCCGTGCACGTGCGACATCTCCACGTAGCCGATGGACCCCCCGGCCCGCTCGACCGTGTCGGCGATACCGCTGTTGCCCTGCGCCGACTCGCGCGCGGTGAGCGGCCACTGCCCGCTCGGCTCGTGCGGCCAGGCGTCGGGCGCCGCGGCGCTGAGGTAGTTGGCGAAGTTCTCCGTGGTGCCCGAGTCGTCGGAGCGGTTGACCGGGGTGATCGCCATGTCCGGCAGGTCCGCGTCCGGGTTGTCCTCGGCGATCTCGGGGTCGTTCCAGCGCGTGATCTCCTGGTTGAAGATCTTGGCCAGCGTCTGCGGGCGCAGGTTCAGCGAGTCCACGCCCTCCAGGTTGAACACCACCGCGATCGGGATCACGTAGGCGGGCAGGTTGACCACGTCCGAGCCGCCGCACCGCTCCCTGGCGTCGGCGTTCTCGTCCGGGTCCATCGCCGCGTCGGTCCCGGCGAAGGCCACCGCGCCGTCGATGAACTGGCTGCGTCCGCCGCCCGAACCGATCGAGTTGTAGTAGACGCGCGCGTCGTCGCAGGCGGACTGGTAACCGGCGATCCAGGTCGTCATCGCGTTCTCCTGGGCGCTGGAGCCGGCACCCGAGAGGCTGCCGGAGAAGCACTCCAGGCCCTCGGGAACCTCCGGCGCGGCGCTGTCCGGGACGGCCTGGTCGCTGCCGCAGGCGGTCACGGCCAGCAGCAGGCCGGCCAGCGCGGCCGACGCGGCCCCCCTGGAGGCCCCGCTGTGGCGCAGGACGCCGGTCTTGGTGCGCTTGTTGGACGGGAGCACGACTGCTTCTATCCCCTTCGTCGGTGTCGGTGGTCCTGGTCTGCGTTCACCGCCGCGCGTCCCCGAACGGGCGCGTCGTCGCTGGTGATGGAGCACCGCCGAAGAATTTAACCATCGGCGGACGACCACCCCCAAGGCGGCCCCGTGTGGCATGGCGCTCACGCGGACCGGCGTGCATGACACGCGGACGGTACGGGCACGGGTAGATGCGTGATGAGCACGCACGACACGTCCACCGCTCCGACGTCAACCTACCGCCTCCAACTGCGCCCCGGGTTCACCCTGGAGGACGCCGCGGACCTGCTCGACTACCTGGACCGCCTGGGAACCGGGGCGGTCTACCTGTCCCCCATGCTCGCCGCCGCGCCGGGTTCCCAGCACGGCTACGACGTGGTCGACCCCACCCGGGTCTCGCCCGAACTGGGCGGGGACGCCGCCCGCGAGGCCCTGGCCGCCAAGGCGCACGAGCTGGGCCTGGGAGTGGTCGCCGACATCGTCCCCAACCACATGTCCGTGGTGCGCGCCGACGCCAACCGCTGGTGGTGGGACGTCCTCGCCCACGGCCGGGACTCGGTGTACGCGCGCTGCTTCGACATCGACTTCGACGCCGGACCCCTGCTCATCCCCGTGCTGGGCGACGACGGCGACGGCGGACGGGCCGCCCTGGCCGACCTCGTCCTCGCCGACGGCTGCCTGGCCTACCACGACAAGCGCTACCCGCTCGCCCCGGGCACCCACGAACCCGGCGACTCCGTCGAGGCGGTGCACGAGCGCCAGCACTACCGGCTGGTGTCCTGGCGGCGCGGTGACGGCGAACTCACCTACCGCCGGTTCTTCGACGTCAGCGAGCTGGCCGCCGTGCGGGTGGAGGACGCGGGGGTCTTCGACGCCACCCACGCCGAGATCCTGCGCTGGGCCGAGCTCGGCCAGCTCGACGGTCTGCGGGTGGACCACGTGGACGGGCTCACCGACCCCGGCGGCTACCTGCGCCGCCTCGCCGAGCGCTTCGGCGGCTGGGTCGTGGTGGAGAAGATCCTCGCCCCCGGCGAGGACCTGCCGCAGTCCTGGCCGGTCGCCGGGACCACCGGGTACGACGCCCTGCGCGAGCTCTGCGGCGTGTTCGTCGACCCCTCCGGTGAGGCCGATCTCACCACCCTCGCCCTCGACCAGGGGGTGGAGGTGGACGTCGCCCGGGCCGACCTGCGCGCCCGCCGCCACGCCGCCACCGAGCTGCTGCGCGCCGAGGTGCGGCGGATCGCCGCCCTGCTGCCGCCCCGGCCGGAACGGGGGCGGGAGGCGCCCTCGCCCGAGGCGGTGCGCCGCCGCGAGGAGGCCGTGGCCGAGCTGCTGTGCGCCTTCGACGTGTACCGCTCCTACCTGCCCGAGGGCGAGCGCGACTGGGCCCGGGCGGTGGAGACCGCCATGGGGCACCGCCCCGACCTGGCCCACGACCTGGAGGCCCTCGACATGCGGGTGCGCCGCGACCCCCGGGGCGAGGCCGCGCGGCGCATCCAGCAGACCAGCGGGATGGTCGTGGCCATGGGCACCGAGAACACGGCCTTCTACCGCACCACCAGGTTCGTCGCCCTCAACGAGGTGGGCTGGGACCCCGCCGACTTCGCCGTCACGCCGCGCGAGTTCCACGACGGCGCGGCCCGCCGCGAGGCCGCCCGGCCGCACACCATGACCACCCTGTCCACGCACGACACCAAGCGCTCGGAGGACGTGCGCGCCCGCCTGGCCGCCCTGTCGGAGGTGGCCGAACCCTTCGCCGAGGCCGTGCGCCGCTGGACCGGGCGGTGCGCCCTGCCCGAACCCGCGCTCAACCTCCTGGGGTGGCAGACCCTGGTCGGCGCCTGGCCCATCGGGGAGGAGCGACTGGCCGACTACCTGCTCAAGGCCGCCCGCGAGGCGCGGCTGGGCACCTCCTGGACCGAGCCGGACCCCGACTTCGAGGACCGCGTCCGCTCCTGGCCAGCGCGGGTGCTGGGCGACAGGGTCCTGCGCGGGGAGGTGGCCTCCGTGGTGGAGTCGGTGCGCGAGGCCGGGTGGAGCAACTCCCTGGGACAGAAGGCCGTGCAGCTGCTGGGCCCGGGCGTCCCGGACCTGTACCAGGGCACCGAGCTGTGGGACCTGTCCCTGGTGGACCCCGACAACCGCAGGCCCGTGGACCACCAGGCCCGCGCGGACCTGCTGACCCGGATCGAGGACGGCTGGCGCCCGCCGGTGGACGCCACCGGCGCGGCCAAGCTCCACCTGGTCCGCACGTGCCTGCGCGCGCGCCGCGAGCTGCGCCCCCGGGGGTACCTGCCGCTCACCGCCTCCGGCCCGGCCCGGGACCACGCGCTGGCCTTCGCGCGGACCTCGGCCGGAGCCGACCGGCCCGACCTGGCGGTGGTCGCCACCCGGCTGCCCATCGGGCTGGCCGACGCGGGGGGCTGGGCGGACACGGTCGTGGCGCTGCCCTCGGGGCCGGGGACGTGGACCGACCGGCTCACGGGCCGGGCAGTGGCGCCCGACAGCGCCGACGGGCTCACCCTGGCGCACCTGGCCGGGGTCCTCGACCGGTACCCGGTGGCGGTCCTGACCCGGGAGTGAGGAGCGCCGTCCGGAGGCGGTGTCCGGGTCCGCGCGATGGTGGTCGGCCCGGATCCGACGGCTGGGAGGGGCCCCGTGCCGGACCGGGGCCGCGCGGCGGCGGTCGTTCCCGGCCGGACTGACATGGGCGGCCCGGCCGGGCGTCGCGGGGCCGCCGCGAGCACGGGACCGCCGTCCGTGGGGAGGCGGTCCTCGCCGAACGGCGGCGTGGAGCGGTCGGGGAGGCGCATCGGAGGAGACCGGGGCGTCGCGCCGCCGCGCCCCGGCCCCTTCGGAGCGCGGGTAGGCTTGCCGCGATCATGGCGCGTACCGACACCCCACACACCACCGGCCCCAGGCTGCGCATGCCCGCGGCCGTCGCGGCGGCCCTGGCCTGCCCCTCCTGCGGACGCGGGCTCGACCCGGGCGAGCGCGGGCTCTCCTGCGACGCGGGGCACAGCTTCAACGTGGCGAAGGAGGGGTACGCGAGCCTGCTCACCGGGGCCACGCCGCCCGGGACCGGCGACAGCCGGGAGATGGTCGCCGACCGCCTCCGGTTCCAGGAGGCCGGGCACCACGCCCCGATCTCCGCCGCGCTGGCCGCCGCCCTGGCCCGTGAGCTCACCGCGCCCGCCCCGCTGGTCGCCGACATCGGTGGCGGGACCGGGCACCACCTGACCCGGGTGCTGGAGGCCCTGCCCGACGCCGTGGGGCTGACCGCCGACGCCTCCAAGTTCGCCGCCCGCAAGGCGGCCAGGGCGCACGAGCGCGGCGGCGCCGTGACCGCCGACGCCTGGCGGGGCCTGCCGCTGCGCGACGGCTCCGCGGACGCCCTGCTCAACGTGTTCGCGCCGCGCAACGCCGCCGAGTTCCACCGCGTGCTGCGCGCCGACGGGGTACTGCTGGTCCTCGTCCCCGCCGCCGACCACCTCGCCGAACTGCGCGGGCCGCTGGGCCTGCTGGAGGTGGACCCGCGCAAGGACGAACGCCTCGCCGACTCGCTGCACGGGCACTTCGCCCCCGCCGGGGCCGAGGACCTGCGCTTCACCATGGAGCTGGACCACGCCGACGCCGCCACCGTCGTCGGCATGGGGCCCAGCGCCCGCCACATCGACGCGGGGGACCTGCGCGCCCGCATCGCCGCCCTGCCCGAACCCGCGGCCGTCACGGCGTCGGTGCGCCTGCACCTCTACCGCCCGCTCCGCTGAGCGGGGCCCTCCCAGAAGGCTCCTGCCGGGAGCGGGCCCTCCCGGGGCCGGGGGAGCCGCCGGTCAGGGGGCGGTCCGTCGCAGGAGTCCTCCCCGGACCCGTCGTCAGGGGCGCGGCGGCCGAAACGGGCAGGTCCGGGCAACACCGGCAGCCGCGGATGGCGGGCGCGCAAGCCGGGTAGACCACCCTCCGTGAGCGAAGCCCAGACCACCCCGACCACGTCCGACGCCCTCGCCGCCCCCGCCGTCGCGGGGGTCGGCGTCCGCGGCGACTTCGCCGTGTGGGCGCCCCACCGCGAACGCGTCCGCCTGCGCCTGTACGGCACCGCGGAGCGCGACGGCACGCCGGGACGCGGAGACACAGGGGAGCGCGACGTCGCCATGCGGCCCGACGACGACGGCTGGTGGCGCGTCCGCGTCGAGGACGCCGGGCCCGGCACCGAGTACGCCTACCTCCTGGACGACGACCCCCAGCCCCTGCCCGACCCCCGCTCGCTCCACCAGCCCCACGGCGTCCACGGCCCCAGCCGCGTCCACGACCACGCCGCCTTCGCCTGGACCGACGCCGACTGGACCGGGCGCCCCCTCGCGGGCGCCGTCGTCTACGAACTCCACGTGGGCACCTTCACCCCCCAGGGCACCCTCGCCGCCGTCGCCGACCACCTCGACCACCTGGTCGACCTCGGCGTCACCCACGTCGAACTCATGCCGGTCAACGCCTTCGACGGCACCCACGGCTGGGGCTACGACGGCGTCCTGTGGGCGGCCGTCCACGACCCCTACGGCGGCCCCGACGCCCTCAAGGCCCTCGTCGACGCCTGCCACCGCCGCGGCCTGGCCGTCCTGCTCGACGTGGTCTACAACCACCTCGGCCCCTCGGGCGCCTACATGCCCCGCTTCGGCCCCTACTTCCGCGGCGAGAACGCCTGGGGCCCCTCCCTCAACCTGGACGGCCCCGACTCCGACCCGGTCCGCCGCACGGTCCTGGACAACGCCCTGGACTGGCTGCGCCACTACCACCTGGACGGACTGCGCCTGGACGCCGTGCACGCCCTGCGCGACGACCGCGCCACCCCGCTGCTGGCCGAACTCGCCGAGGAGGTGGACGCCCTCGCCACCGCCCTGAACCGGCCGCTGTCCCTGGTCGCCGAGTCCGACCGCAACGACCCTCGCACCGTCCTGCCCCGCGAGGCGGGCGGCCTGGGCATGACCGCCCAGTGGTCCGACGACCTCCACCACGCCCTGCACGTCGCCCTCACCGGGGAGACGCACGGCTACTACGCCGACTTCGCCGACCCGGGGGCGCTGCCCGCCGTGCTCACCCGAGCGTTCTGGCACGCGGGCACCCGCTCCAGCTTCCGCGGCCGCACCCACGGCGCGCCCGTGGACACCGCGCGCGTCCCCGGCAGCCGCTTCCTGGCCTACCTGAGCACCCACGACCAGATCGGCAACCGGGCCCGGGGCGACCGCATGGGCGAACACCTCTCCCCGGGTCTGCTCGCCTGCGGCGCCGCGCTGGTGCTGTGCTCCCCCTACACCCCCATGATCTTCATGGGGGAGGAGTGGGGGGCCGCCACGCCCTGGCCGTTCTTCGCCTCCTTCACCGACCCCGACCTGGTCAGGGGCGTGCGCGAGGGCCGCCGCCGCGAGTTCGCCGCGCTGGGGTGGGCCGAGGAGGAGATCCCCGACCCCATGGACCCGGCCACCCGCGACGGCGCCGTCCTGGACTGGTCCGAGCCCGGACGCGAACCGCACGGGCTGGTCCTGGACACCTACCGGGCGCTCATCGCCCTGCGGCGCGTGGAACCGGAGCTGTCCGACCCGCGCCTGGACCGCTCCTCGGTCGAGGCGGGCGGCGGCGGACGCCGGCTCGTCCTGACCCGGGGAAGCCTGCGCGTGGTGTGCAACCTGGACGCCGACGGCGCCGAGGTGGAGCTGGACGCGGTCCCGCGCGAACTCCTGCTCGCCAACGGCGAGCCCAGGACCGCGGGGTCCACCGTCACCGTGCCGGGGGAGTGCTTCGCCGTCCTGAGGGTGTAGCCGCCCGGGCGGGGCGCGGTGGTGCGCTCCCGCGCGCGGGCCCGCCCGGGAGCGCCGGAACGTCACCGCGGCCCCCTAACCTCGGTACGGCCCGCGACCCCATGACGGAAAGGCAGCACATGAGCGGCGACTCCTGGACACTCGACCGGAGCTTCGAGGCTCCCAACGGAACCGTGCGCTGGGCCCGGTTCGGGGACGGGGACCCGGTCGTGCTGCTGCACGGCACGCCCTTCTCCTCCCACGTCTGGCGCCACGTCGCCCGTGCCCTGAGCGCCCGGTACACCGTCCACGTGTGGGACATGCCCGGCTACGGGGCCTCGGCCAAGCACGAGGGGCAGGACGTGTCGCTGGCCGCCCAGCAGGCCGCGTTCACAGCCCTGCTCGACCACTGGGGGCTGGAGCGCCCCGCCGTGGTGGCGCACGACTTCGGCGGCGCGGTGGCCCTGCGCTCGGCCGTCCTGGACGGGGCGGCCTACGACCGCCTCGCCCTGGTCGACGCGGTCAGCGTCCGCCCCTGGGGCAGCGACTTCTTCCGCCTCGTCAACGCCAACGCCGACGTGTTCGCCGCGCTGCCCCCGCACCTGCACGAGGCACTGGTGCGCGCCTACGTCTCCTCCGCCGCGCACCGCGAACCCCGCGGCGACGTCCTGGACGCGCTCGTGCGCCCCTGGCTGGGCGCGGACGGCCAGCCCGCGTTCTACCGGCAGATCGCGCAGGCGGACGAGCGCCACACCGCCGAGGTCGAGGACGCCTACGCCGACCTCGACCTGCCGGTGCTGGTGGTGTGGGGCGAGGAGGACACCTGGCTTCCCCTGGACCGCGGCCGGCGGCTCGCCGCCGCGATCCCCGGGGCGCGGCTGCGCGTCCTGCCCGGGGCCGGGCACCTCGTCCAGGAGGACGCACCGGCCGAGCTGACCGCCGCCCTCCTGGACTTCCTGGGCTGAGGGCACCCGGGCCGGTCGGCCGACCGGCCCGGTGAACACCATCTCCTCGCCGTCGTGGCGGTCGCGTGACGCGCGGGCTCAGCCCTCCAGCGCCCGGAAGACCTCCAGCCACTGCCCCGGGTCCACGTGCCCGACGGGGACGTTCGGCGCGACCTCGGCCCGGGCCAGCGCCCGGTCCACCCGCCGGGCGGGGTGGGCGCGGCGCAGCGACGCGCCCAGCGATCCGCCCGCGCCCCCGAACCCCAGCTCGACCAGGCGCCGGTAGCCGTTCATCCGCCCCGGGTCCACCAGGGGCGTCCGGCGCCTGCGCAGCACCAGGATGCCCGAATCCACCCGGGGCACCGGCCGGAACCGCTGCCGGTCGATTCGCCCGGCCAGCGACCACGACCACTCCGGCCAGGTCAGCACCGTCAACCGGCTCCACCGACCGAACCCGCCGGTGCGCTTGCGCGCGTACTCCAGCTGGGTGACGAGGGTGGCCGAGGCCAGGCCCCGCGCGTCCAGACACCAGCGCACGATGTCGGCGGTGCGCGCGTAGGGGATGTTGCCCACCAGGTGGAACTCGCCCCGCGGCGGGCGCACCCGGGTGAAGTCGGCCCGCACCACCCGCACCCCGCTCGCGGGGTCCCGGTAGCGCACGGAGAGCCGTTCGGCCAGGCGCGGGTCGATCTCGTAGGCCAGGACGCGGCGGGCGGCCGGGGCCAGGAAGCGGGTGAGGGCGCCCTCGCCCGGACCCACCTCCACCACCAGGTCGGCCGGGCCGACCCCGGACACGGCCACCACGCGGCGGGCGGCGCCCGGGTCGGCGAGGAAGTTCTGGGAGAAGCGGCGCCGGTTGTCACCGGCACCCGTGCGACGTGAGCGTTCGGTACGTGCCACGGAAGGTCCGTTCCAGCCACCCTGCGGTGGCCGACGAGGACGGGCGGCACGGACGGGCGCGCCACACGGCGCGCGACAACGCGAAAGGAGGTCCGGGCAGCCCGTCCGAGGAAAGAAGGGACGCGACTGTGCCTGGACCGGAGGGTCACACGGGAAGGAGGAGGTGTCGTCCGTGGTCATCGCCGGGCCGACCGCCGTGCGGGCGCGCGTGGGCGCGCCCGCGCCAACGGCGGCGGACGGCGCACCCCTCCCCCCACCGTCCGGACACGCGGTGGGGTACGCGCGCGAAGCGGGGGAAGGAAGGGGCGGGTTCCCGGCGGGCCGGACGGACCCCGCGGGCGGGGTTCCCGGCGGCCGGGGCGGCGGACTACCGGCCCAGGTGCGGGGACCGGGGCCGGACGACGTGGGTGTGGCAGCTCACCGGCCAGGCGTGGGCCCGGCAGATGATCGCCTGGAAGCAGCACATGGCGACCAACCTAGGAGCACGCCCGCGGCGGCGGCAACCGGTTTTCCCACCGGCGGGTCCGCCCGAAAAGGGTTCGCCCCGCCCGGCCCGACCGCGCCATACTCACCCCCATGCCCGACTTCGCGGACTTCGACACCCGCCACTACCGCACCGTCGACGTGGCAACCGGCTACGACGGCTGGTCCGACACCTACGAGGACTCCGTCCTGGACGCCATGGACCTGGCCCTCCTGGACGGCCTCACCGTCCCCGACTGGTCGGCGGTCGCCCGCGCCGCCGACCTGGGATGCGGTACCGGCCGCACCGGTTCGTGGCTGCGCGGCCGCGGGGCCGGGCGCGTGGACGGCGTCGACCTCAGCTCCGGCATGCTGGCCCTGGCCGAGAGGCGCGGCGCCCACGACAGCCTCACCCGGGGCGACGTGCGCGACACGGGCCTGACCGGCGCCGCCTACGACCTGGTCATCGCCTCCCTGATCGACGAGCACCTGCCGGACCTGGCGCCCTTCTACGCCGAGGCCCGGCGGCTCGTCCGGCCCGGGGGGACGTGCGTGCTGGTCGCCTACCACCCGCAGTTCTCGATGGTCTCGGGGATGCCGACCCACTACACCGACGCCTCCGGCGAGGACATCGCCATCACCACCCACGTCCACCTCATCAGCGACCACGTCCGCGCCGCCTCGGCCGCGGGGTGGCGGCTGGCCGAGATGGCGGAGGGCACCGTGGACGACACCTGGGTGGCGGCCAAGCCCACGTGGGAGAGGTTCCGGGGCCACCCGATCTCGGCGGCCTTCGTGTGGACCGCGTCCTAGCTGTACTGACCACGGAGGTTGGTGACACCCACCCCGCCTGACACACACAAAGAGGGCCTCCGGTATCGGTGTGGATTGCGACATCTACCACCGAACCGGAAGGCCCTCGATGCCCCACACTACCCACGCCAACACCACGCTCACACCCGCAGGGCGCCGGGGGTGTGCTCGCGTCCACGGGGCGAGGCGGAGGGGGTGGGGGCCTGTCCGCCACGTCCGTTGAGGGCGGTGTCCGGGCGGAAGGCGTGGTCGGGGCCGTGGGCGTCGCGTCCGCGGGGGTCGGCGGGTGGCGCGGGGTCTCCGTCAGCGCAGCAGCGCCTCCCGCCACAGCCGGCGGTTGCGCTCGACGTACTCCGACGCCGGTCCCCAGTGGTCGGCGTGCCCCTCCGCGTGCAGGCGAGCCCACGGCTGCTCACCCGTCCGCGCGCCCTCCGTCAACAGGTCGTACATGCCGCGCACGCGTCCCAGGACCGCGTCGGGCAGTTCACGGCGCTGGGCCCCGTCGCACCCGTACCCGTCGGCCAGGGCGCGCAGCCGCCGCGCGTCGCGCCGGGGGTCCCCGCCCTCGTGCAGCGGCACGAACCCGTGCGCGGCGTATCCGAGGTCGCCCATGCGCGTGCCCG
Source organism: Nocardiopsis sp. CNS-639 (assembly GCF_000381685.1). Classification (NCBI taxonomy): domain Bacteria; kingdom Bacillati; phylum Actinomycetota; class Actinomycetes; order Streptosporangiales; family Nocardiopsidaceae; genus Nocardiopsis; species Nocardiopsis sp. CNS-639. The sequence goes on from NZ_KB906855.1 coordinate 20,220, forward strand.
GACCGGCGCAGTCCCAGTCGATGAAGGTCCAGGCGTCGCCGTCGCGCACCAGGTTCCACGGCGCCAGGTCGTTGTGGCAGACGAGTTCCTCGCGCTCGTGCGGGATGGGCACCTCCCACACCGGCTCCTCCGCGGGCCGGTACGCGGCGGTCAGGTCGTGGAGGCGGCGGATCGTCCCGCCCAGCCGACGCAGTTCCCCCTCCGTCATCGGCGCCATCCGGTCCGCCATCGTCCCCGGCACGTACCCGAGCACCTGGCGGCCCCGCTCGTCCCTGCCGACCGCGGGAGGGGACGCCTCGTAGCCGCACGCGTGCAGGTACGTGAGCAGGAGCAGCACGGAAGGGGAGGAGCGCCGCCAGGGTTTGCGCACGGTCCGTCCCACGCGCACCACCTGGTCGGCGACGTTGCCGCCCTCCAGCACCTCTTCCTCGGGTGGGGTCATGGTCTCCCATGCTCCACCGCGCGGGCGGGGGAGTCCACCGGTTTTCACCGGTCCCCGGGGGCCTGCCGGGCCTCGTCGGCCCGCTGCTCCGCGGCGGCCAGGGACGCGTCGTCCAACCGGGCCAGTCCGGCGAGCAGCCCCAGGCACAGCAGCCCCATGGAGGCGAACACCCAGGTCAGTCCGAGGAACTCCGCGAGGAGGCCGCCCGTGGCGGCCCCCAGAGGCATGGTGCCCCAGGCCAGCAGCCGGTAGGCGCTGTTCACCCGGCCGAGCAGGGGATCGGGGGTGATCCGCTGGCGCAGCGACACCGTGACCACGTTCCACACCGCGATCCCCAGCCCGCCCGCGAAGAAGCCCGCCGCGACCAGGACGGGGTCGGCGGTCACCGCGGGCAGGCCCACGAGCACGGCGAAGGTCAGCACGCAGGTCCGCAGCGCCCGGGCGCGTCCCAAGAGCCGCTCGATCCGCCCGGCGCACAGGGCGCCCACCACGCTGCCCGCGGCGACGGCGGTCATGAGCAGGCCGTAGGCGGGCTCGGACAGGCCCATGGGCGAGTCCGGACCCACCGCGAAGAGCACGAAGACGGTGAAGGCCGCGTTGCTGGCGAAGTTGCTGGCGCCCACCATCGCCGCGAACGAGCGCAGGATCCGGTCGCGCCACAGGAAGCGCAGCCCCTCGGCGATGTCGGCGCGCAGGGTGGCGGGCGCGGTCCGCGCGGTCCGGAACCGGCCGCGTACCAGCAGCAGCGCGCCCACCGCGACCAGCCACAGGGCCGCCGGGGCGGTGAAGGCCGCCGCCGCGCCCACCGCCACCAGCAGGCCGCCCAGGGGAGGCCCGAGGAACTGGTTCGCGGTCAGTTCGGCGGCGTGCAGCCGCCCGTTGGCCCGGGGGAGCCGGTCGCGGCCGACCACCTGCGGCAGGATCGACTGGGCCGAGGTGTCGTAGAGGGTCTCGGTGACCCCGACGCACAGCGCCACCGCGTAGAGCAGCCAGACCGAGCCCAGGTCCAGGGCCAGGGACAGCGCCAGGACGCCGAGCAGCAGCGCCCGGGCGAGGTTGGCGCCGAGCATCGTCCGGCGCCGGTCGAGCCGGTCGGCCAGGGCGCCCGCCGGGAGCGCGAAGAACAGCCACGGGAGGGTCAGCGCGAACGTCACCCCGGCGATGAGGACGGGGAAGTCGGTGAAGCGCAGCGCCACCAGCGGCAGCGCCGTCTTCAGGACGCCGTCGGCGAGGTTGGACAGGGCGGAGGAGGTCCACAGGTTCCAGAAGGCGGCGCCCATCGGCGCGGGGCGCGGGTGCGGTACCGCAGGGGGAGGGGTGTGCGGGGGGCTGGCTTCCGTCATGCGGTCGAGAATGGCAGATCGATTGAGAAAACTCAATCGATTGCCGGAAGTTGACCGTTGTTACCCTCGGGACATGGGAGAACCGGAACAGAGCGGGACCGCCCGCCGCCCGCGCACGCGACGACCGGCCACGGTCCAGGAGGCCAAGGCCCTGGCCCACCCGCTGCGGGTGCGCATCCTGCGGCTCTGCCTGACCCGGGAGCTCACCAACAAGGAACTGGCCGACCGCCTGGAGGTCACCCCGGGCACGGTCCTGTACCACGTCCGCCAGCTCGTGGACGCGGGCCTGCTGCTGCCCGCGCCCGTGCGCACCGGGGCCAGCGGTGCGCTGGAGAAGCCCTACCGCGCCACCGGGGAGACCTGGTGGCTGGACGGCCCCCTTCTGGACACCGACGCCGGTTCCGCCGTCGCGCCGGTGGAGGCCTTCCAGCAGGAGCTGAGCGAGGCCGGACCGGAGTCGGTGCGCACCTACTCGCGCTTCGTGCTGCACCTGTCGGACGAGGAGGTGGCGGAGCTGGACCGCCGCATCGTCGCTGTCCTGGACGAGTACGTGGCCACCGACGGCCAGCGCGCGGACCGGCCCGTCTACGCCGGGGCGTTCCTGCTGCACCGCCCCGCCGACTGACCGCCGCGCGGGCCGCGCGGCGGCGGGTTCCGGGCCCGCCCCGGTGCCCGTCGGGTCCTGTGGCGGCCTCCGAACCCCTCCGGGCCGGGCCGCCGGGTCAGCGCCGGTGGATCTGCCGTCCGCTCAGCCTGCCGGGCGTGATCCTCAGGACCTGGTCGCGCGCCCCCTCGGCCCAGGGCCGGGGCAGGTCGCCCTGCGGCAGGCGCGCCAGCTCGGCGGCGTCGCGGATCCACGCGCACGGCCCGCTGGCCAGCACGCTCCACCCCTCGCGGCGCTCCTCGTCGAGGCTGTCCACCTGGAAGGCGGCGTACCCGCGCGCGTGGCGCATGATGGCCCCGGCCAGCGTGGAGCGGAACACTATGCCGCCGTCGACCATCGTGTAGTTCACCGGCAGCACCGTGGGCGCCGCGTCCCCCTCGATGGTGAAGGCCACGCGCCCGATGTCGCGCGTGGCCAGCAGGTTGAAGCAGGTCTGGCGCTCCAGGACGGTGAAGCTGGCCCCGTCGTCGCCCTCGATGATGTCGGCGCCCTCCAGCAGCTCCTGCTCGTCGGCGAGGCGGTCGGTCCCCGCGTACTCGTCGGACGGCCCCCGCTGCTCCGGCGGCGCGACCGGTCCCGTGACCGAGACCGGCGGCGGTTTCATCCGGTCGGCGCCCTCTGATCCAGCCATCGCTAGCTCCCCCGAGAAGAGTGCCCCCGTGTCCTCCCTCCGCCGTCGGCGCGGTTCGCGGGCCCGGGGACGCGGCCCGCGCGTCGTCGGCGAAGGTCCCCGCTCCCCGACTACCCCCCGGGGCGACCAGCGCAAACAGCCGGGGCGGCCCGGGGCGTCCCCGGACGGGACGGGATGTTTGATTCCCCTGGGTAGCGGTCAACTTACTTAGGGTGAATGTCCGGCGCCTGTCAGGAGGCATGACGTGCCCGCTCGACACACCGACGCCGAACCCCGGCGACCCCGGATCCTGGACGTCACCCTGCGCGACGGCGGCTACCTCAACGACTGGCGCTTCACCGACGCCACCGTGCGCGAGCACACCAAGGTCCTCGGCGAGGTGGGCGTACCCTACGTGGAGGTCGGCTACATCAGCGACGATCCCGGGCGCGAACCCACGCTCCGGTGCGCGCCCGACCTGCTGCGCCAGGTCGGCGAGGACGCCGGACCGGCCCGCGTCGTCGCCATGCTCGGTGTGAACGGCAGGAGCCCGGACGAGGTCGCCGCCCTGCTGCGGCCCCGCGCCGAGGTGCTCGACGTGGTCCGCCTGACCTGCCTCGTGGAGAGGCTGGACCACGTGCTCGCCGCGGCGGAGGCCGTCCGCGCCACCGGCGTCACCTGCTCGCTCAACCTCATCAGCGTCACCGCCTACGAACCCGGGGAACTGGCCGAGGCGGCCGAGCGCGTCGCCCGGGCGGGAGTCGCCGACTGGCTCTACCTGGCCGACTCGCGCGGCGCGCTGCTGCCCGAGCACGCCGCCGAACTCTTCGCCGGGGTGCGGGCCGCCTGGCCCGGCCTGGCGGGCTTCCACGGCCACGACAACCTCGGCCACGCCGTCGCCAACTCCCGGATCGCGCTGGAGGCGGGCTTCGACCTCGTGGACGGCTCCCTCCACGGGTACGGCCTGGGCGGCGGCAACACCGACCTGGCCGAGGCCCTGGCACTGGTCGGGGAGGTGGACCGCCCGCGTCTGGCCTCCCTGGCCGAGCGCGTGGCGGCGGAGATGCCCCCGCCGCCGCCCTTCCAGCACCTGTATCCCCTCACCGGTTGGCGCAACCTGGAACAGGAGTGGGCCCCCGACGTCTGGGAGGCCCACGGCGAGGGGGCCGAGGAGTTCCTGCGCGGCCTGGCCTGGAAGCGCTACAAGGAGGTCGGGGAGGTCCTGGGCGATGCGTCGGCTCCCCGGCCCTGAACACCCGGTCGGCGGCGGCGCCCAGGCCCGAACCGCGACCGCGCACCCCACCACCCCCTGGAGGAACGGTTTGACCCGGCCCGTCCGCTGTCTCGTGCTCAACGACCGGCACCCCCTTCCCACCGACACCCTGGACCACCTGTCCGACGCGCTGGAGGCGCACTGGGTCCAGACCGCCGACGGCGGCCTGGACCCGGCCGAGGAGTTCCGGCGCCGCCCGGACACGCGGGTCCTGGTCACCACCTACACGGACCTGGGCGCGGAGAACCTGCGGCTGCTGCCCGAGCTGGAGCTGGTGGTGGCCACCACCACGGCCGTGGAGTACGTGGACCTGGAGTACTGCCGCGAGCGCGGCGTGGCCGTGTGCAACACCGCCGGGTACACCGGCGCGGCGGTGGCCGAGCACGCCGTCGCGCTGATGATGGCCGTGGCCAAGAGGGTCGTGCCCGTCCACGCCCGCGTCCGGTCGGGCGACCTGCTGTGCGCGGGGGAGCAGGGGATGGAGCTCGCGGGCGGCACCGCGGGGATCGTCGGCATGGGCGGCATCGGCGCACGGGTGGCCCGTATGGTGCGCGGCCTGGGTATGGCGGCCGTCCACGCCAACCGCAGTCCGCGCCGGGCCGAGGGCTCGGTCCAGGTGGAGCTGGACGAGCTCCTGGCGGTGTCCGACGCGGTCTTCCTCACCCTGCCGCTGGACACGGCCACCCACGGCCTGCTGGGCGCGGCCCGACTCGCCCTGATGAAGCCCTCGGCGGTCCTGGTGAGCATCTCGCCCAACGAGGTCGTCGACTCCGGGGCGCTGACGGAGGCGCTGCGCGCGGGGCGCCTGCGGGGCGCGGGGCTGGACCTGGTCGGCGAGCGCAACCCCTACCCGCCGCTGGACAACCTGGTGCTCAGCTCCCGGTTCGCCGCCAACACCCGCGAGTGCCAGGAACGGCGCCGACGGGTCTGGGCGGCCGCGGTGGAGGCCTTCGTCCGGGGCCGGGAGCTGCCGCACCGGATCGTGTGAGGACGGGGACGGGCCGGGCGGCATGTGCTCGCCCGGCCCGTCCCCGTGGGGGCGGACGATCTAGCGGCCGGTCACCCGCACCGGGGTGTCGTCCAGGGAGTCGTCGCGCGTCTCACGGCTGACCAGCAGCGCCACCAGGGTGATCGCGCCGACCAGGACCAGGTAGCCGCCGACCCAGTTCAGTCCCAGGGTGCCCGCCAGCCACGTCGCGATGTAGGGGGCGAACGAGGCGCCCAGCAGGCCCGCCAGGTTGTAGGCCACCGAGGCGCCGGTGTAGCGCACCTTGGTCGGGAACAGCTCCGGCAGCACGGAGGCCATCGGGCCGAAGGTCAGGCCCATCAGGCTCAGTCCCACGATGAGGAAGGCCAGCACGCCGACCGTGCCGCCGCCGCCCATCAGCGGGCCCATGGCGAAGCCGAAGACGATGATCGCGACGGTGACCCAGAGCAGGACCGGCTTGCGGCCGAACCGGTCGGCGAGCAGGCCCGCGACGGGGGTGAACACTCCGAAGAACACCACGCCCACCAGCAGGAACACCAGGAACTGCGACCGGTCGTAGCCCAGGCCCGCCACCGGGTCGGTGCCGAAGCCCAGGGAGAACACGGTCATCAGGTAGAACAGCACGTAGGTGGCGAGCATGATCAGCGTGCCCAGCACCACGGCGGGCCAGTTGGTGCGGAACACCTCCACCATCGGCGACTTGACCCGCTCGCCCGAGGCGACGATCTTGGCGAAGGCCGGGGTCTCGTGCAGGGTCAGGCGGACCCACAGGCCGATCACGATCAGCAGGGTCGAGAGCAGGAACGGCACGCGCCAGCCCCAGGACAGGAAGGTCGCGTCGCTCATGAACTGGCTCAGGAGCAGGAACACGCCGTTGGCGAGGAAGAACCCGATCGGCGCGCCCAGCTGCGGGAACGAGCCGTAGAAGCCGCGCCTTCCGGGAGGGGCGTTCTCTGTGGCCAGCAGGGCCGCGCCGCCCCACTCCCCGCCCAGTCCCAGGCCCTGGCCGAAGCGGCACACCGCCAGCAGCAGCGGGGCCAGGACGCCCACCTGCGCGTAGGTGGGCAGCAGGCCGATGCCGACGGTGGCGATGCCCATGGTCAGCAGCGACGCCACCAGGGTGGCCTTGCGCCCGACGCGGTCGCCGAAGTGGCCGAACACCCAGGAGCCGATGGGGCGGGCGACGAAGGCGATGGCGAAGGTGGCCAGCGACTGCAACCGCGCCGCCAGCATGTCGCCCTCGGGGAAGAACAGCGCGGGGAAGACCAGGACCGCGGCCGTCGCGTAGATGTAGAAGTCGTAGAACTCGATGGACGTCCCCACGAGGCTGGCCGTGAGGACCTTCCTCTTGGGATTGGCCGGTGGCTCGGCCTCTTCTGGTGCGCGTGGGGCGACGTCCGTCATGGGACTTCTTTCCAGGTCAGTGGGTGCGGATGGCTGGATGCTAGCCTCGCTCGCCACTGTATGAAACATTTGTCTCACTATATGGACGTGTGCGTTCTCTGTGTCCGTCTGGGGTTTTCCGCGGGCCGGGAAGCGCGGATCCCGCGCGCACACGGGCCTTCGCCTCCCCTGACCCCGCGCCCCCGGGCCCGGTCGCGGGCGGCGGCGGTGGCGATCCGCACACCGCGACCGGTGGGCCGGGCGCGGCTCCCGGGACAGGGGCGGCGGTCCGGGGCCGTGCGCCGGGCGGCCCTCAGTCCTCGGGGAGGGGGCCCGGGCGCACCACCCGCGTGCAGTTGTCCCGGAAGCGCTTGACCAGCTCCCCGTTGGGGCGGTCGCTGCGCTCCACCCACTCCCGGGCGGCCTCCTCGGTCGCCCCGCCCGCGAGCTGGCGCCGGTGCAGCCTGCGCTCGCGCAGGTCGTCGTCGGCCTCCACGTACCACAGCTGGGCGAACAGCCCGCGCAGCCCGGCCCAGGGCTCCTCGTCGCCCGCCAGGTAGTTGCCCTCGGTCACGACCAGCCGGGTGTGCGGCTCGATCACGTGCCGCGCGGCGACGGGTTCGTGCAGCACGCGGTCGTAGTCGGGCACGTAGACGGGGTGGTCGGTCTCGGCGAGCAGGCGGCGCACCAGGGCCGCGTACCCGTGCGCGTCGAAGGTGTCCGGCGCGCCTTTGCGGTCGCGCCGCCCCAGCCGGTCGAGCTGGGCGTTGGACAGGTGGAAGCCGTCCATGGGCAGGTACCCGGCCGTGCCCGGGCCCAGCACGCCGTTGACCCCGGCCACCAGGTGGCGGGCGAGCGTGGACTTCCCGGCGGCGGGGGCACCGACCAGGCCGAGTACGCGGCGACGGGGGCCGCCGGTGGCGGCGGCCAGGGCGAGGGCGTCGGCGACGAGCGGTTCGGACATGGAACGAGCCTACGCACCCCGGGGCGCCCCGCGCCGGGGCGGTGTCCGGGTCCGCCCCGTCGGCCGCGCCGGGCCCCGGACCGTGCGGGGCGGCCTCCTCCGGGCCCGCCGGGGCGGTGGCCCCGCCGGGCCCGGAGGTCCCGGTCAGGGGACGTGGCCCACGTGGGCCAGCGCCTGGCGCACCAGCACGTCCTGGCCGCCCGTCATCTCCTCGCGCAGGTGCGCGCCGACCGCCTCCTCCGGGGTGAACCACACCAGGTCCAGGGCGTCCTGGCGGGGCTGGCAGTCGCCCGAGACCGGGACGATGTAGGCCATCGCCACCGCGTGCTGGCGGGCGTCGTGGAACGGGGTGACCCCCGGAGTGGGGAAGTACTCGGCCACCGTGAACGGCTGCGGCGAGACGGGGACGCGCGGCAGGGCCACCGGGCCCAGGTCCTTCTCCAGGTGGCGCAGGAGGGCGTCGCGGATCCGCTCGTGGTAGAGCACGCGGCCCGAGACCACCGAGCGGTGGAAGCTGCCGTCGGGCGCGGCCCGCATGAGCAGGCCGACATGGGTCACCTGCCCCACCTCGTCCACCCGTACGGGAACCGCCTGGACGTAGAGGACGGGCATGCGGCCGCGGATGCTCTCCAGCTCCTCGGGGGAGAACCAGCCGGGCTGGGTGTCGGCGGTTTCGGTCATCGGGTGCGCGGCGGAACGCCGCGGCCGTCGGCCGGGGCCCGCCGCTCCCTCCCTTCTCGTGGGCTGTCCCTGGGATCGGCCCCGGGCCCGGCCCGTGGGCGCGGGCACGCGGGGGTGCCACCTGTACCGCTTCTACCGCACTCGGGCGCGGAAGGCCACGCGCGGGGGCGTGCCCGGAGTGTCCGAGAGGAGAAGTGAGGGGTCGAAGCCGCGGTCGCGCGCGGTGCCTCCCGCTACCCGTCGGACGGGGTGACACGGGACTGTCCCTACGGCCACATCAGCGAGTTTTCGCGGGTTTTTCTCACGAAAAGCTCCCACGGTCTCTCTGGAGAGGTTACGATCTCGTACGCGGTTGCGTAGTGGAAAGGTTACGTCCGGTGAGAGGTGGCCCGAGTGGCGAGGAATGCCCGGTTCTCTGCCCAGGAGCGTTTCCCCTGTACGGGTGTGACGGTCGTGCCCGTCCACGGCGAGGTTGACCTCGCCACCGCCGACCGCGTGCGCGATCGGCTGCTCCAGGCCGCGCACGCCTCACGGTGCGACTGCCTGGTGGTGGACATGTCCGGGCTCGACTTCTTCGACGCGAGCGGCGTCAGCGCCCTGGTCGCGGTCTACAAGAGCCTCACCCGCGAGGGGCGGCACGTGGTCCTGGCCGAGCCCGCGCCCATCGCCGCGCGCGTGCTGGAGGCGCTGGGCATGGGGCGCGTGTTCGAGATCTACCCCCTCCTGGAAATGGCGCTCACACACACCAGCGGGTTGCGGGTCGACGGCGACCCGATCCGCAACACGGTGCCCGAACTCCCGTGACCGGGTCCCGGTCCCCGCCCCGCACGGGGGACCGGGACCGCGGCCCGCGCCAAACCCCCGCCTCAGGGGCGGGACGCCCCGCCCCCGGTGCCCCGTCCGCCTTCGTCCTCCTGCCCGTCGCGCACCAGGAAGGGCGCCAGCAGTTCGGGGACGGCCTCGTCCGCCCAGGCCAGGCCCTGGCCCAACCCCACGTCCCTGGCCGCGTACATCCCCTGCCCCGCCGCCGTCGTGGCGGCCACGTCGGCCAGGCCCAGCCTGCGCTGGAACGGCGAGCGGTTGATCCGCCAGCCGATCACCGCCGACCGCTCCAGGGTCACCGTGTCGCGCACCGCCATCCCCTTGCGCACCACCAGGTAGCGCGGGTGCAGACCGTGGCCCAGCCCCCGGTAGGAGCCCACGGCGTACCAGAACGCCGCCGCCGCGATCGCCACCGCCAGCACCGCCCACGCCCAGCTCGGCGTGACCTCCACCGTGCTCGTGGCCAGCGGCACCGGGATGATCTCCCGCTCCACCTCGTGCACCACGTCCCACCAGGCCTCGGCGATCAGCGTGTGCAGCCAGGCCAGGGCGCCGGAGAGCACCGCGCCCAGCACGGCGACCACGGCGGCCCGCGTGAAGCGGCGGCGCAGCGCGGCCCGGGGGTGCACGGCCAGCGCCACGTCCAGGGGCGAGTCCGGCGTGCCCATCAGGTCGGCGGCCAGTCTCCGGGCCCGCTCCCGCGGCATGGCCGGGGACAGGCGGCTCCTGGCACTGGTCTTCTGGTCGTCGGCCGCGGCCAGCCCGGTGGCCACCGCGCGCACGTCCGCTCCGCCCGACAGCCGCAGCACGTACGGCTCGTGCAGCGTCACCCCGTTGAGGCGGCGCCCCTCCACCGACAGCGACACGCTGGTCAGCAGGCCGCGGCGCAGCCGCACGGTCCCGTCGGCCTCCCGGGTGAGGCGGTAGTTCCACCAGGTCTCTACGGCGACGGCGGTCAGGACCACCACACCGGACACCAGCAGACCCAGCAGCGTCAGGGGCACCACGATCAGGATCTGCCCCATCACGAACGAGGACATCTCCTCCACGCTGGGCAGGTTGGCCTGCTCGGAGAGCCAGTCCCACCCCACGCCGCCGGTCTGGGCGTTCAGGCCCAGCAGACCGGCGATGGCGCCCAGGCCCACGCCCAGGGTCGCGGTGGTCGCGGGGGCGTAGGCGAACCAGCGGCGGTCGAGGCGGGCCAGCTCGGTCTCGCCGTCCCCGCCCGCGCCGTCCTCGGCGGCCTCACCGGTACCGGACACGGCGCCGGCGGGCGCGCCCCGGCGCAGCAGGTCGCGGCGCAGCCACTCGCCCTGCTCCGCGGTGACGTAGAGCAGCTGGAGCTGGTCGGCCCCGGCCCCGACCTGCTCACCGGTGCCGACCGTGACCGAGCACAGTCCGAAGATCCGCACGTAGATCGGCGCCGCCACGTCGACGCTGCGCACGCGCTCGCGCGGGATGGACCGGTAGGACTTGGCGACGATGCCCGAACGCATCTCCATGCGCTCGTCGGTGACCCGGTAACGGGTCGCGCGCAGGCGCAGCAGGTCGAGGTAGGTCATGAGCGCGGTGAACGCCAGTGCGGCGGGGACCGGGAGCAGGGCCCACAGGGGCTGTCCGGCCACCACCAGCACGACGGTGACCACGATCGCGCTCGGGACGAGGAACAGCCCGACGACGACGGTGCTGGCCCACACGCTGAGCGGGTGCAGCCGCTGCCAGTCGGTGACGGGGGTCTCCTCTGCGGGGACGGGTTCCGCGGAGGCGGCGGGGGCCCCGGTGGGAGAGGCGAAGGTCTGTCCGGCGGGAGCCGCGGCGCCCGCCGGGGCGGGGCCCGGGTCGGTGTCGGCCGGTCCGGCGGGGACGCCTTCCGCACGCGGGGCGGGCGGTCCGCTCTGTCCGGGCGCCGGAGGGAACTCCTCGGGGCCGGATCGGTGTCCGTCGCTCATGTCGCGTCCCCCGGGGTCGCCTGGGTGGTGTCGGTGAGCTGGTCGGCCACGCGCGTGGCCAGTTCGTGGTCCAGGCCGGTGATCTCGATCGGGCCCGCGGCGGAGGCGGTGGTCACGGTGACGCTGGAGAGCCCGAACGCCCGCTGGAGGGGGCCGCGGGCGGTGTCCACGGTCTGGATGCGCGACATCGGGGCCACTCGCCACTCCTGCCAGAGCCAGCCGCTGGAGGTGTAGACGGCCGTGTCGGTGACCTCCCAGCGGTGGACGCGGTAGCGCCACCGCGGCATGACCACGGTGATCAGCAGCCCGATCCCGCCGATCACCGCGGCGGCGGCCAGGAACCACGCGCGCGGCGGCTCCCAGATGATCGCGGGCACCACGGGGATCGCGGTGAGGACGACCGTCACGGCCAGGGACCGGGTGGTCCACCAGTGGACGGCGCGCCCGTCCACCCGGTGGCGGGGTGGGCGCAGGCGGGGGGTGTCGGCGCTCATCGCGTCCACGCCTCCTTCGGTTCGGGGCCCCGGCGGGCCGGTGTCTTTTAAAAGTGATATCACAATGCTATGCTCGCGTCATCACCCAGAAGAGAACGGAAACCTCAGATGACCGCTACCGGCCAGGTCCCCACCCCGGCGCCCCAGTACCGAGAACACCCCGCCGCCAGCATCAACGGCATGGTGATGGCGGTGGTCAGCATCCTGCTCTTCCTCCTCGGCGTCGCCGTCGCGCTGTCGCCCATCGTCGGACTGCCCGTGCCCCTGGTGGCCGTCGGCGTGGTCCTCGCCGTGGTCGGCTTCCTGTTCTTCATCGGACTGGAGATGGTCGCGCCCAACGAGGCCAAGGTCGTCCAGCTCTTCGGCCGCTACGTCGGCAGCGTCCGCACCGACGGCCTGCGCTGGGTCAACCCCTTCACCGTCCGCAAGGGCGTCTCCACCCGCATCCGCAACCACGAGACCTCCGTGATGAAGGTCAACGACGCCTCCGGCAGCCCCATCGAGATCGCCGCCGTCATCGTCTGGCAGGTGGAGGACACCGCCCGCGCCTCCTTCGAGGTGGACGACTTCGTGGAGTTCGTCTCCATCCAGACCGAGGCCGCCGTGCGCCACATCGCGGGCAACTACCCCTACGACTCCTACGACACCGACACCAGCCGCTCCCTGCGCGGCAGCGCCGACCTCATCACCGAGCAGCTGTCCCGGGAGGTCGGCGAGCGTGTCGAGGCGGCGGGAGTGCGGATCGTGGAGACGCGCTTCACCCACCTGGCCTACGCCTCCGAGGTCGCCCAGGCCATGCTCCAGCGCCAGCAGGCCAGCGCACTGATCGCCGCCCGCCAGGAGATCGTGGAGGGGGCCGTGGGCATGGTCGACCGCGCGCTCGCCCGCCTGTCGGAGGAGGGCGTGGTGGAGCTGGACGAGGAGCGCAAGGCCGCCATGGTCAGCAACCTGCTCGTGGTGCTGTGCTCCGACCGCCCCGCCAGCCCCGTCGTCAACGCCGGAACCCTGTACCAGTGACCGCGTGAGGTGGCAGTGCCCGAGCGCAAGAAGGTGTTGCTGCGGCTCGACCCCGCCGTCCACGACGCGCTCGCGCGGTGGGCCGGGCAGGAGCTGCGCAGCACCAACGCCCAGATCGAGTTCCTGCTGCGTCGCGCGCTGGACGACGCGGGGCGGATGCCCAAGGAGGCGGGGGCCATCCCCCGCCGCGGCCGACCGCGCAGACCCGAGCCGGAGCAGCCGGAGCCCGAGCAGGAGGACGACGGTCCGGGGAAGTGACGGCGACGCCGCCGGAGTCGCGGAGCCGGGCGCCCGAGGGGGCGCCCGGCCCGGCCGCGCGCGGCGCCCGGCGCGCCGACCCCGAGGACGTCTGCTCCGAGCCGTCGCCACGCGCGGGCCCCGGGCGGGGGACGACGGCCCGGGGAGGGGCGTGTGCTAGCCCAGCGCCGCCGCGGCGGCCCGACCGGCCGTGCGGCCCGAGAACAGGCAGCCGCCCAGGAAGGTGCCCTCCAGCGCCCGGTAGCCGTGCACCCCGCCGCCGCCGAACCCGGCGACCTCGCCCGCGGCGTACACCCCCGGCAGCGGCGTGCCGTCCGCGCGCAGCACGCGGGCGTCCAGGTCGGTGTGCAGGCCGCCCAGGGACTTGCGGGTGAGCACGTGCAGGCGCACCGCGATCAGCGGGCCCGCCTTGGGGTCCAGGATCTGGTGCGGGGACGCCACCCGGGCCAGGCGGTCGCCCCGGTAGTTGCGCGCCCCGTGGATCGCCGTCACCTGGAGGTCCTTGGTGAAGGTGTTGACCATCTCCCGGTCGCGGGCCACCACCTCGCGGGTGACGGTGTCGGCGTCGAGCACGCCGTCGCCCGCGATCTCCCTCATCCTCCGGATCAGCTCGGGCAGCCGGTCGGCGACGGCGAAGTCCGCGCCGTTGCGCTTGAAGGCCTCCACCGGCCCCGGCGCGCCCGGCAGCACCCGCTTGAGGACGAGCCCGAGGTCCTTGCCGGTCAGGTCGGGGTTCTGCTCCGACCCCGACAGGGCGAACTCCTTCTCGATGATCCTCTGTGAGAGCACGAACCACGTGTACTCGTGGCCGCTGCGCATGATGTGCTCCAGGGTGCCCAGGGTGTCGAACCCGGGGAAGTAGGGCGCGGGCAGCCGTTTGCCGGTCGCGTCCAGCCACAGCGAGGAGGGCCCCGGCAGGATGCGGATGCCGTGCCGGGCCCAGACGGGGTCCCAGTTCTGGATGCCCTCGGTGTAGTGCCACATGCGGTCGGGGTTGACGATCCGCCCGCCCGCCCGTTCGGTGATGGCCAGCATGCGCCCGTCCACGTGCTCGGGCACCCCCGAGAGCATGTGCTCGGGCGGGGTGCCCAGGCGCTCGGGCCAGTTGCGGCGCACCAGGTCGTGGTTGGCGCCGATCCCGCCGGAGGTGACGATCACCGCCTGGGCGGAGAACTCGAAGTCGCCCACCGCCTCGCGTCCGCTGGCCTCGCCCCGCCTGACGCCGCTGGGGGCCAGGACCGCGCCGCGCACGCCGGTGACCGTCCCGCCCGTGACCACCAGTTCGTCCACCCGGTGGCGGAAGCGCAGTGAGACCAGGCCGCGCTCGGCCGCCGCGCGCACCCGCCGCTCGAACGGCGCGACCACGCCCGGGCCGGTACCCCAGGTGATGTGGAACCGGGGCACGGAGTTGCCGTGGCCGTCGGCCAGGTAGCCGCCGCGCTCGGCCCAGCCCACGAGGGGGAAGAACCGTATCCCCTGCCGGTGCAGCCAGGAGCGCTTCTCCCCGGCGGCGAAGTCCACGTAGGCCTCGGCCCACCGGCGGGGCCAGGCGTCCTCGGGGCGGTCGAACCCCGCCGTGCCCGTCCAGTCCTGCATGGCCAGCTCGGCGGAGTCCCTGATGCCCATGCGCCGCTGCTCGGGGGAGTCCACGAGGAACAGCCCGCCGAAGGACCAGAACGCCTGGCCGCCCAGGGACTGCTCGGGCTCCTGGTCCAGCAGGAGCACGCTCCTGCCAGCGTCGGCCAGTTCGGCGGCCGCGGTCAGGCCCGCGAGTCCGGCGCCGACGACGATGACGTCGGCGCGGTCGTCTCCGCTGCTACCCATGCTGTTCCCCTCAGGTCGGCCGTGCCCGGGGCACGGTGTGCGCGATGGTGACGACTGTGCCGCCGCCGCGGCGGCGCGGCAAGGGCAAAGTGTGTCGTGCGCCACAGGATTTGTCAGAAGGTGACAAACCCTCCCGGCTCGGCCACAATCGTGCGACCCGCGCGCCGGACCCCTTTCGGCGCCGTTCGTGCTGGTCACACCGTGTTCAAGACAGAGGACTCCGCGTGTACTTCCATCCCCCGACCCTCGACCCCGGCTGGCTCGCCACCCTCGTCGGGCTCGCCACCCTGCTCTTGCTCCTCGTCCAGCCCCTGCTGGTGCGGTCGCTCACCCGCCGCCCCGGTCGACCCGGCCGCGTCTCGCCGTTGACGCGCCGCCGTCGCCTCGGAGCGCTGTTGTCCCTCACCGAGGTCCTCGCGGCCGCGGCGTTCGTGGCCTCCGCCGACGTGGTCACCCCGGCCGACCTGGGCCTCATCGTGCCCCGGCTCCAGGGACACGAGCCCGAGGCGCCCTCCCCGCTGGCGGGAGACCTCGTCTCCTGGGTCGGAACGGTCGTGATCCTGGTGGCGGCCGCGGCCTTCGTGGCGGCTCTCGTGGTGCAGAGGCGCCACGACGGCGCCGGTGGGTCCGGCCCGGCCTCGGGTCCGGAGGATCCCGTGAACTGGGGGGACGCCGAGTGGCGCTGGGCGCTGGGGCACGTCACTCTGGGCGGCCTGGCCACCACGGTCGTGCTCTTCGTGGTCGTCTACCCGCTGGTCACGGTGTTCGTCGGCCCACTGCCCGCGGTCGCCGCCGTCGCTCTGGCCCTCGGCTGGCAGGAGTGGGGGCAGGGCGTGCGGCCGATGCTCACGATGGCCGCGTACGGAGCGCTGGTGGCGCTGTGCCACGCCATCCTGTTCTCCGGCTCCCTGTTCGTGCCCCTGGTCGCCTGGTGTCTGGCCGCCTACTGCTACGTGCGCTACCTGCGCCTGCTCGTCCGGCATTACCAGCGGCTGACGGGGCAGGCGGCGCCCATGGAGGTCACCATGCTCGACGCCGACGGCAACCCCGTCCGGCGGCCCGGGCGCTGAACCGCGCGGACCGCACACCACGGGCTCCGGCGGTACCGCGTCAGCGCGGTGCCGCCGGAGCCCACCGGGTTCAGCCCCCGAAGCGCACCAGCGACCGGCCGCCCCGGCCCCGGGCCATGCGCTCGAAGGCCTCGGGCACGCCTTCGAGCGGGATCTCGTCGGTGACCATCGCCGCCAGCTTCAGCTCCCCCGACCGCACCCGCTCGGCGATGAGCGGGACGTCGCGCTCGGGGTCGCTGGAGCCGTACACGCACCCGCGCAGCGTGCGCGCCTGGTGGAACAGCTCCAGCGCGTTGAAGGACACCTCGTCGTCCACCCTGCCCACGCCCACCACCGTGACCGTGCCGCCGCGCCGGGTCACGTCCCAGGCCGAGCGCACCGCCTTCGCCGACCCCACCACCTCGAAGGCGTGGTCGGCGCCGCGCCTGCCCGTCAGCGCGCGCACGGCCCTGACCAGGGTCTCGTCGGCGAGCAGGAACTCGGTGGCGCCCAGCGAACGGGCCAGCTCCTCCTTGGCGGGGGAGACGTCCACCGCGACCACCGGGTCGGCCCCGGCCAGACGCGCGGCCTGGAGCACCGACAGACCCACCCCGCCCAGGCCCAGCACCACGGCGGACTGGCCCTCGCGCACACCCGCGGAGTTGTTGACCGCGCCCCAACCGGTGAGCACAGCGCAGCCCAGCACGGCGGCCACCGCCGGGTCGATCCCGTCGGGCAGCGGCACGACGGCGGAGGCGGGCAGCACGGTGGCCTCGGCGAACGCGCCGCAGCCCAGGCCGGGGTAGACGGGCGTGCCGTCGGCGAGCTCGGCGTAGGGCAGTACGGTGCGGTCCAGCGCGTGCTCGCACAGGTGCGGCTCGCCCTGGCGGCAGAACCAGCACTCGCGGCACGAGGGGGCCCAGTTCAGGATCACCTGCTGGCCGGGGACCACCTCCGTGACGCCCTCGCCGACGGCGTCGACGGTTCCGGCGCCCTCGTGGCCCAGCACCGCGGGCCACTTCTGCGCCAGGGTGCCGTTGGACAGGGACAGGTCGGAGTGGCACACCCCGGCCGCTGCCAGGCGCACCCGCACCTGGCCGGGGCCGGGGTCGGGCAGGACCAGGTCGCGGATCCGGGGAGGGGCGCCGCGCTCGGAGAAGACGGCGGCCCTGACGGTCGTACTCATGGGAGGCTCCAATCACGGACTGCCGCGACAGTAGCAATACCGACCGGTCGGTCAAGGACCCGGGGCGTGCGGACCCGTGTTCCCACCGATGGTCGCGGTCCTTCCCGCCTTGGGGGTCCTTTGCCGTTGTCGACCGACATTTTGCCTGGTAACGGTAATGATGGGGGCAGAGGAGGGGGTCATGGTCAATCCGGTCTGGGTGGGAACCCTCATGTTCGGCAGGGTGCCCGTCGGCGTGCGCCTCTACAGCGCGCGCGAACGCAGGGGGCCCGTGCTGCACCAGTTCGAGCGGGGCACGGCCGACCGCATCCGCTACGTCCGCGTCAACGAGCGCACGGGTGAGGAGGTCGCCGGCGAGGACGTCGTGCGCGGGGCCCGCACGGGGGTCGAGGACGAGTACGTGGTCCTGGAACCGGAGGAGCTGGAGGAGATCCTCCCGCACGGCTCGCGCACCATGGAGCTGACCGGCTTCCTGTCCCAGGGCGCCGTCGACGCGCTGTGGTACGCCTCCACCTACTACGTCGCGCCCAGGGCCGCGGCCGACGCCAAGGCCTACCAGCTGCTGTACACGGCCCTGGAGCAGACCCGCCGCACGGGCGTGGCCACCATCGTCCTGCGCGACCGCGAGTACCCCGTCCTGATCGAACCGAACCGGGGCGTACTGTCGGCCTCCACCCTGTGGTGGCCCGACGAGGTCCGCGAACCCGACGACGTGATGCCGCCCGTGGCCCACGCCGCACTGGCCAAGAGCGAACTCGAACTGGCCCGCGAGCTGGTCAGGTCCCTGTCGATCGAGTGGGACCCCGAGGACTACTCCGACAGCTACGGCCAGCGCCTGACCGAACTGGTGCGCGCCAAGGCCCGGGGCAGGACGTTCACCCACCGGCCCGAGCAGGCCGTGCCCCCCGAGGACGCGGACGGCCTCGGCGAGGCCCTGCGCCAGAGTCTGCCCGCCCAGCGCACCCAGGGCGCGCGGTCGCGCGGTCCGCGCGCGTCCACCGGTGCGGAGGGGGCCGGGAGGGCGCGCGAGCCCCGGGGAGCCGGAGCGCGCGGTGCCCGGGCCGAGCGGCGCGGCGAGGGCAGGGCCACCAAGCGCGAACTGCTCCAGCGGGCCTCGGAGCTGGACGTGCCGGGCCGGTCGAAGATGAGCCGGGACCAGTTGGAGGAGGCCGTGGGGCTGAACGGCGCCGAAGCCCGCCGCTGAGGACCGCGCCGGACGGGCCCCTCGCCGCCGCGAGGGGCCCGGCTCCAGGACGGAGTGTCCCGACGCCCCGGGGCCCGGGCCGGAGCCTCGCCACCAGGGCGTGTTCCACGCCCGTCCCGGCCCAGCACGACGGCGGCCCTTCGCGAGGGGCTTACCGGGGTTGACGGATACCCCGTGCGGACGGACAGTGTTGGGAGCGCTCCCAAAAGAGGCGGAGACCCCGCCGGAGCGCCCTGTGCCCCGCCGCCGACCGAACCTGTAGGTCGGGCCGCCACCGCGACCGGAACGCCGCACGCTGAGCCCGCGCC
Source organism: Nocardiopsis sp. CNS-639 (assembly GCF_000381685.1). Classification (NCBI taxonomy): domain Bacteria; kingdom Bacillati; phylum Actinomycetota; class Actinomycetes; order Streptosporangiales; family Nocardiopsidaceae; genus Nocardiopsis; species Nocardiopsis sp. CNS-639. The sequence goes on from NZ_KB906855.1 coordinate 38,679, forward strand.
CACCGGCGTCGGCCCCGCGAGGCGACCGGTGCGCAGGCGGGCGGCGCAGTGTCCCCCACCCCCCGCAGTCGGGAAGGCCCCGCACGTGAACCACACCCGCACCAACCCCGTCAGCAGGGCGGTCGGCGCGCTCGCCGCCGCCGTCATCCTGCCCATGCTGGCCGCACTCCTGTTCGCCGCGCCCCCGGCCTCGGCCGCCGCCCTGACCGAGGTCGAGGACTTCGGCCCCAACCCCAGCGGTCTGCGCATGTACCTGTACGTGCCGGACGGCGTCACCGACGATCCCCCCGTCCTGGTCGCCCAGCACTGGTGCACCGGAACCGGGCCCGTCTTCCACGCCAACACCGAGTTCGCCTCGCTGGCCGACCGGTACGGGTTCATCGTCATCTACCCCTCCGTCACGCGCAGCAGCCAGTGCTTCGACGTGTCCTCGCCCGAGGCGCTGACCCGGGGCGGCGGCAGTGACCCGGTCGGCATCCGCTCGATGGTCGCCCACGTCGTCGACGCCCACGACGCCGACGCCGAGCGCGTGTTCGTCACCGGCGTCTCCTCCGGCGCCATGATGACCAACGTCATGCTGGCCAACTACCCCGACGTGTTCGCGGCGGGAGCCGCCTTCAGCGGTGTGCCCTTCGGCTGCTTCGCCACCACCGACGGCTCCGGCTGGAACAACGCCTGCTCCACCGGCACCATCGACCGCACCCCGCAGGAGTGGGGCGACCTGGTCCGCGACTCCTACCCCGGCTACACCGGACCGCGTCCGCGCATGCAGCTGTGGCACGGGACCGAGGACGACGTCCTGCGCTACGCCAACTTCACCGAGGAGATCGAACAGTGGACCGACGTCCACGGCCTCGGTCAGACCCCGGCAGCCACCGACCAGCCCCAGCCCGGCTGGACCCGCACCCGCTACGGCGCCACCGGCGACCGGGCCCCGGTGGAGGCCGTCAGCATGCAGGGCGTCGGCCACAACCTCATGGCCAACGGCATGGCGACCCGCGCCATCACCTTCTTCGGCCTCGACCAGGACACCGGCCCCGGCCCCGGCCCGGACCCCGAGCCCGGTGACGAGGACTGCACCGTCGCCGTCACCACCAACGCCTGGAACACCGGCCTGACCGCCTCGCTGACCATCACCAACACCGGCACCGAGCCCGTCGACGGCTGGTCCCTGGACTTCACCCTGCCCGCGGGCCAGACCATCACCTCGGGCTGGAACGCCTCCTACGGTCCGCGCCAGGGCGAGGTCACCGCCGCCAACGCCTCCTACAACGCCGTCATCGCCCCCGGCGCCAGTGTTGGGCATCGGCTACCAGGCAACGCACACCGGCGACTCCGGTGAGCCGACCGGCTTCGCCCTCAACGGCGCGGCCTGCTCCCCGGCCTGATCCGGCGCGGCGCGGTCCTCCCGGAAGGGCCGCGCCGCGTTGCACTCGCGCCACAGAGGGGTATGTCCCCTTTCGTCCGTGCGGACCCGAGGCGCAGTGAACCCACGCGCCACCGGGGCCGCCCAGTGTCCCGCACGGTGTACGGGAGGTCCCATGGCTCGACCGGTCGGTCCGGCAGCGGTTCCGCGGCACTACCTCATGTGCCGCCCCACCTACTTCGCGGTCGAGTACGCGATCAACCCCTGGATGGACCCGGCGGCGGGCGTCGACCGCGCACGCGCCATCCGGCAGTGGGAGGGGTTGCGCGACCTCTACCTCTCCCTGGGGCACCGCGTCAGCGAGATCGCCCCCGTCGACGGCCTGCCCGACATGGTCTTCGCCGCCAACGGGGCCCTGGTCGTGGACGGCAGGGTCTACGGGGCGCGCTTCGCCAGCGCCGAGCGCACCCCGGAGGGCCCGGCCTACCTCGACTGGTTCCGTCAGGCGGGCTACACCGAGACCCGCGAGCCCAAGCACGTCAACGAGGGCGAGGGCGACTTCCTCACCCTGGACGAGGTGGTCCTGGCCGCCACGGGGTTTCGGACCGAGGCCGCCGCGCACCAGGAGGCCGAGCGCTTCCTGGGCCGCCCCGTCGTCACCCTCCAGCTGACCGACCCGCGCTTCTACCACCTGGACACCGCGCTGTTCACCCTCTCCGGGGACCAGATCGCCTACTACCCCGGTGCCTTCTCGGCCGGAAGCCGGCGGGTGCTGCGCTCGCTCTTCCCGGACGCGCTCCTGGCCACCGAGGAGGACGCCGCCGTGCTCGGCCTCAACGCCGTGTGCGACGGCCGCAACGTCGTCATCGCCGCCGAGGCCACCGCCCTTGCCGACCGCCTGCGGGCCCTGGGCTACGCCGTCCACCCCGTGGAGCTGGATGAACTGCGCCGGGCCGGGGGCGGCGCCAAGTGCTGCACCCTGGTGTTGCGCGACGCCCCCGTGTGAGGGAGGTCCGCAGCAGGGGCGCCCGGACCCGCCGATGCGTGGACCCGCCGCCGTCCGGCCCGTCGCGGGGCCGGGCCGGTGTGGGAAATACCACCGCGAAACGGGGCCAACGGGCCAACGCCACAGGTCACGCACGCGCGCCCGCCGCGGGCCGCGGGCGGTCCCGCGTACGGGGGACCACCGCCCCTGGCCGGGCGCCCCCGCCGCAATAAAGTCTGAGTACTTGACTTCCTCCCTCTCCTCGAAGGAGAGGGGGATTCCGACCGAGTCTAAAAGCCTGGTGCCGCTTGCGCAGCGACCCTCACGGGTCCGGTTTCCTGCTTCGCAGCCGACAGCGGAAGGGAGGCCCCTTGCCGACTCACACCAGCTCCACAGGCATCACCCGAGACTGCTTCTCGGGCTGCGACTCGACCAGCCGCAAGAACGTTCTTGGCCGCGTTGAGGTCCCGATCATGTCGGGTGCGACAGGAAGGGCACGTCCACGACCGGGTGCCCAGCGAAAGCCGATCCAGCAGGTACCCGCACTTCGAGCAGGTCTTCGAGGAGGGATACCACCGGTCGACCACCACGAGGGTTCGACCGTAGCGTTCGGCCTTGTACTCCAGTTGGCGGCGGAACTCACCCAGAGCGGCATCGAGCACCGACCGGTTCAGGCCACGCTTTTGCGCGACGTTCCTTCCCGGCTGGACGACGGTGCCGCGTGCGGAGGAGGTCATGCCCCGCACGTTCAGGTCCTCGATCGCGATCAGGTCGTGTTCGCGCACCAGGCGGGTGGTGGTCTTGTGCAGGAAATCCTGTCTGGCGTGGCGGACCTTGCGGTACGCGGCCGCGACCCTGCGCTTGGCCTTGCGGCGGTTGTTCGAGCCTTTCACCTTGCGTGCCATGCGTCGTTGGTAACGCTTGAGGTTGCGGGCTTTGCGCTCCAGGTGGCGGGGGTTGGCGATCTTCTCGCCCGTGGACAGGGTCGCGAAGTCCTTCACTCCCAGGTCCACACCCACCTCAGAACCGGTGTCCGGTACGGGGTCGGGGTCGTCGGTGTCCACGGAGAAGGTCGCATACCAGCGCCCGTCCGCCTCACGCGAGATGACCACCGTGGTCGGGTCCAGGGCGGCCAGGTCTGTCTCGGGCCAGGACCAGGCCACCTTCAGCGGCCTCTGGTGTTTGGCCAGGAACAGCGCACCGTCGCGGAGGCGAAACGCGCTGCGGGTGTAGTGCGCCGACTGCCGACCGGACCGGTTCTTGAACCGGGGGTAGCGGGCGCGTTGGGCGAAGAAGTTCGCGAACGCGCTGTGTTGGTGGCGCAGGGTCTGCTGCAAGGGAACCGAGGACACCTCGGACAAGAACGCCAGCTCAGGGGTCTTCTCCCACCCGGTCAGCGCCTGGTCGGTCTGCTTGTAGGAGGTCTTCTCTCCGTGCTGGTGGTAGGCGGTGTGGCGGTCGGCGAGGGTCTTGTTCCAGACCAGGCGCACGCATCCGAACGTGCGACCCAGTTGGGCCGCTTGTGCGGGGTCCGGGTAGGCCCGGCACTTGTACGCCGTCCGCATACGGCAAAAATTACACCAAGGGAGATCATGGGTAAGGCAGAACGGAAATGTGGTGGTCGTGTGCCCTGGATTCCTCCCAGCCCTGGAGGACGGGGCAGCTTCCGGGAGACACGGTGAAGAGCACACATCGCAGACTCCCGCGTCAGCTCAGGGAAGAGCAGATGATCGACGCCGCCGTCACCGCGTTCTCGCGCGGCGGCTACCACACCGTGAGCGTCGAGGAGATCGCCGAGGCGGCCGGGACCTCCAAGCCCACCGTGTACCAGTACCTGGGTTCCAAGGAACGGATCTTCACCGCCTGCGTGCGCCGTGAGACCGACCGGCTCATCGAGGCCGTGCGCGCCGCGGCGCACGATCCGCACGCCCCGGCGGGGGAGGACCCCCTGCACCGGGGCATGCGCGCCTTCTTCGTCTTCGTCACCGGCAACCGCGCGAGCTGGACCGTGCTGTACCGGCACGCGGACCTGCGGGGCGAGCCCTTCGCCGGGGAGGCCGTGCGGCTCAGGGACCGCGTGACGGCCGAGGTGGCCGACCTCGTCACCGCGTGCACGCGCGAGGGCTACGGTGACCTCGACCCCAAGGACGCCCAGCTGTTGGCGCGCATCGCGGTCAGCACCGCCGACGCCTTCGCCGACTGGTTCCTGGAGCACCCCGAGGAGAGCCCCGAGACCATGGCCCGGCACGTCACCGACCTGACCTGGGCCCACCTGCGCGCCCGCCGCGAGGGCGCCGAGGTCTGACCCCCGGCGCCCCGGGCGGGGCGGGTCGGCGCCACCGGCCGGGCGCCCGCCTCCGCCGCGGCGCGCGGACTCAGCCCCCGTGGTTCAGCGCCAGGACGCTGACCAGGTCGTAGGCCACGTGCGAGGCGGCGGTCGCGGTGATCTGCGCGTGGTCGTAGGCCGGGGCGACCTCCACCACGTCGGCGCCCACCAGGTTGCAGGAGGCCAGCCCGCGCAGGATCTCCAGCAGTTCGCGGCTGGTCAGGCCGCCCGCCTCCGGGGTGCCGGTGCCGGGCGCGTGCGCCGGGTCGAGCACGTCGATGTCCACCGACACGTACAGAGGGCGGTTCCCGATGCGCTGGCGCAGCGCGTCGGCGACCTCGTCCACGCCCCTGCGCATGACGTCGGCGGAGGTGACGATGCCGAAGCCGAAGCGGCGGTCCTCCTCCAGGTCCTTCTTGCCGTAGAGCGGACCGCGGGTGCCCACGTGGCACAGGGCCTCGGTGTCCAGGATCCCCTCCTCCACGGCGCGGCGGAACGGGGTGCCGTGGGTGTAGGGCTCGCCGAAGTAGGTGTCCCAGGTGTCCAGGTGGGCGTCGAAGTGCAGCAGGGCGATCGGCCCGTGCTGGCGGTACAGCGAGCGCAGCAGGGGCAGCGCGATGGTGTGGTCGCCGCCCAGGGTGACCAGGCGGGTGCCCGCCCGTACGAACTCGGAGGCGCCCTGGTCCAGGGTCTCCACCGCGTCGCCGATCGAGAAGGGGTTGACCGCGATGTCGCCGCCGTCGACCACCTGCGCGGAGGCGAACGGGGACACGTCCAGGCCCGGGTTGTAGGGGCGCAGCAGGCGGCTGGCCTCGCGGATGGCCGAGGGGCCGAAGCGCGCGCCGGGGCGGTAGGACACGCCGGTGTCGAAGGGGACGCCGACCACGGCGATGTCGGCGTGACCGACCTGGTCGATGCGGGGCAGCCGGGCGAAGGTGGCCGGTCCGGCGAAGCGCGGTACGAGGCTGGAGTCGGTGGGGCCGATCGGTGCGTTCACGGGTGTCCTTCTCGTCGTCGGTGCGGTGTTCGGTACGGTCCGCGGGCGCGTACGGGGCCCGCGTCGGCCGTGTCGGTCGCGTTCGGCCCCCACGCGGCCGGGCCGGGGGCCGTCCCGCCGCGCGGCGACTGTCCGGGCACTCCGGGCGCGGGAGGAGGGACGCGGGGGAACGAAGGCGACCATGTCGGGGCGGATCACACGAACCCCGGTCAGGTTAGGCAGCCGAGGCGGTCTCCTCCAGTGGACGAACCATCCACAAAGGTGCGTTGTACTAGATGGGGTATCCAGAACACGCGGTCAGCGCGCCCGAACGCGGGCACCCGGAGGCATCTGTCCTCTCCGGTCCGCCGGGCGGGGGCGCGGGCCGGTTCGCGAAGGGGGCAGGAGTGGCGGGACAGAGCCGGGCGCAGGGCCACACGGTCCCGTTGAGCACCGTCGTGGGCCGCCGCGACCTGGGGCTGACCACCCTCGTGGCCGCCGGGGACCCGGGGATCGGCTGGGCGGTGGCCAGCGAGCTGGCCGACCCGGCCGCCTACCTGCGCGGCGGCGAACTGCTGCTCACCGCGGGCGTCAACTTGCCCGCCGCCCCCGCCGGGCTGCGCGGCTACGTGGACTCCCTGGTCGGCGCGGGGGTCAGCGCCCTCGGCTTCGGCGTGACCCCGGTGCACGACACCGTCCCCGCCGGGCTGGTCGAGCAGTGCCGCGCACGGGGGCTGCCCCTGGTGGAGGTGCCCCGCCCCACACCCTTCGCCGCCGTCAGTCAGGCCGTGGGCGCCGAACTCCAGGAGCTGCACCTGCGCGACCTGCGCCGCCTGGGCGAGGCGCACCAGGCCCTGGCCCTGGCCGTCACCGCCGACGCCCCCGTGGACCGGGTCCTGCGCGTCCTGGCCGACGCCCTGGGCGGCTGGGCGGTCCTGGCCCGCCCGTCGCCCGCCGTGCCGGGCGGCGCCCACCGCACGCCGGGCGCCCCGGCGGAGCTGGACCCCGAACTGCACGGGCTCGCGGACCGGCTCACCCGGCCGCGCGGCCCGCGCGGCGCCAAGGCCCGTGTGCGGGGGGACGAGGTCTTCCTGCACACCGTCGGCACCCCGCCGCAGGAGCACGGAGTGGTCCTGGTCGGCCGCCCCGAGCCGCTGGACGTCACCGACCGGGCCGTCCTGCGCACCGCCACCGCCCTGCTGGACCTGCTCGCCCGGGCCTCCCGGGGCGCCCCGCCCGCCCCGGGCCGCCTGATCACCGGTCTGCTCCTGGACGGCGGGCTCACCGGCGCGGCCGTGCCGCTGCTGGCCGAACTCACCGCCCCGACGGACGCCTTCGCGGGGCCGGCGGCGACCGGGGCCTCCGCGAGAACCGCCGCACCGGGGGACCCCGCCGCCGCGGGCGCAGCGGCCGCCCCCGCCGGGGCGGCGGTCCCCGGTGCCTACCGGGTCCTGCGCGCCCGGCCCGCCGGGCGGGGCCGCCACACCGCCCCCGCCGCGCTCCCCCTGGGCACCCGGCTGCTGGACGCGGGCCCCGGCGAGGACCTGCGCGCCGTCCTCGCCGACCGGGGCGAGGCCGCGCACCTGGCCCACCTGGACCGGCTGCTCGACCACGGCTGGATCGGCGCGCTGAGCGGGCCGGTGGACCCGGCGGAGCTGGCCGCCGCGGACCGCCGGGCCGCCGCCCTGCTCACCCGTGCCCGCGCGGTCGGCGGGCCGCTGCTGGAGGAGCCCGCCGACCCCTTCGACGCCCTCCTGGGTCCGGGGGGAGGAGAGGACCTGGCCCGGCGGGTCCTGGGGCCGCTGGCCGAGGACACCGACTCCGCGCGCCTGCTGCGCCGCACCCTGCGGGTCTGGCTCACCCGGCACGGCAACTGGGACCGGGCCGCCGCCGACCTGGGCGCCCACCGCAACAGCGTCCGCTACCGGATCGGGCGGATCGAGCGCGATCTGGGCGTGGACCTGGCCGACGCCGAGCAGCGCATGCGGCTGTGGTTCGCGCTCACCCGCTGGCGGCGCTGACCCGGGCTCCGCCGCCCCGAGCCCGACGCGACCCCGGAGCGGCCCCCACGGGGACGCGGACATGTGTCCGGGAAAGTGCCGTTGCGGCATTACCGGCCGTTTTCGGCAATTCCGCTGTTCCGTTCGATCCCGGTCCCCTTTTCGAAGACGCGTCCGCGGCCTTTCGGCGGCGGCGGACGCGGGCGCCGCGCCGGATACGCGCGGACGCCACGGGGTTTGCGGCTTCCCGGCGCCAACGGGATCCCCGTCCGCCCCGGGGCGCGCGATGGGGCATAATCCGGTGATGAAACGGAAGCGGAAGCGAGAGCGGCCTCCGAAACATGTGTGTATTTCCGTTCCCTCAACCCTGTCGAAGCCGAACCGAGAAAATTGATGAACGCCGTTGCGAACGCGAGCTCAGGGGACCGCATGTCTTTTCCGCCGCTGGACACGGCCCTGCCGGCCGGGGCCGACGCCCGCGAGCACGCCCGCCTGCTCCGGCGCGTGCACGAGGCCTCGCTCTCCGGGCGCCCGGCGCCGGCCGCCCTGCGGCCGGTCATCGAGGACTCCTGGTCCCGCAGCCGACGCTTCGGGATCGACCCCGACAGCGCCCCTCCGCCCCGCATGGCCCGGCTGGACGAACTCCAACGGCACCGGGACGCCTCCCCGATCGCCGAGGTCCTGCCGCTGATCCGCCGCTCCCTCGTCTCGGTCGCCGACGAGGCCGACCACATCATGCTGGTCACCGACGCCTCCGGTCAGGTCCTGTGGCGCGACGGCTCCCACCGCGTCCGCGCCCTCGGCGACCGCGTCGGGCTCGTCGAGGGGGCCTTCTGGAACGAGGGCAGCACCGGCACCAACGCCATCGGCACCGCCCTGGTCGTGGGGCGGCCCGTGCAGGTCTACTCCGCCGAGCACTTCATGCGCAGCCTGCACGCCCTCACCTGCGCCTGCGCCCCCATCCACGACCCCCGCGACGGCCGCCTGCTCGGCGCCGTCGACGTCACCGGCCCCGTATCCACCATCCACCCCTCCACCCTCGCCCTGGTCAGCGCGGTGGCCCAACTGGCCGAGGCCCACCTGCAGAGCCTCCACCACACCCACCTGGAGCGGCTGCGCTCGGTGGCCGCGCCCCTGCTGGCCGGGATGAGCGAACGCGCGCTGGTGGTGGACGAGGCCGGGTGGACCGCCGCCGCCGTCCACATGGAGCCGGTCCGCAGGGTGCTGCTGCCCAAACAGCGCGAGAGCGGCACCGCCTGGCTGCCCGCCCTGGGGGAGTGCGCCCTGGAGCCCCTGCCCGGCGGATGGCTGCTGCGCCCGCGTCCGGCGGCGGAGAGCGCGCCCTCCACGGTCACCCTGGACCTGACCCGGCCCTCGCCCAGGATGGTGGTCGCCGGGCCCAGCGGGGAGTGGGCGCACCGGCTCACCCCGCGCCACGCGGAGCTGCTGCTGCTGTTGGCCGTGCACCGGGGCGGGCGCACCGGCGCGCAGCTGTCCCAGGACGTGTTCGGCGCGGGCGGGCACGTGGTGACGGTGCGCGCCGAGCTCTCGCGCGTGCGCCGCCATCTGGGCGGCATCATCCAGAGCCGCCCCTACCGGTTCAGCGGGGAGGTGCGGGTGCGGGTGGTGCGGCCCCCCTCACCGGTGGACCTGCTGCCCGGGTCGGTGGCCCCCGGGGTGCGCGCGCTGCGGGACGCGCTCCGCGACGGCGACTGTCCCATGGCTCTGCGCGACGGCACCGCAACCTAGTGCAACCGTTGCCGTGTCGTGCGGCGTGCGATGGACTGTGCGTGCGCGGCCCGGCGTCGGTGGCCGCCGCGGGGCAAGAGAGGGCCCGGCGGCGGACCGCGGACGGAACGCGTGGCGCTTCCACGGCCTTGGGACCTTGAGGGGGGTTCCGGGGGAGAGTAACGCAGAGGCGCCACCGGGCTCGGATGGCCGACCACGGGGATTCGGGGGAACCCCCTGGGGCCATCGCGCCGACGGTACGCCCCCCGCGGGAGCCCGGCTTCCCGGGGCGTGCCGATGCGCGGGGGCGGGTTCAGGGGGACCCGCTCCCGCGCCATGTCTCCCACGGTGAGCCGCCGTCCCGGTGGACGGACGGGGCTCCACCGGGACGGTTCCCGAAAACGTCCTCGCCCCGCGACCAGCGCGACCTCCTCCGCCCCGCGGGCTCCGTCCGATGGCAGGGGAAAGAGCGGCCCATGTTCTCGCCCCACTCCCCGTGGACCCCGCCGCGGACGGGTAGTCCACCGGAAGGGACGGGACGAGGGGAGCGGGTGTGACCGGTGTGGCGAACAGCACGCGGGGGCCCGTTCCGTGCCCGTCCTCCGAGGCTGGGCTAGACTCGGTGCATTTACCGGGTCGTGTTCACCCGCGACCCAGCCCACCCGACCGCCCCACCCGCGAGCCCGGGCACCGCGCCCGCTCCCGTGGACGGGGTGTGAACCGCGGGGACGGCGAGGGCGTCGAACCCGGGAACGCAGGGAGTTCCCGGACGGCCCCCGCCCTGCCCCACAGAACGACCTTCCTTCGGAGGTGGACCGTGTCCGCTGACCACCGAGAGCAGCAGCCCAGCCAACAGGGTTCGCGTATCGACCCGCACGTCGGCCGCTACGCACGCCGAGCACAGGGCATGGTCGCATCGGAGGTCCGCGCACTCTTCGCCGTCGCCTCACGCCCCGAGGTGGTCTCCCTCGCCGGGGGCATGCCCAACGTCGCGGCGCTGCCCCTGGACCAGATCGGCGAACTGGTCAAGGACGTCGTCTCCGAGGAGGGCGCGGCGGCCCTCCAGTACGGTTCCGCCCAGGGCGACCCCGTGCTGCGCGAGCAGCTCTGCGACTACATGACGCTGGAGGGCATCACCGCCAGCCCCGACGACGTCATCGTCACCGTCGGCTCCCAGCAGGCCCTGGACCTGATCACCCGCGTCTTCGTCGACCCGGGCGACATCGTGCTGACCGAGGCCCCCACCTACGTCACCGCGATCAACACCTTCGCCGCCTTCCAGGCCGACATCCGCCACGTCGGCATGGACGAGCAGGGAGTGATCCCCGAGGAGCTGGAGGAGGCGCTCGTCCGCGCCGAGCTGGACGGGCGGCCGGTGAAGTTCTTCTACACCGTCCCCAACTTCCAGAACCCCGCCGGGATCACCATGACGGCCGAGCGGCGCGCGCGGGTGGCCGAGGCCTGCGAACGCCACGACGTGCTCATCGTCGAGGACAACCCCTACGGCCTGCTGCGCTACGACGGCGACCCCGAGCCCACCCTCTACTCCCAGAGCGAGGGCAACGTCATCTACCTGGGATCGCTGTCCAAGACCCTCTCCCCGGGCCTGCGCATCGGCTGGGCGCTCGCCCCCGCCGCGGTGCGCGCCAAGCTCGTCCTGGCCGCCGAGTCGGCGATGCTCAGCCACTCCACCTTCAACCAGCTGGTGGTGCGCCGCTACCTCAACACCTTCCCCTGGCGCGAGCAGATCAAGTCGTTCAACACCATGTACGGCGAACGCCGCGACGCGATGCTCAACGCGCTGACCGCGATGATGCCCGCCGGCTGCACCTGGACCCGCCCCCAGGGCGGATTCTTCGTCTGGGCCACCCTGCCCGAGGGCATCGACGCCAAGGCCATGCTGCCCCGGGCCGTCACCGAACGGGTCGCCTACGTGCCCGGCACCGGCTTCTACGCCGACGGACGCGGCCGGGCCGACATGCGCCTGAGCTTCTGCTACCCCACACCCGAGCAGATCCGTGAGGGAGTGCGCCGCCTCGTCGGAGCCATCGAGGGTGAGATCGACCTGCGTGATACGTTCGGCACCACCCTGGCCCCGAGCACAGACGGCCCACAGGCCCCCGCTCCGGACCTGCCCTGACACCCCATGAGGGCACCCCATCATGACAGCAGCACAGAAGGAGGTCCGCGCCGTGGCAGACCTTGACCGGGTTCTCGTCCTGGCCGGGGGCCTGTCCCCCGAACACGAGGTGAGCGTCCACTCCGGGCGCGGCGTCGCCGAGGCGCTGCGCAGGCTCGGCGTGGAGGTCCAGGTCGCCGACGTGGACTCCACCCTGCTGGACCGCCTCGTCCAGGACCCGCCGCAGGTGGTCTTCCCCGTCCTGCACGGGGCCGCGGGCGAGGACGGCGCCATCCGGGAGGTCCTGGAACTGGTCGGGGTGCCCTACGTGGGCGCCCGGCCGGGGGGCTGCCGACTGGCCTACTCCAAGCCCGCCGCCAAGGCGCTGCTGGCCGCCGAGGGCGTGCGGGTGCCGCGCGGCGCCGCCCTGCCCAAGTCGGCCTTCCACGACCTGGGCGCTCCGGCGCTGATGGACCGGCTCGCAGACCGGCTGGGCCTGCCGCTGTTCGTCAAGCCCGACCGGGGCGGCTCCGCGTTCGGCGCGGCGCCGGTCGGCTCGGTGCAGGAGCTGTCGGCGGCCCTGGTGTCCTGCTTCGCCTACAGCGACTCGGCCCTGGTCGAGGAGCAGGTGCAGGGCACCGAGCTGGCCGTGGGCGTCCTCGACACCGGCGACGGGCCGGTGGCGCTGCCGCCGGTGGAGATCGTGCCCGACGGCGGGGTGTACGACTACGCCGCCCGCTACACCGCCGGGCGCACCGAGTTCTTCTGCCCGGCGCGCCTGGACCCCGCCACGGTCGCCGAGGCCACCGAGGTGGCGCTGACCGCGCACCGCGTCCTGGGGCTGCGGGACCTGTCCCGCACCGACGTCATCGTGGGGACCGACGGCCGCGTCACCTTCCTGGAGACCAACGTGGCCCCGGGCCTGACCGAGACCTCCACCTTCCCGATGGGGGCCGCCGCCGCGGGGCTGGACTTCGCGGTCGCGTGCCGGGAGCTGGCCCACCAGGCGCTGCTGCGCGGCTGACCCCGCCGACGCGTCCGGGCCGGGCGCCGCCGTTCCCGGCGGCCCCGGCCCGGTCCCGTTCCGGGGGCCCGAGCGCCTCTCCGGACAGCCCCGGCCGGGCGCCCCTTCGAGCCGCTGGAGAGCGGACACGGCACCCCGGCGCCGTGGTGACGCGGTGGCCCCACCCCGTCGCGGGGCTGCCCGGGCGGCTACGCCCCCGCCTCCAGGTGGCGCCAGCGCACCGGGTCCAGGCCGAAGGCGCGGCCCCGCCCGTCCCGGGACGGACGCGGCCCCGCGGCGCCGCGGAGACCGTCGAGGAGGAGCATCTCGTCGCCCCCGGGCTGGAACTCGTAGTCGACCCGCTCCAGCCGGGTGCGCACGCCCCGCCCCTCCAGCCACTCCCGCAGCCGGTCGAGCGCACCGTACCTCTCCCCGCTGGTGTGCAGCACCACGGGGAACAGGCGCACCTGCCACCGGGCCACGCGCACCAGTTCGAGCAGGGCGCACCGGTGGAAGTCCTCGTCGAGCCGCGCCCCGTAGGAGAACAGCAGGTGCGAGCTGAGCACCAGGTCGAAGGAGCGGTCGGCGAAGGGCAGGTCGGGCAGGGCGCCCGCGACGTAGCGCTCCGGCCGCGCCGCGAGGTCGGCGGCGAAGGCGCGCGCGGCCCGGGTCCGCAACCGCGTGTACCGCTCGGGGGAGCCGAACCACGTCCACACGAAATCCGCCGCCCCCCGCGCGACGAGGGAGTGCCGGTGCTCGGCCTCGCGCAGGGCCAGCGAGCCCAGCGCCCTCCTGTCACCGGCGTACTCGGGGTCCACGGCGACGGCGTCCGCGCCCCGCGCCCCGGCCACGAACCCCGCCGCCCCGCCGGGGCAGTCCAGGATCCGCAGCGACAGGTCCCGGTCCGAGAGCGCGAACATCGCCCGGTACTCCTCGAAGGAGCGGGAGCTGACGAACACCGGCCCCTCACCCCCGCCCGACGAAGGGCATCGCGGTCGGCAGGACGGTGAGGAACTGGACGTTGGCGTCCAGGGGCATCGACGCCATCAGCGTCAGCGACTCGGTGAACCGCTCCACCGGGATCACCGGCTCCACGGCCCTCGTCCCGTCGGCCTGGACCGCCGCGGGCTGCGGCCCTCCGTCCACCGGCGCCACGTTGCCCACGTCGATCTGCCCGCAGGCGATCCCGTACCTGCGTCCGTCCAGCGCCAGGGCGCGCGTCATCCCCAGCAGGGCGTGCTTGGCCGCGGTGTAGGCGATGGTGTACGGCCGCGGCACGTGGGCCGAGGGGGCGCCGTTGTTGATGATGCGCCCACCCCGCGGCGACTGGTCCCGCATCACCCGGAAGGCCTCGCGCGAGCACAGGAAGGCGCCGGTGGCGACGGTGCCCACCACCCTGTCCCAGTCGTCCAGGGGCATGTCCTCGACCGGCCTGCGCGGCACGGCCGCGCCCGCGTTGTTGAACAGCAGGTCCACCCGGCCGAAGCGCTCGCGCACGGCCGCGAAGAGCGACGCGACCCCGTCGGGGTCCCTGATGTCGGTCGGGACGGCCGCCATCCGGTCCGCGTCCGCCCCCGCCAGGGCCAGGGTCTCCTCAAGGGCGTCCGCGCGCCGCCCGGCCACCGCGACCGACCACCCGTCCGCGAGCAGGGCCAGGGCGCCCGCCCGGCCCAGCCCGCTCCCGCCGCCGGTGACCACGGCGACCCCGCCGCCGCGCGGACGGGGGGTCACAGCACCTCCGTGCTCATCCAGGCCCTGAGCACGCGGCGGGCCTGCGGGCCGGGCACGTCCACGTAGGGCGAGCGCCCGTGCATGACCCGGTTGTTGCGGATGAGCAGCAGCTCGCCCGCCTCCAGGCGTAGGCGGAAGGCGATCTCGGGACGGTAGAGGACCTCGTCCAGGAAGCCCAGGGCCTCCCACTGGTCCTCACTCAGGGGCGGCCCGCCCCGTTCGGGAGAGGTCCGCACCGTGCGGGGCTGGTAGTAGCAGCCGACGGAGCCGTCCTCCTGGACGAAGAGGATCGGGGAGACGACGACCTGCTGACCGGCGCGGCCGGTCCGGTCGAAGGTCCAGTCCCGCTCCAGCGTGGCGAGGACGTCGGGGCGCTCGCCCGCCACCGTGTCGCGCACCGTCCGCGCGCTGGCGAGCTTGGTGTCGCCCCCGCCGTCCACCGCGGGCTGGAGGCAGAGCAGGACGAGCACGTCGCAGGTGTCGCAGTGGAAGCCCAGCTCGGTGGCCCCGTCGCCGTCCTGGTCGCGGAGCACGTGGGTCAGGTCGCCCTTGGCGTTCTGCGGGATGACCTCACCCAGCTCGCGCAGCACGAACCGCATGACCGCCTCGCTCACGGCGTAGGGCGCGTCGGGGGAGACCAGGCCGCGCACGTGCGCGAACCCCACCGAGCGCACGCTCTCGACGGCGAAGGCGCGGAGCCTGTCGCGCACCTCCTCGGCCCCGTCCCAGCTGTCGGCCGCCGCGGCCTCCGCCAGCAGCCGCGTGTCCTCCTTCGCCAGCGGCAGCGACCAGAGCGGGCGCCGCTCCTCCAGGACCTCGGTGTTCCATCCCAGGTCGGTCACGGTGTCATCGGACATGGGTCGTTCCCTTCGTCAGGCGGGTTCGCGGGGAGTGCCGCGAAGCGTTCAGCGGGCGGTGGCGCCGTCGTGGACGGCGACCGGGGGCAGGAAACCGGTCCGGGCCGCCCACCCCAGGGCCGCGGACCACCACCGGGGGGTGGGGGCAGCGAAGCGCACACCGGCACGGTCGAGCAGGGACACGGTGCGCGAACCGTCGACGACGACGTTGCGCTCCTCCATCTGCGACCACGCCGACGCCAGGCGGATCTCCGTCGGGTGGTCGGGCTCGGCCCGGGCCAGCGCCGCGGCGAACGCCTCGTCGCCGGTCAGCGCGACCGGGTAGCCGTGCCGGGCGAGCCAGGCCACGAGTTCGTCGTGGGGGACCTGGTGGGGCGACTCGACGTGGTAGGCGCCGGGCGCGGCGCACGGGTGCGTGGCGATCGCCGCGATCCCCGCCGCCACCGTGTCCACGTGGGAGAAGACGAAGGAGGTCGACGGGCGCCTGGGCGCCGCCCCGGCCAGGACGTACCCGCGCACGAGCTGGTAGACCCGGTTGTCCGAGATGTTGCTCTGGAACGCCCCGGTGCGGCTGTGCGCGGCGATGTGGCCGCTGCGGTGGACGTAGCACTGGCGGCCCGAGGCGGCCCAGGAACGGACGATCTCCTCGGCCGCGAACTTGGTCCTCTCGTAGGGGGTGCGAAAGCTCTGCCCGATGCGCAGGTCGGCCTCGCTGAAGCGGCGCGCGGGCCCCTCGACGCCGCCGCACACGGCCAGGGTCGACAGGTGGTGCAGGCGCGCCCCGGGGACCTCGGCGTCGATCCAGGACACCAGGGCGCGGACCGCGGTCGCGTTGACGCGTTCGAGTTCGTCGGGCGGGGCCACCAGGCGCACGTCCGCCGCGGCGTGGACGACGGCGTGGACCCCCCTGACGCGGCGCAGCCCGTCCCCGGACAGGCCCAGACCCTCCCGGGTGACGTCTCCGGCCACGGCATCGACGCCGCCCGACCCGGCGCCGACCCGCCGGACGGCGTCGGCGTCGCTGTCGGCGCGTACCAGGCAGGTGACCTCCGCCCCCCGCTCCAGGAGCGCGCCGAGCAGGTGCGTGCCGAGGTAGCCGGTGGCGCCGGTGAGCAGGACCCGCGCGGGTTCGCGGAGCACCCGCACGGCCGCGCCGTGATGGGGAGCCCCGTGGAGCATCGGCTGTCCCGAGGTCGACACCGGCGACCTGCTGTGCGCCGGGGGTTTCGCCCGGGCCTGGGCCGCGACGCGGCGGCCGAAGTCGGAGAGGACGCCCGCCGCGTCCTCGTGGGTCAGGTCGGGCCAGGCGTACACCAGGTCGGCCACCAGCCTGCCCTCGACGACGCGGGCGGTGAGCCGGAGGCGCTGGAGGGGGTCGCCCCCGGAGCATCGGGCGTTCCCGGCCTGTTCGGGGGCCACGGTCCAGCCGAGGGAGGGGTCTCCGGGCGGCCGGAACGCCCCCAGGAAGTTGAACCCCGCCTCGGGCCTGGGGCCGGGGGAGTCCATCGGCAGCTCGGGCGCCTCGCGCAGGAGGCGCCGGACCGCCCGCGCCCGCGGGGCCGGACCGCCGTCGGCGCGGTCGAGCCCCACCCGCTTCACGCCGGTGAACCAGCCGACGGTGTCCATGTAGGCGTGCCCCGCGTCGCTGGTGTCACGCCCGTGCGTCTCCACCTCCACCTCCAGCCGGGTGCGCCCGCCGCGGCCCAGCACGGCGTCGGCGAAGGCCGCCAGCAGGAACGCCTCCAGGTCCTGACCGTGCCCGTGGCGGTGTACGAGCCGGTCGGTGGCCGCCCCGTCCAGGCTCCAGACCAGGGCCGTCGGCCGTGCCCGCTCGGCTGCGGTCCCGCCCCGGGGCGGGACCGCGGTCCCGGGAGCCCCGGGTGCGCGCGGGGTCCGGGCCGCCCACCGGTAGAAGTCGGCCGTGGGGGGTAGGCACTCCTCCTTCCCGGACAGCGCCGACCGGTAGGCGTGCGCGAGGTCGTCCAGCAGGATCCGCCAGGAGAGGCCGTCCACGGCCAGGTGGTGGGCGATCACCGCGAGCCGGTCCCCGCCGTCGGGGTGGCCGGTGAACAGGTGCGCGCGCAGCAGGAGCCCGGAGTCCGGGTCCAGGCCCCGGTGCAGTTCGGTGCACGCGCCGCCGATCACTCCCGTAGCGCGGCCGGGCTCCCCGGGCAGCCGCGAGAAGGACACCGCGTGCAGGTCCCGCGCGGGCCGCGGACGCCCGGGGCCGCCCGGGCCGACGGGGGTGCGCAGGGCCGGGTGCCGTTCCAGGACGGCCCCCACGGCCGCGGACAGGGCCGGGGCGTCCACGGGCGCCGCGCAGCGCAGCAGGACGGACTGGTTCCAGTGGCGCGTGTCGGCCAGGGGCTGCCGCAGCAGCCAGCGCTGGGCGGGGGCCAGCGCCCGGGCGTGCTCCGGGTGCGGTGCGCGCTCGGCCGGGTCCCCCGCGCCGGGGCGGGCGGCCGAGGCCAGGAGTTCGGGCGTGGGGTGGCGGTAGAAGTCCTCGAAGGCCACGCGCAGACCGGACCGGCGCAGGAAGGCCACCGTGCGCATGGCCAGGAGGGAGTCCCCGCCGAGTTCGAGCACGTCGGCGCCCGGGCCGACGGAGGGCAGTCCGAGCGCGCCCGCCCACAGTTCGGCGATGGCGCGGACCAGCGGCCGTGCGTCCGGGTCCGGCCCGTCCGGGGCGGTGCGGCGGGCCCGCGCGTCCAGGGCCGCGTTCACGGCCTCGGCCAGGCGCGCGCGGTCGAGCTTGCCGTTGGGGCCGGTGGGGAACGCGTCCAGGGCGACCACGGGCTGGGGCACCGCGTACCCGGGCAGCCGCTCGCGCAGGTGGGCGCGCAGCGCGTCGAGCAGCTCCGCCTCCTCCCGCGCGCCGGTCGGGCGCACGGCGGCCACCAGGGCGGTCCCCGCGGGCGTCTCCCGGGCCAGCACGGCGGACCGCCCCACCCCCGGGAACCCCTCGATCACCCGCTCGACCCCCACCGGATCCACGCGGTACCCCCGCACCTTGACCTCGCGGTCGGTGCGGCCGACGAAGACCAGGTCGCCGTCCGGGCGGCGACGGCACACGTCTCCGGTCCGATACATCCGCTCCCCGCCCCGGCCGACGAAGCGGCGCGTGGTCTCCTCGGGACGACCGAAGTAGCCCGCCGTGACCCCGGGTCCGCCGATGAGGAGTTCGCCCTCGGTGCCGTCGGGGACCTCCCGCCCCTCGGCGTCCAGCAGGTGCAGCCGCGCCCCGCCGATCGGGGCGCCGATGGGCACCGTCGGCTCGTCGCCGGGCAGGTCGGCGCGTGAGCGGGCGACGAGGCAGGTGGCGCCGATGGTCGTCTCGGTCGGCCCGTAGTGGTTGACCACCCGGTGCGCGACACGGCCCTCTAGCAGGTCCGAGGCCAGCGACCGGGGCAGCGCCTCACCTCCCAGCAGCAGGGTGTGCAGCGGCTCCTGCGAGGGGGGACGCTCCTCCACTAGGGCCGCCATGTGGGACGGGGTCGTCTTGAGCACCGAGACCCGGGCCCGGTGCAGGGAGTCCCACAGGGCCCGCGGGTCGCGGGCGGTGCGGTCGGGAACGACGTGCACCCGGCCCCCGGTGGCCAGGGCGAGCAGCCAGGAGGTGTGGCCCAGGTCCGCCGCCAGGGTGGTCACGTGCGCGAACACCGGCGCGTCGGCGCGGGTGAGGCCGAGGCGGTCGCGCAGCGCCAGCGCGTAGTGCGCCGCGTTGGCGTGGGTGACCGTGACGGCCTTGGGCCGCCCGCTCGAACCCGAGGTGAAGGAGAGGTAGGCCGGGTCGCAGGCCCGGCCCGGGACGCGGCGGGGGGCGGGGGCGGTCGCCGCCGGGGCCTGGGGGTCCAGGACCTCGGTGTCGCGCTCACCGGGGGCACGCGTGTCCGGGTCGGCGGTGAGCGCGTGGGCGACCTCGACGTCGTCCAGACGCGCGGCGACGTCGGCGGCGCTCCACTCCGGGTCGACCACGACCGCGGCCGCGCCCGAGCGCAGGACCCCGTGCAGGAGCGCGCACAGCCGGGCGTCGCGCGGCCCGAGCAGGGCCACCCGGTCGCCGCGGCCCAGACCCCGTGCGGCCAGGTGGGCGGCGACCCGTTCGGCGGCGGTGTCGAGGTCGCGGTAGCTGAGGGAGCGCACGCCGTCGGTCAGTGCCGTACGGAGCGGGTGCGCCCGACTCCCCTCCGTGAGCATGTCGGGCAGTGTGGGGGTGGATCGCAACACGTGCGTCATCGTCTCCGCTCCGTCTCCGCTGTCTGGTTCGCGCGGCCCCGTGACGGGGGCGTCCGTCACCGTCGGGCCCGGGACCGGCTCCGGAGCCTCATGCCGGGGTGTAGTCGGTGAAGTGCCGAGGCGAGAACAGCTCCGGCCATCCGCCCCGGTCGAGGCCGAGTTCGCGGGCGCGGGTGAGCATGTGCCGCCAGTAGGGCTTGACCGGGCGCCACCGGGCGCCGGTCTGGCAGTAGGAGGCGTCGACGAAGTAGCGGGGGCGGCGGGTCGTCCGCGGGGCGGGCCTGCGCGCGTGGAACAGCGCCGAGTTGAGCAGGACGGTCGAACCGGGCGGGAGCCGGTCGAGGACGGCCTCGCCCGGTAGCTCCGAGGTGCCCAGGTGGGCGCGGGCGGTCTTGTCCGCCTCCTCGCGGTGGGACCCGGGCAGGACGGCCAGGCTCCCCATGCTCTCGTCCAGGCCCGCCGGGTAGTGCAGGGCGTGCACCATGACCAGGCCCGGATCCCCGAGGTCGTTGGGCTCGTTGTCGTGGTGCCAGGGCTTGCCCCCGGTGTCCGGGTCGTGCCTGGCGCTGTGCAGGTGGTGGAAGACGAAGGGCGCCTCCAGCAGCTCCGCGATCACCTCCAGCAGCGGGCCGTGGGTGAGGAGTTCACCGTGGGCGGGCAACTCCAGCTCCAGGGCCGGGCGGGGGTCGCCCCCCTCCGGGTCGAGGCAGGCGGCTATCGAGCGGTCGCGCAGCCCCTCGTCCACCCAGCGGTCCACCTCGGGGAGGAGCCGGTGGAGGAGGTTCTCGGGCAGGAGGCCGGGGAGGACGAGGTATCCCGACTCGGCGAAGCGCTCTCGTCGCTCGGCCGTGGACACGTCCTGGGACAACGCATGCGTCAAAGTGTCACCCGTGATTCGCGCTTCGGTGGTGGACGACTGCCGGGTCGTCGTGGGGATCGCCGTGCTGGTCCTGTTCCGGGGGTGGGAGGGCGTTCTCGTTTCCCGCCGACCGGGCGCTGGGGGAATGGCGCGGTATTTCCGAGGGAGGGCGGTGTTCCGTGGTCCGACTGCATCAATTTTGCATCCGTTCCCTTCTGTGTCAAGAAGGTCGGAAAAGAATCCCGTGGGGGATGCGCGAACACGTGCGTACGCGAGGGTCGTGGGAGGCGTGAGGGGGTACATCGGTACTGCTCACAGCGGTTTTCGGGTGTTGTTGTCCTCTGTTGTTGCTGGTGTGGAACGCGGCGCCAAAATGTATTTTTATCCCCTTTCTCCCTTCTGGGTCGTGAGGGAAAATAGGAGATGTCCGGGTCTCCGGAAAACCGGGGGAATCCGATTTTCCTCGGAGCGCGCTCCGTCATCGGACGCGTGCTCCCCTGTGTGTTCGGCGCGGTCGGGGGCGACGGATTTCCCCGGTGATCCCTTATGTGTGAAATGCGCGGTGGGGATGGTCTTCCTGGAAAGGGTTCCGTATCCGAAAAGCGTGTGTCCCGGACACGGCGTCGGCCCCGCCCCCGCGTCGTGCGGGAACGGGGCCGTACATCCGATCCGGGGCCTCAGCCGTTCGGGGCGTCCAGGGCCCGCTCCAGGGCGTCGCGCACGGTGGCACCCAGCAGCTCCACCTTGTACCCGGTCGCGGGCAGCGGGGAGCACAGGTCGGCCAGACCCTCCAGCGCCTCGACCACGCCCCCGTCCAGCGCCCGGCCCGTACGCGCGCCCACCAGGGCGGCCTCCACCTCCGGCAGCCGCAGTGGGGTGCGGGCCACCCCGCCCACGGCCACCGCCGCCGAGGTCACCGCGCCCCCGTCCGCCAGGGCCAGGCGTACCACCGCCTCCACCAGCGGCCACTCCGCGCGCGAGCGCCCGGTGGCACGGCGGTAGGCGGACCGCTCACCCGCGGTCGGGACCGGCAGCCCGACCGACACCAGTACCCGGCCGGGCTCCAGCACGTGGTCGCGGGTCGGGTCGGCGGCGTCGTAGAGGTCGGCCACCGCCATCTCGGTCCGCCCCCCGCCCGCCACCAGCACCGACGCGTCGTATGCCAGCAGCGCCACCGCCAGTGAGGACGGGTGCGGGGCCGCGCACGGGCCCCGGTCCACGACCACCCCGTACAGGTGGTCGCCCCCGCGCGCCGGGCAGGAGTCCCCGCCCGTCTGGAAGCAGTCGAAGGCCGGGTTGCGCAGGTACCAGCACCGGTTGCGCTGGAGCAGGTTGCCGCCCAGCGTCGCGGCGTTGCGCACCTGCGGCGTGGCCAGAGCCCGCGCCGTGGCCGCCAGCGCCGGATAGGCCGCGGCCAGCGCGGGGTCCGCGGACAGCTCGGCGACGCCGGTCAGCGCGCCCACCCGGGCCGAGCCGTCGGGGCGCCACTCCACCCCGCGCAGCTCGCGCACCCCGGTCAGGTCGACCACGGGCGCGGGCTCCAGGACCCCCGAGGCCAGGCACGCCGTCAGGTCGGTGCCCCCGGCGCGCGGACGGGCGCCCGTGCCCTCCAGCCGGGCCAGGGCCTCCTCCAGCCCCGCGGGGCGTGTGGTCGCGGTCATCGCAGTCCCTCCAGCAGTCGGTCCGGGCGGATGGGCAGGTCCAGGGGGCGCCAGCCGGTGGCGTCGTGCACGGCGTTGGCCACGGACGCGGCCACGCCCACCAGGGAGATCTCGCCCAGGCCCACCCCCGCGCCCGCGGCGTGCTCGAACCCCTCCTGGTGGAAGTGCACCTCGGTCTCGGGGACGTCGCCCATCCCCGGGAGCCGGTAGTCCTCCAGGTTGTCGGTGAGCACCACCCCGGTGGCCGGGTCGTGGCGGCGCTCCTCGAAGAGCGCGTACCCCACGCCCTGCACCACGGCGCCCTCGGCCTGGTTGCGGGCCAGCCGCTCGGCGTACACGCGGCCCACCGCCAGCCCAGCCCAGCAGCGGGTGGGGCGCACCCGGCCCAGCAGGGTGTCCACCTCCACCTCCATCACGTGCACGGCGCCGGTCATGCCCCGGCCCACGGCCAGGTCGTCCATGTTCGGGGTGAGCGCGCCCCGGCGGTCCCGGCCCCTCTCGCCGACCACCCGCACCCCCTCGGCGGCGGCCAGGGCGTCCTTGAGGGCGTGCTCGGGGATCGGCCCCGAGGCGGGAACCCCGGGCTCGCGTTCGCGCAGTTCGGCGCGGAGCCGGTCGGCGGCGTCGGCGGCGGCGGGGCCCATCGAGGTGGTGGTGCGGCTGCCGAAGGAACCGGTGCCGTGCACCGAGGAGCTGTCACCGATCTCCACGCGCACGTCGGCGGCGGACATCCCCAGCCGCTCGGCGACCACCTCGCCCAGGACCGTGCGGATCCCGGTGCCGATGTCCTGGGTGGCGGAGCGCACCACCACCGCGCCGTCGCGGACCGACAACTCGACCTTCGCGCTCGGGCCCATGAGGTAGAGCCAGTTGGAGGCGGCGACGCCGACCCCGCGCCGGAACCGGCCGGTGCGGGCGCCGCGCGGGCGCTCGCGCCACAGCTCCAGGGCGGCGGCCCGCTCGTACAGCGCCCGGCGCCTGGGGTTGCCGTCCCACCGGCGGCGCAGGGACAGGGGGTCCTCGCCCAGCCGGTGGGCCATCGTGTCCACGGCCTGCTCCACGGCCCAGGACATCGGGGCGCCGCCGGGGGCGCGCATGGGCGCCCCCGGCGGGCGGTGGGTGACCACGTCGAAGTCGCGGGCCCGGCGCGGCGAGCGCCCGTACATCAACAGCCCGAAGACGGCCGTGGTGGAGCCCACCGAGACGCCGCCGTCACCGTGGGAGTCCACGGTCAGCGCCGCCAGGTCCCCGGAGTCGTCGGCCAGCAGCGCCACCCGGGTGCGGGTTCCGGGGCGGTGCCCGGCGTCGGTGAGCTCCTCGGCGCGGTCGAAGGACACGCGCACCGGGGCGTGGGCCAGCCGGGCCAGTTCGGTCGCGGCGACCATGTCGACCGACAGGCCGGCCTTGGCGCCGAAGCCGCCGCCGACGTACTCGCTGAGCACGTGCACCCGCTCGGGCGACAGCTTCCAGCGCTCGGCGGCCTTCTGGGCGACCTTGGACACCGCCTGGGTGGACGCGCGCAGGGTCAGCGAGCCGTCGCGGTCCCAGGAGGCCACGCACACGTGGGGTTCCAGCGGGCTGTGCACCTGCACGGCGGTGGTGTACTCCTGGGCCACCAGGCGCGGATCCCGGCGTTCGGCGGCCGTGCGCAGGCGCCGCACCGCGGTCGCGCCGCGCCAGCCGACGGTGGTGGGACCGCGCGTGTTGCCGTCCCAGCGGCCCGGGAGACTGGGGCCCTCGGCGTTGGAGGGGGCGGCCTGGCGCTCGGCGCGCGTGGGGTAGACCCGCGGGGCGTCCTGCGCGCGCGCCTCCTCGACACCGAGCACGGCGGGCAGGGGTTCGTAGTCCACCCGCACGGCTCGGGCGGCGGCGCGGGCCAGGGCCGCGGTGGGCGCGGCCACGGCGGCGATGGGCTGGCCGACGTAGCGCACCGTGCGCTCCTCGCCCAGCAGGTCGGTGAACACCGGGTTCGGGTCCACGGGCTGTCCGGGCCCGGGGCGGCGGGCGGCCGCGCTCCGCGCCCCGCCGGGGTCGACGGCGCGCACCCGCGCGTGGGCGTGGGCCGAGCGCACGATCACCCCCTCCCAGGTGCCCTCGGGGGCCAGGTCGGCGCTGAAGCGGGCCCGGCCGGTGACCTTGGCCAGGGCGTCCGCGCGCGGCGGCGCCTGCTCGGGTTCGGTGTCGAACTCGCCCGCGCAGGCTGCGTCCACGGCGGCGAAGATCCCCTCGTAGGCGCCGCAGCGGCACAGGTGCCCGGAAAGGGCGTCGGCCACGCGGTCGCGGCCGGGGCGGACGTCGCCGTGCTCGGCGCGCCAGGAGTCGACGAAGGCGGAGGCCTCCACCACGAACCCGGGCGTGCAGTAGCCGCACTGCATCCCGTCGTGGGCGGCGAAGGCGCGCTGGACGGGGTGGTCGCCGCCCAGGCCCTCCACGGTGGTGACCTCGCGGCCCTCCAGCCGTTCGGCGGGCAGCAGGCACGAGGCGGTGGGCGCGCCCTCCACCAGGACGGTGCAGGCGCCGCAGACCCCGGTGCCGCAGGCGATCTTGGCGCCGGTCAGGCCGAGGCGGTCGCGGATGTGCTCGGCCGCCGTGGTGTCGGGGGAGTCGGGGGCGGGGGAGGAGACGCCGTTGACTCGAACGTTCATGGGGTGGCTTCCCTCGATGCGAAGTTGACATTGTCAACTTAGGGGCGGCGTCGACCGCTGTCAACGAGCCGCCGGGCCCCGCGCGGCCGCGGCTTCCGGCCCTGGCGGCTCCGTGGCTGCTCCGGGCACGCGCGGCCCCGGCCGGTCCACGGCGAAAAAAGGGGGAGGCCGGGCCGCCCCCTCGGCGGCCCGGCCTCCCCGTGGCGGATCCGGCTCACAGCCCCAGCGCGTGCATGGAGAAGTGGAACGCGAACACGGCCGAGAGCACCCACATCAGCCAGCCCACGTCGCGCACGCGCCCCTGGGCCGACCTGACCAGCGTGTAGGAGATGATCCCGATGCCGATCCCGCTGGCGATGTCGAAGGTGAACGGCATCATCGCGATGGTCAGGAAGGCCGGGATCGCCACGGCGACGTCCGACCAGTCGATCTCCCTGATATGCATCATCATCATGGCGCCCACCAGCACCATCGCCACCGCCGCGGCCTGCGCAGGGACCACGCCGAACACCGGGGCCAGGAAGATCGCCGCGAGGAAGAACAGCCCCGTCACCACGCTCGCCAGACCGGTCCGGGCGCCCTCGCTCACCCCCGCCGTGGACTCCACGAACACCAGCGTCGCCGAGGAGCTGGTCAGACCCCCGGCCACGGCGCCCGCGCCGTCGGTCACCAGGATCTGGTTGACCCGGGGCATGTGCCCGTCGGCGTCGGCGATGTCGGCCTTGGTGCCGATGGCCAGGATGGTGCCCAGGGCGTCGAAGAACCCGGCCAGCACCAGGGTGAACAGGATGACGCCCGCCGTGGTCGCACCGGCCGAGGTCCAGGCGCCGAACATGTCCACCTGGAACAGCAGGCCGAAGTCGGGGGCCGCGAACGGGTTGCCTGGCAGCTCGGGGCTGGCCCCGCCCCAGGCCCGGGCGTCCAGCCCCACCGCGTAGTGCACGACGATCGCCAGGACCGTCGCGCCGACGATGCCGTAGAAGATCGCGCCGGGCACCCCGCGCACCAGCAGGACGCTGGCCAGCACCAGGCCGCACACGAAGACCAGGATCGGCCACCCGTCGAGGTGGCCGCCGGCCCCGGCCGCGCCGATCTGGAGCAGGCCGCCGCCCTCCCCGGCGCTGACGAAGCCCGCGTTGTCCAGCCCGATGAGGGCCACGAACAGGCCGATGCCCACGCCGATGGCCATCTTGAGGTCGTGCGGCAGCGCGTTCATCACCGCGGTCCGCACGCCGGTCACCACCATGAGGATGATGGCGACGCCCTGCCACACGACCAGGCCCATCACCTCGGGCCAGGCCATCACGGGCGCGGCCTGGTAGGCCACGACCGCCATCACCCCCAGGGCTGCGGCGCAGGCGATCGGCGCCCGGCCGACCACCCCCATCATGATCGTGACCAGCCCGGCGGACAGGGCGGTCATGGTGGTCAGCTGGCCCGCGGACAGGACGTCGCCGTTCACGTCGGAGGCGCCGCTGAGGATGATCGGGTTCAGGACGATGATGTAGGCCATCGCCATGAAGGTGGTCAGTCCGCCGCGGACCTCGCGCCCGAAGGTGGATCCGCGCTCGCTGACGAAGAAGAAGCGGTCGAGCCAGGATCGAGCCGTGGGCTTCCGGGCCCCCGAGTGCGGGCCGGAGTCCTTGAGTCGGGTCATGTCCCCTCCTGGAGGGAGATGAGCATGGCAGTCGTCGCCATGTGTAGGGGAGTTATAACTCTTCGTGTTCAATCGAGGGTGTGCGCAGGGCGGCGCCGTCCTGCCGTAGGGCACCCGCCCCGGTGTCGGGGCGCCGACGAGGCCGGGGCGGGCGGTTCATGGGGGCGGCGCGGCGGGGGCCGCGCCGCCGGTCGCGGCTACAGGTCGATGCCCACGATGTCCTCCGGGCGCACCGGAGCGTGGGTCAGGGCCCTGCCGGTGGCCGCGCGCACCGCGGCCACGATGGCCGGGGTCGAGGACAGCGTCGGCGGCTCACCCGCGCCGCGCAGCCCGTAGGGCGCGTGCGGGTCGGGCCGCTCCAGCACGTCGATGCGCATCGGCGGCGTGTCCAGGATGGTGGGGATGAGGTAGTCGGTGAACGAGGGGTTGCGGATCTCCCCGTCCTTGACCTGCACCTCCTCCATCAGCGCCAGACCCAGGCCCTGCGTGGAGCCGCCCTGGATCTGCCCCGCCAGCTGCTGGGGATGCAGCACCCGGCCCACGTCCTGCACCGCGTCGAGCGCGACCACCTTCACCAGGCCCAGCTCCACGTCCACGTCCACCACGGCCCGGTGCACGCACATCCCGAACTGGTTGTGCGAGGAACCCTGGCCCAGCTTGGGGTCGAGCATCTCGGTGGGCCGGTGGTGGTACTCGCGGGTGTGCTCGACCACCGTGCCGCCGCGCGCCGACTCCCCCAGCAGGTCCGCCAGGGACACCAGCGCGCCGACCGTGGCCGACACCAGCTTGCCCCCGTCCAGGGACAGGTCGGTGTCGGGCAGCGCCTCGGGCACGATCCCGCGCTCGCGGGCCAGCGCGAACACCTCGGCGCGCACCGACGCGCACGCCGTCATGACCGCGCCGCCGGTCATGTACGACTGCCGCGAGGCCGAGGAGGAGCCCGCCGAGCCGACCCGGGTGTCGGCGGGGGCGATGACCACCCTCTCCACACCCAGCTCGGTCCGGGCGATCTGCCCCTTGACCGTCACCAGGCCCTGGCCGACCTCGGCCGCCGCCGTGTGCACCAGCACCACCGGCTCGCCGCCCACCACCTCCAGCCGCACCCGCGCCGTGGAGTAGTCGTCGAACCCCTCCGAGAAGCACAGGTTCTTCAGCCCCAGGCCGTAGCCCACACCGCGCACCACGCCTTCGCCGCGCGTGGTGCCCGCCACCCCGCCCGGCAGGGTGCGCTGGTCGGCGGGGTCGGCCAGCGTGTCGCGCTCGGGAGGCATCGGCAGGGCGCGGCAGCGCTCCAGCATCTCCGCCATCGGCAGCGGCATGTCGATCTCCTGGCCCGTGATGATCCGCGAGCCCTGCGACATGGCGTTCCTGATCCGCAGGTCCACCGGGTGCATGCCCAGCTCCTCGGCGAGCCGGTCCATCTGCGACTCGTAGGCGAAGCAGGCCTGCACCGCGCCGAACCCGCGCATCGCGCCGCACGGCGGGTTGTTGGTGTACACCCCGTAGGCGTCCACCAGCGCGTTCTCCACCTCGTAGGGGCCGATGCCCAGGGAGGAGGCCACGCCCACCACCGCGGGGGTCGCCGACGCGTACGCGCCTCCGTCCACGATGATCTCCGCCGTGGCGTAGAGCAGCGTGCCGTCCGCGCGCGCCCCGTGCTCGTAGCGCATCCTGGCCGGGTGCCGGTGCACGTGCCCGTAGAAGGACTCCTCGCGGTTGTACACGAACTTGACCGGCCTGCCCGTGCGCAGCGCCAGCAGGGCCGCGTGGATCTGCATCGACAGGTCCTCGCGGGCGCCGAAGGCCCCGCCCACCCCGGCCAGGGTCAGCCGCACCTTGTCCTCGGGCAGCCCCAGCGCCGGGGCGATCTGGCGCTGGTCCACGTGCAGCCACTGCGTGGCCACGTACAGGTCCACCCCGCCGTCCTCGGCCGGAACGGCCATACCCGACTCCGGGCCCAGGAAGGCCTGGTCCTGCATGCCGACCTCGTACTCGGAGGCCACCACCGCGTGGGCCTCGGCGCGCAGCCGCTCCAGGACCTCGCCCTCGCGCTCGGCGGAGCCCGCCACGGCGGCGAACGCGCCCGTGCGCACCGGCTGGTAGCGCAGCCGGTTGCCGCGCGGGTTGTACTCGGGGTGGTCGGGGACCGTGCCCGGCTCGTGCACCGGCGGGCAGTCGGGGTCCAGCGCGGCCCGCCGGGGGTCGCTGATCGGCTCCAGCACCGCGTAGTCCACGCGGACGCGCTCCATCGCCCGCCGGGCGGTCTCGGGGTGGTCGGCGGCCACGATCGCCACCGCCTCGCCCTTGTAGCGCACCTTGTCGAAGGCCAGCACCGGCTGGTCCTGGTACTCCAGCCCGTAGCGCTTGTTCCCGGGCACGTCCTCGTGGGTGAGCACCGCGTGCACCCCGGGCACCTTCAGCGCCTCGGTGACGTCGATGCCCCGGATCTCGGCGTGCGGGTGGGGGCTGCGCAGGGTCGCCCCCCACAGCATGTCCTCCATCCACATGTCCGAGGAGTAGGCGAACTCGCCGGTGACCTTCAGGGTTCCGTCGGGGCGGCGCGGGCTGGAGCCCACCCCGTCCCGGGTCGTGCTGCTCAGCTCCGTCACGGTACGGGTCGTCGCCGCCATCAGCGGCTCACCTCCTGGGTCAGGGTGCGGTGCGCCGCACGGCCGCGCGCGGCGGCGGTCTCCGCGGACAGGGTGCGCAGCTCACCGCGGTCGACGACGGTGTTCCCGCCGACCCAGAGCCTCTCCAGGGGCGGGGTGGGGCCGAAGACCGCCGCCACCACCGGGTCCCCGATCACGTCGTAGCCGAACCCGTCCACCCGCCACAGGGCGATGTCGGCCAGCTTGCCCACCGCCAGGGAGCCCAGCTCGGCGTCGCGGCCCAGCACCCGGGCGCCGCCCAGGGTGGCCATCTCCAGCGCCTGGCGGGCGCTGAGCGCCGTGGGGCCCCTGCGGGCGCGGGCCATCAGCAGCGCCTGGTGCATCTCACCGGCCAGCGGCGTCAGCTCGCTGGAGGCCGGGCCGTCCACGCCCAGGCCCACGGGCACGCCCGCCTCCAGCAGCTCGGGCACCCGGCAGATCCCCGCGCCCAGGCGGGCGTTGGAGGTGGGGCAGTGCGCCACCCCGGTGCCCGTGGCCGCGATCCGCCCGATCGCCGCGTCCGACAGGTGCACGGCGTGCGCGAACCACACGTCAGGGCCCAGCCAGCCGAGCTTCTCGGCGTACTCCACGGGGGTGCACCCGAACTCCTCCAGGCACTGCTCCTCCTCGTCGAGCGTCTCGGCCAGGTGGGTGTGCAGCCGCACCCCCCGGTCCCGGGCCAGCGCCGCGCTCTCCACCATCAGCTCGCGCGAGACCGAGAACGGCGAGCACGGGGCCACCGCCACCCGCGTCATCGCGTCGGGCGCGGTGTCGTGGTGGGCGTCGACGGCCTCGGCGGTGCCCGCCAGGGCCTGATCCAGCGACTCCACCACGGCGTCCGGCGGCAGACCGCCCTGGCTCCGCCCCCGGTCCATCGACCCGCGGGCCAGGTCCAGGCGCACGCCCACCTCGCGGGCGGCCTCCACCTCGGCGGCCACGATGTCGCCGCGGCCCGAAGGATGGACGTAGTGGTGGTCGGAGGCGGTCGTGCACCCCGACAGCGCCAGGTGGGCCAGACCGGCCGAGGTCGTCCCCGACACCACGTCGGCGTCCAGACGGGCCCAGATCTCGTAGGAGCCCACCAGCCACTCGAAGAGCGTGCCGTCGGCGAACAGCCCCTGCGTCGCCCACTGGTAGAGGTGGTTGTGCGTGTTGACCAGACCCGGCGTGACCAGGCACCCGCGCCCGTCCACGCGCTGGAGCCCCTCGGCCCCGGGGGCCGGTCCCGCGCCCACCGCCGAGATGCGACCCGCGCGCACCGCCACGTGGCCGTCGGCGTACTCCGCGCCGTCCACGGTCACCACGTGGGCGCCCTCGATGACGAAGCCCTCCGCCGCGTTCACGTGCCGCTCCCGATCCGCCGCGAGGCGGCCAGACGCACCGCGTCGAGGATCTTCTCGTACCCGGTGCACCGGCACAGGTTGCCCGCCAGCGCCTCACGGATCTCGGCGTCCTCCGGCGCGGGCAGCCCCGCGCCCACCGTGCGCTCCAGCAGGTCGTCGGTCTGCACCAGCAGACCCGGCGTGCAGAACCCGCACTGCACCGCGCCCGCCTCCACGAAGGCCTCCTGCACCGTGCCCAGCTCGCGCTCGGCCCCCTCGCCCCCGGACAGGCCCTCCACGGTGCGCACCTCGCGCCCCTGCGCCTGCCCGGCGGCGATCATGCACGAACACGCCGTCACGCCGTCGAAGTAGACCGTGCACGAACCGCACTCACCCTGCTCGCAGGCGTTCTTGCTGCCCGGCAGCCCCAGCCGCTCACGCAGCACGTACAGCAGGCTCTCGCCCGCCCACACGTCGTCGGCGGTGACGTCCTCGCCGTTGACCCTGAAACTCACGCGCATCGCGTGGCTCCCTTCCGGTAGTCGGTGACCGACCAGCTCAGTGCGCGGCGCGCCATCACCGACAGCGCGTGCCTGCGGTACTCGGCGCTGCCCCGCTGGTCGTCGATGGGGCGGGCGGCCGCGGCCACCAGTGCGCCGAACTCGCGCACGACCGGCTCCGCGAGCGGGCGGCCGTCCTCCCAGTCGAACTCCGCCGCCAGGAACTTCTCGGCGGCCTCCGCGCGCAGCGGCGTGGGACCGGCCGAGCCCACGCCCGTCCCCACCACCCGGCGCTCGGTGTCCAGGGCCAGGGAGAAGGAGGTCACCGCGATGACCATCGCGTTGCGCGTGCCGATCTTGGCGAACTGCTGGGGGCCGGTCGGCTCGGGCAGCAGCACCGCCGTGATCAGTTCGTCGGCCCGGCGCGCGGTCGTGCGCAGCGACAGGTAGAACTCGCGGGCGGGCACCCGGCGCCTGCCCCGCACCGACGCCAGTTCGATGACCGCGTCGGTGGCCAGCAGCGGCGGGTGGGACTCCCCGGCCGGAGAGGCGCCGCCCAGGTTGCCGCCCACGGTGCCGCGGTTGCGGATCTGCGGGGAGGCCACCGAACGCGAGGCCCTGGCCAGGGCCGGGGCCCGCTCCGACAGGTGCTCGATCACCTTGGTGTAGGACACGCCCGCGCCCAGTCGGGTGTGCTCCCCGTCCGGTCCGAACTCGGCCAGTTCCGGGATCCGGGTCAGGTCGATCAGGGCGGGCGGCCGCCTCTTGTCGAAGTTGAGCTCCACCATCACGTCGGTGCCGCCCATGATGGGCACCGCCTCGGGCAGGGCGCTCTTCGCCTCAAGGGCCTCCTCCAGTGTGGAGGGGCTCAGGAACTCCATGCTCGGTCCTCTTGTCGCCATGGTCGTGCCGCCGCTCGCTCGCGGCCCGGCGCGGTCTGTCGGTCGCGTCTTCCCTGGTGGGTCTCGCCGATGCTGTGAAGTACACCACTGGGAGCGCGGTCACTACCAGCAAGTGATGACATGAAGTGTCCGCGGAACGAACGGTTATCGTTGGGCGTTTCCTACAAGTGGCGTCACCGGAGTAACATCCACCGCCTCACCACCCCGGGCGCCCGCCGCCCACACGAGCGACAGAGGGACGTTCATGCGGATCAGCGAGCTGCTCGCGGTCACACGGCTGCACCTGAGATTCCTGTCGGGGGCCGAGCACGCGCACCGCACCCTGCGGTGGGCCTACACCACCGACCTGCTCGAACCCGCCCGCTATCTGCGCGGCGGCGAGTTCGTCCTCACCGGGATGATGTGGCGCACCCGCCCCGAGGACTCGCGCACCTTCGTGGCCTCCGTCGCCGGGGCCGGGGCGGTCGCCGTCGGCGCCGGGACCGCCCTGGGCGAGGTCCCCGCCGACCTGGTGGAGGCCTGCCGCGAGCACGACCTGCCCCTGGTGGAGGTGCCCCCGGAGACCTCCTTCGGCGCGGTCACCGAGGAGGTGCTGCGCTCCCTGACCCAGCACCGCTTCACCACCATCGCCGAGACCCGCGACCGCCACCGCCGCCTCATGGCCGACGTCGCCGCCGGGGCCGACTTCCCCCGGGCCTTCGCCGAGGCCGCCGCGCAGACCGGACGGGCCGCCTGGGTCCTGTCCTGCACCGGCCGCCACATCGCCGCCTCCGGCGGGCCCCTGCCCGAGGAGGAGCGCGAGTGGATCGCCGCCCGCGCCCTGACCGGCCCCACCCTGCCCCACACCGTCCGCACCCCCCAGCGGGAGGACCGCGCCCTCACGCTCCTGCCCGTCCAGGCCCGCGAGTCCCACCCCCTGGCCACCTGGCTGGTGGTCTGCGAGGGCGACCACGCCTCCTGGACCGAGGAGGAGCACGAGTCGGTGGCCGAACTCGTCTCCATCGCCGGGCTCGCCCGCAGCCGCGCCGAGGAGCGGGCCCTGACCGACGCCCGCCACCTGGAGGGACTGCCCCGGCTGCTGGCCGCCCAGCGCTTCGACGAGGTCACCGAACTCCTGCGCGGCACCGACCCGACCGGCGGCCAGGGCAGCCACGTCGTGGTCAGCGCCGTCATGCTGCCCGAGCCGCGCGTGCCCGACCTGGCCCGGCGCGTGCTCTTGGAACTGGTCGCCGACCGCCCCGGCACCGTCGTCACCGGTGACGAGGACGCCCTGGCCGTCGTCCCGGTGGCCGGAACCGACGCCCGCGCACGCGCCGAGGAGGTCCGCTCCGCGCTGCTGCACCGCGCCCGCGTCCTGGAGGGAGGCCTGCTCGACCACCGGCTGGCCATCGGCCTCAGTTCGGCGGTGCGGGGCGTGCCCGACCTGCGCGGCGCCGCCGTGGAGGCCCGCCACGCCCGCCGCCTGGCCGAGCTGCGCGGCGGCCGGTCCCGGGTGATCGCCGGGGCCGAGATCGACTCCCACGAACTGCTGCTGGCCTCGGTCCCCGAGGAGGTGCAGTCCTCCTACCGCGAGCGGCTGCTGGGCCCGCTGCTGGCCTACGACCGCGACCACCGCTCGGAGCTGGTGCGCACCCTGGAGCAGTTCCTGGCCCACTCGGGGTCCTGGCAGCGCTGCGCCGCCACGATGCACGTGCACGTCAACACGCTGCGGTACCGGATCGGCCGGGTGGAGGAGCTGACCGGACGGGATCTGAGCAGCCTGGAGCACCGGGTGGACCTGTTCCTGGCGCTCAAGCTCCGGGACTGACCCGGGGCGGGGGAGGGCCGCGGGTGGGGGAGAGGGGCTGCGGGGCGGGGAAGGGCAGCGGCCCGCACCGGGCGGGCGCGCCGGAGCACGCGTGTCGCGGGTCACCGCTAGGGTGCTGGCGATGAGTACCGACCTCCTTCTCCCCGAGACCACCGACGCCGATCTGAACGGCGCCGACCTGCGCGACCAGCTGTCCCGGCCCCTGGACGCACCGCGCGTGTTCACCCGCTGCGACCTGACCGAGGCGGACCTGCGCGACGCCGACCTGGTCGACGCCGTCTTCCGCGACTGCCGCCTGGACGGGGCCCGCCTGGAGCGGGCCGTCCTGGAGGGCGCGGTGTTCACCGGAGGCAGCGCCTCGGGGGCGGTGTTCTCGCACGCCGAGTGCACCGAGACCAGGTTCGAGCGGGTGGACCTGGCCAACACCCGCTGGCAGGGCGCCCTGCTCACCGACACCGCCTTCACCGGCTGCCGGATGACCGGGGCCGGGCTGAACTCGCTGCGGGGGATCGGCTACACCTTCGCGCACTGCAACCTCATGCTGGCCCGTTGCAAGGGCCTGGTGCTGCGCGGGCAGACCCTGGAGGGACTGCGCATGGACGAGGCCGACCTGGCCAGCGCGGACCTGCGTGAGACGGTGTGGACGGACTCGCGGCTGCGCGGCGCGAACCTGGTCAACGTCAAGCTGGCGGGGGCCGACCTGCGCGGCGCCGATCTGGGGGAGCCCACCCTGGAGCAGGCCGGGTACCTGCGGGGGGCCAGCATCAGTCCGGTGCAGGCGGGCGCCATCCTGGCAGCCCTGGGCATCACCGTCATGGAGTAGGACCCTTCGCCAGGGGTGCGCTGCCCGAAAGCGTGGCTGGTGTGACGCAAGGTGCTCCGAGTTGCGGCGAGGACGTCAGTCGAATCTTTGAATCTACGTCGTAAAGGTGCCTGTCTCTTTCCATCATTTCGATTAGGGGAGAAAAACAAGAACGACAATCAGAGATTGCAGTACACCCGACGCAGGGCCAATGCCACCTGGAGGCGCAGCCGCCCCGACACCTCGCGCACCGGCCAGCCCAGCAGGCGTTCGGCCCGCCCCATGCCTTCCTGGAGCGTGGAGTGGTGCTGGCCCTGCGCCCGGGCCGCCGCCCGCAGACTGGGGGAGGAGGCCACCGCGTCCAGGACCGCCAGCAGCGGCGGGGCCTCGCGTGCCACCCGTTCCAGGGCCGCGACGTCCGGCACCGGCTCGCCGCCGGGCCGCACGGTGTCGGCCAGGAGCAGCAGCCCGCCCAGATCCTCGGCGAACACCACGCGCGGACCCGGGTCGGCGCCGGTCCCCCGGGCGGTGAAGCGCAGCGCCTTGCGGGCGTCGTGCCAGGATGAGGGCAGGTCCAGTGCCTCCACGGCCGGCCCCACCCCCGCCCTCCGCGCCCCCGGGGGCTCCTCGGCGGCCAGGACGCGCACGCCGCCGCCGTGGTCGGCCACCGCGCGGGCCCGGGACCCCGGGGCGAGCCCGTACCGGCGGGCGGCCAGGACGCGCTGCTCCTCGGGCAGGTCGGCGTCGACCAGGGCCCAGGCCAGGGCTGTGCGTCCGCCCGCCGGGGGCGGGGCGTGTTCGAGCCGGGCGCGCAGGGCGGCGGCCGCGCGTTCGAGGACCATCGCCTCCACCGGGCCGGGGGCGGCGGTGGCGCGTTCCAGCCACAGCACGCCGCCGCCGACCCGGGTCGAGTGCCAGGAAGGGTCGGGGTCGGCGACGGTGCGCCGGACCTCTCCGGCGGGGTCGGCGCGCAGCGCGAGGCCGCGTCCGGGGTGGGTGAACCCGGCGGGGACGCCGGTCAGGACGGCGGCGCCGCGGATGACGGGTTCGATTCCGGCTCCGGTGAGTTCGTCGAAGTAGGCGATGACCTTGACGGCGGCGCCCGCTTCGGGGTCCAGCGCGGAGATCCTTCCCAGGAGCTCTCTCATGCCTTCATGGTGCCCCGGGTTCAGGCTCCGATGATCCGGCGCAGCCAGGGCAGGCGTTGGGCGCGGGCGCTGCGGCTGAGGGCGGCCTGGGGGGCGATGCCGTCGAAACCGTGGAAGCCGCCGGGCCACACGTGCAGTTCGGCTGATCCGCCCGCCTGCCAGATACGGGAGGCGTAGTCGACGACCTCGTCGCGGAAGGTCTCGGCGGAGCCCACGTCCAGGAAGGCGGGGGGTAGTCCGGACAGGTCCTGGGCGCGGGCGGGTGCGGCGTGGGGGGAGACGTCGGGGCCGCCCGCGTGGGGGCCGAGCAGGGCGGTCCAGCCGGTGGCGTTGGAGGTGCGGTCCCATACGCCGGTTCCGGCCATCTGGTAGGAGGAGACGGTGTCGTTGCGGTCGTCGAGCATGGGGCAGATGAGCAGTTGTCCCTGGAGGGCGGGGCCGCCGCGGTCGCGGGCGAGCAGGGTGGTGGCGGCGGCGAGGCCGCCGCCCGCGCTGCCTCCGCCGATGACGATGCGTGTGGGGTCCAGGCCGAGGTCGGTGGCGTTGTCGGTAATCCAGGTCAGGCCCGCGTAGCAGTCCTCGACGGGGGTGGGGTGGGGGTGTTCGGGGGCCAGGCGGTAGTCGACCGAGATGAGGGCGAGGTCGAGTTCGTGGGCGGTTTCGAGGAGGCCGGGGATCTCGGTGCCGCAGTGTGAGCCCATGATCATGCCGCCGCCGTGGATCCAGTAGAGGGCGCCGGTGGGGGTGGTGGTGTGGGTGGGGTGCCAGTGGATGAGGGGGATGGGGGTGTGGTCGTGGCTGGGGGCGTGGTGTGGGGTTTCGGTGTAGGCGGGGTGGAGGGTGGTGTCGGTGGGCAGGAGGTGGGCTCGTCGTTGGCGTAGGGCGGGGATCATGTCGGGGGTGATGGAGGGGGTGATCTCGTCGCCGAGGAGGGTGAGGGCGGCGGCGAGTTCGGGGTCGAGTGCGGGGCGGGGTGGTGTGGTCACGGGTGCCTCCCGTTGGTGGTGTGTCGTGCGTCACCATTGTCGGGGGCGGGTGTGGGTGCGGGGCAGTGCCGTGTGGCGGGTGTGTGCCGCCACACGGCGGGGTGTGCTGTGGTGGTGTTCCTGGTCCGTCCCGGCTGTCCCCGACGACGACCTCGTGCGTCGGGGACAGCCGGGGGCGGTGGTGGTTATGCGCCCAGGGCTTCGGCGATGGTCACCGGTACGCGGGGCAGGGCGGGTTCGCCGTCCTCGACGGCCCAGACGCATTCCTGGAGGACGCGGACGAGGGTCCAGGCGCGTGCGCGGTCGCGGGGGATGTGGGCGGCCTCGGAGACCAGGTCCAGGCGGCGGCGGGTTTCCTTTCGGGGGTCGCCGGTGGCGAGGGCTTCGTCCCAGCGGTTGTGCAGGGTGGGGAAGAGGTCGAAGCCGGGGTCTCCGGCGAGGGGTTTGGGGTCGATGGCGAGCCAGGGTTCGCGGTCGGTGCCGGGCAGGGGGGCGAGCACGTTCTCGAAGTGCAGGTCCCAGTGCAGGAGCCGGTCTCCGGCTTCGGGTGCCATCTCGCGGGCGCGGGCGGCGAGTGCGTTCATGCGGTCGCGTTCGTGTGCGGTGCGCAGGTGTGGTGCCAGGTGCTGGGCCCGGGTGACCATGGCGCGGGTGGTGTCGGCCAGGGTGCGCATGCCCTGTGGCGCCGGGTGGGCGGTGAGGCGGGCCAGGAGGGCGCCGATGGTGGTGAGGGCCTGGTCGATGGGGACGGTGTCGAGTGTGCGTGCGGGGTCGAGGGGTTCGAGGAGCATGGCGCCGGTGTCGGGGTCGTGTCGGAGGAGGCGTACGGCGCCGTCGCCGTTCCAGGTGCGCAGGGCGTCGGGTTCGCCCCGGCTCTCCTCGTCCACCGGTTGGATCTTGAGCACGGCGGAGTCCCCGTGGGGGAGTCGTACGGGGACGACGAGGGCGACCATGCCGTGCATGGGCGCGCCCACGGGGTGCAGGTCCCATCGTTTGAGCTGGCGTCGGGTGAGTTCGGGTAGCCCTTGGGTCCACTGGGGTCCGAAGAAGCGGTCCAGCAGGGGTGCGAGGGCGTCGGGGACGCGGATGGGGGGAGTGTCGTCGTGCATGTGGTGTGTCCTTCGTCGTTGTGGTCTGGCTGGTGACGAAGGAGCGCCGGGGGTCCACGGGTCTAACGCATACCGAACACCTCGTTCGTTGTTCGTTGTGGGGTTCGAGGGTAGCGGGTGGGCGGGTGGGGGTGTGTGCTCAGTGCGTCGGGGGGCGTGGGTGTCGGCGGGAGAGGGTCTGGACCATGGCGTTGAGTGCCGGTTTGGGTGCGTAGGAGTCGTCGAAGGGCAGTGCGGCGGTGTAGCCGGGGAACCATTCGGGGATCCAGGAGTGCTGGTCGCTGACTCCCCACACGGACACGCGTACGCAGCGGGGTACGTCCAGGCAGGCCTGGACGACCTGTGCGTATTCGCGGGCCTGGTCCTGGAGGGCTCCGTCGGGGACGGGTTCGGGGATGCGTACGTCGAGTTCGCTGATGCTGACCTCCAGGCCCAGGTCGGTGAAGCGGCGTAGCTGTTCGGCGAGGTCGTCGGGGACGTGTCCGTGGATGAAGTGGCTCTGGAAGCCGATGCCGTGCAGGGGGACGTCGCGTTCGAGCAGGGTGGTGACCAGTTGGTAGAGGGCCTCGGTCTTGGGGCCGCCGCCTTCGATGCCGAACTCGTTGATGTAGAGGCGGGCCTGGGGGTCGATCTCGTGGGCCGTGGTGAGGGCCTGGGCGATGTAGTCCTCGCCCAGGACCTGGTACCAGAGGTTGTCGCGTAGGCGGGGGCCGCTGTCCTCGAAGGGTTCGTTGACGATGTCCCAGGAGGTGACGCGTCCTTGGTAGCGGCCCATGAGGGCCTGCATGTGTTCGCGGATGACCTGGCGTAGTTCGTCGGGGGTCCAGGTGCCTTGTGCGAGCCAGGCGGGTTGTTGGTTGTGCCAGAGCAGGGTGTGGCCGTGCACGGTGAGGTTGTTGCGTTCGGCGAAGTCGACGACGGTGTCGGGGCCGCTCCAGTCGAAGGTGTGGCGTTGGGGTTGGACGTACTCCCATTTCATGGTGTTCTCGGCGGTCAGGGAGGTGTAGTGCTCGGTGACCACCGAGCGGTACTCGCGGTCGTGGACGAGGGGGTTGACGGCTACGGCGACGCCCAGGTCGATGTCGCTCTGGCGGGCCAGGTGGGGGAGTTGGGCGGCGCCGGTGGATTCTGGTTGGGCGGGCAGGGTGAGGGCCAGGATCGCGGTGACCAGGAGGATGATCGCGCACAGGGCGGCGGCGGTCAGCAGGGCTCCGCGTCCGCGGGTGAGCGGGCGCCAGGGGGAGGAGGCCGTGCTGGGCATCTGGTCGGCTCTCACCTTCTACCGGGTGCCGGTGGTGACGGGGAAGGCTGACAGGGAGCGTACGACGGTGGTGGGTCGGCGGGTGGGTGGGGCGGTGGGGCGCAGGTGGGGGAGGCGTTCGGCCAGGGCGCGTAGGGCGATGCGGCCTTCGAGGCGGGCCAGGGGTGCGCCCAGGCAGTAGTGGACGCCGCTGGAGAAGGAGAGGTGGTCGGCGGCGTCGGGGCGGGTGATGTCGAAGCGGTCGGGGTCGGTGAAGCGTGCGGGGTCGCGGTTGGCGGATCCGATGAGGCACATGGCGTAGCCGCCGCGGCGCAGGGGTTGGTGTTGGACGGTGGTGTCGGTGTGGACCCAGCGGCTGGTCATCTGGACGGGTGAGTCGAAGCGCAGGGTCTCCTCCACGGCGCCTGGGGCCAGGTCGGGGTCGGCGACGAGGCGTTCCCACTGGTGGCGGTGGCGCAGCAGGGCCATCACCCCGTTCCCGATGAGGTTCACGGTGGTCTCGAACCCGGCGATCAGCAGCAGGCGGCACATGGTGCTCAGTTCGGTCGCGGTGAGGTGGCCGTCGTCGGCCTGGGTGACCAGGGTGGAGACCACGTCATCGCGGGGGTCGGCGCGGCGCTGTCGCATGAGCCGGGTGAACAGCAGGTCCAATTGTGCCGTGGCCTGGTGGATGCTGCGCAGGTGACTCGCCGAGCGGGCGCCGTCCAGGGCGCTGCCCAGGGCGTGGCC
This sequence comes from Nocardiopsis sp. CNS-639, assembly GCF_000381685.1. NCBI lineage: Bacteria > Bacillati > Actinomycetota > Actinomycetes > Streptosporangiales > Nocardiopsidaceae > Nocardiopsis > Nocardiopsis sp. CNS-639. Next base: position 78,042 of record NZ_KB906855.1, read on the forward strand.
GATGCGGACGAACTCGGCGTCCTGGGCGGCGGGGACGCCAAGCAGGTGGCTGATGACGGCGATGGGCAGGGGTTGGGCGAAGTCGCGCATGAGGTCGAAGTGGCCCTTGGCGGTGGCCTTGTCCAGGAGTTCGTGGGTGATCTTGGTGATGTGGGTTTCGTACTCGCTCATGCGGCGGGGGCTGAAGGCGGGGCGGGCGAGTTGGCGCAGGCGGGTGTGTTCGGGTGGGTCCTGCATGAGGAAGGACAGGTCCAGGATGTCGAACTGTTGGAGTGGGGCGGTTCCGTCGGGGGGTTGGACGCCGAATTCGCGTCCGCGTAGTAGGGCGCTGACGGCTTGGTAGGTGTTGGCGGTGCGGAAGCGGAGTTTGCTGGTGGCGAAGTGGCCTTGGTCGCGCAGGCGTTGGTAGGTGGGGTAGGGGTTGTCGCGCCAGGGGTAGTGCAGGAGTCTGCTGGGGTGGTCGCCGGCTTGGGCGGCGGTCCAGGAGGTGGCGTGGGCCAGGCGCAGCTGGGCGTCGGTGCGCAGGGCGTCGGGGATGTGCATGGTGTGTTCTCCTGTCGCGTGTTTTTTCGACCCTAGGCGGGTGGGGGGTGCCTGGTCAGGCGGGTGGGTGAGTTGGCCGCCTGCGGTCAGGGGGGAACTTTGCGGGGTGGTTCGTCGTTGGGGTGCGGCGTTGGCGGGTGGGGTGTGGTGGTGGGGTTGTCGCAGGTGGTCGGGGTTGTGCGGGTGTGGGGTGGTGGGTGTGGTCGGCCGGGGTGGGGTGAACCCGGGGGGGTGGGCGGGGCGTCACGGGTGCGGGGCGGGTGCCGGGTCGGGGCGGTGCTGGGGGTGTGGGGGCGCGTATCGGCGCACACGCCGGGGTTGGCGGGGGAGGCTGGGGGTGCGCCCGCCGATAGGTTGGGGGCAGGCGTCTTTCCGGCGGGTGCTCGGGCACCGGGGGAGGCGGTGGTCATCCTCTGGCACCCGGGGGTGGCGAAACGTCGTGTGTGGAGGCTGTAGTGTCCCTTAGGCTCGATCCCAGTGACCCGGAACGTATCGGCCGGTACCGGCTGATCGGCCGTTTGGGCTCTGGCGGCATGGGCCAGGTGTTCTTCGGCCGTTCGGCCGGGGGGCGTGCGGTGGCGGTCAAGCGCATTCATCCGCACATGGCCGCCGACGCCTCCTTCCGGGAGCGTTTCGCCCGTGAGGTCAACGCCGCCCGTCAGGTCAGCGGTGCGTTCACCGCGCCGGTGATCGACGCGGGTCCCGATGACGAGGTGCCCTGGCTGGTCACCTCGTACGTGCCGTCGTTGCCGTTGGACACGGCGGTGCACGACCACGGGCCGTTGCCGGAGGCGAGTGTGCGGGTGCTCGCGGCGGGTCTGGCCGAGGCGTTGGCCGACATCCACCGGGTGGGGTTGATCCACCGTGACCTCAAGCCCGGCAACGTGCTGTTGGCCGAGGACGGGCCGCGGGTGATCGATTTCGGTATCGCCCGTGCCACCGACGGTACGGCGGCCACGCAGTCGGTGATCGGTACGCCGGGGTTCATGAGTCCGGAGCAGGTGCAGGGGGAGGCGCTCACCCCGGCCAGTGACCTGTTCGCCTATGGTGCGGTGCTGGCCTACGCGGCGGCGGGGACGGGTCCCTTCGGTGAGGGCAGTATGCCCACCATGGTCATGCGCATCATCAGTCGTGAGCCGGATCTGTCGGGTGTGCCCGAGTCGTTGCGTCATCTGGTGGCGGCGTGTTTGTCCAAGGATCCGCAGGGCCGTCCGGGGCCGGGGGAGATCCTGGACTACCTGGGTGATGTGGCCACGGGGCCGACCTGGTTGCCCGCGGCGGTGATGCGGGGGGTGCAGGAGCAGGTGGCCAAGGTCAACGGGGCGTTGGCGGCCGCTGCTGGGGATGGGCGTGTCACCGGTCAGCACCAGCGCACGGAGGTGCTGGGGCAGGGGGGTGCTGCTGCTGTGGGTGGTGCGGCGGGAGCTGCGGCTGGTGCGGGTGTGTTCGGTGATGAGGCGGCCACCCGGGTCACGCCGCAGGCGCCGGGGCACGAGGGCGGTGCGACCTCGGTGTGGGGTGAGCAGCAGGGGTATGGGGCCACGGCCCGTTTCCCGTCGGGGCAGCAGGTGCCGCCGACCGCCCAGTACGGTCAGGGCGCCACGGCCTATGGCCAGGGGGCGGCTCACGGTCAGGGCGGTGCTTCCCACGGGCGGGAGGAGGCCGCGGGTCACCGGCAGCCGGACCGGCCCAGCCAGGAGGACGCCTACGCCGACCTGTACGGTGATCGGCGTGATCCGGCCGCGGACGCGCGCCGCCAGCAGCAGGAGCAGTTGCGTCAGCAGGAGGAGCAGCGCCAGCGCCGGATGCAGGAGCAGCAGCGCCACCAGGAGGAGCAGCGCAGGCGGGCGGAGGAGCAGCAGCGTCAGCAGCAGGAGCAGCGGCTGGAGCACCGGCGCCGTCAGGAGGCCGAGCGGGCCCACCGTGAGCGGGTGCGGGCCGAGCAGGAGGCCGCGCGCCGCGCCCAGAGCCAGGCGCGCCATGCCGACCAGCCGGGCCTGTGGGGTTTCGTCAAGCTGTTGCCGCTGCTGATCATTCCGTTGATCCAGGTGCCGTTGGGGTACGGGGCGGCGTTGGCGTGGGCGTGGTTCACCACCGAGACCGAGGTGTGGACGGGGGCGCCGTACGCGTTCGAGCCCTTGCGGTGGGAGTCCTTCTGGCACGCGATGATGCTGGGGTACTTCATCTTGAACAACCTGGTGTCGTTGGAGTACCTGGTCAGGTCGTTGCGTACGTCGTTCGTCACGGGTGCGGTGTTGGCGTTGGGTGCGATCGCGGCGACCAACGGTCTGCTGTACAGCTTCGGTTTCTGGGGCTGAGTCCGGGGATGGTGCCGGTCGGCGTCGCCGACGCCCACGGGGTGGCCCGGGTATGGCCGTGTGGGTCGGGTCGGGGCGGCCCGACGCCCCTTCCAGGGGCTTCCGGGCGCGGGGGAGGGGCCCCGCGCCCGGCGGTGGGGGTTGGGTCAGGCGGAGATGCCGCCGTCGCTGGTCAGGAGTTGGCCGTTGATCCACCGCCCGCGGGGTGAGCACAGGAACTCCACCAGGTCCGCGGTGTCCTGGGGTGTGCCCAGGCGCCCCAGCGGGGTGTGCTGGAGGCAGTCGGTCTTGGTCCGCTGTGACATCCAGCCGGTGTCGACGGGGCCGGGGTTGATGACGTTGGCGCTCACCCCCAGGTGGGCCAGCTCGCGTGCGCAGGAGAGCACGATGCGGTCCAGGGCGCCCTTGCTCGCGCCGTAGGGGAGGTTTCCCACGGTGTCGTCGCTGGTCAGGGCGATGATGCGTCCGGTGCCGTGCTCTGCTGTGAAACGCAGGCCGAATTCGCGGGCCAGTTGCCAGGTGGCGCGGGCGTTGACCGCGAAGTGCCGGTCGAAGCTGTCCACGGTGGTCTCCAGGAGTCCGGAGTCGACCGACTCGCAGTGGCACATGATGAGTGCGCTCACGGGGCCCAGCCGCTCCTGGGCGGTGTCGAAGACGTGTGCGGCGGTGGCGGTGTCGGCCAGGTCGGCCTCGATGGCCGCGGCGCGGGCGCCGTGCTCGGCCAGGGCGTTGAGGATGGTGCGGGTGGCGTCCGGTTCGGCGCCCCAGCTCATGCGGGCGTCGTAGGCGTTCCAGTGGGTGAAGGCCACGTCCCATCCGGAGGCGGCCAGGCGGCGGGCGACGGCGGAGCCGATGCCGATGGTGCGGCCCACGCCGGTGACCAGGGCGACGGGTCGGGGCGGGTGGGAGGGCGGTGTGTGCGTCATGGGGTGATGCTCGCGCGGCTCCCGTGCCGCGCACCAGTGGTTTTCGCGTGAGCGCGGGGCTGGGCGGGTTCGCCGCCGGGTGGTGGGGGCTGTGGGTGGGTGTGCCCTTACCCGGTCAGGTCGGGGATCAGGCGTGGGCCCACCCGCCGCACGTGGTCGCGGAACAGTGTCACCGCGGGGGGTTCGTAGCCGCCGCCCGATCCCTGCTGGGGCCAGACCACGCCGATGGGGCGGCGGGCGTCCACGCCCTCGATGCCCAGTTCCACCGTTCCGCTCAGCGGTCCCTTGGGGCGTGCCGGGAGCACGGACACCCCCAGTCCCGCGGCCACCAGTCCGCGTGCGGTGGCGATGTCGTCGGCCTCGAAGGCCACCCGGGGGGTGAATCCGGCCTGTTCCACGATGCGGTCGGTCAGGTGGCGTACGCCCCGTCCGGGTTTGAGCAGGATGAACTCCTCGTGTGCCGCGGTGGTCACCGTCACCCCGGGCGGTGCCGTGCCCGCTTCTTCGCCCGCCGCCCCGTCGTCCGGTGTCTGGTGTTCCTGTGCGAGCGGGTGTTGTTCGGGCACTACCAGGCGCAGTACCTGGGTGTGCAGTGTGGCCGCAGCCAGTCCCTGCCCCGAGGGCAGCGGTGAGGTCAGTGCCAGGTCCGCGCCGCCGGCGGTGAGCCGGTGCAGGGACTCCGACCACGGCTCCTGGGTGAGGGAGAAGCGCACCCCCGGGTGTCGGGCGCGAAAGTCCCGCAGGAGTGCCGGGACCACCTCCACGCCCAGGGTGGGCAGGAAGGTCAGCGCGACCCGGCCCTCCTCGGCTCCGGTCAGTTCGGCCAGGCCCTGGCGCAGGTCGGCCAGGGCTCGTTCCACGTGCGGTAGTAGCAGTCTTCCGGCGCGGGTCAGTCGTACTCCGCGTCCGGTGCGTTCGACCAGTGCGATGCCCAGTTCCTCCTGTGTTCGGGCCAGGGCCCGGCTCAGGGTCGGTTGGGGTGTGCCCAGCGCTTCGGCGGCCTGGGTGATGTGTTCGGTGGCGGCCACCGCGGCCACCATGCGCAGGCGGGGCGCCAGGATCTGGGCCAGGGCGTCGGTGTCGTCGTGTTCACTGCGTTCCATGCGTTTCAGTATGGGTCAACGGCAAAGCATGCATTGGACGTATGAAACTGGTCTTTCTAGCGTGGGCGGTATGAGCCTGACCAGTGCCTCGCCGCCTGAGTACGACACCCGTCCCCGTGCGGGGACCGGCGCCTACCGGCGCACGGTCATCGCGCTGGTGGCCGCCGCCGTGGCGACCTTCGCCCAGCTGTGGGCGGTCCAGCCGATCCTGCCCGCGATCGCGGAGGGTTTCGGCGCCTCGGCCTCCCAGGCCGCGCTCGCGGTCTCGTTGGCCACGGGTGGTCTGGCGGGGTTCACGCTGGTCTGGAGCGGGGCGGCCGACCGTTTCGGTCGTGCCCGTGTCATCGGTGTCTCCCTGCTGGCCGCGACGCTGCTGGGCTGTGTGATCCCCTTCGTCGCCGATCTGTGGCCGCTGCTGGTGCTGCGCGCGTTGCAGGGTGCGGCTCTGGGCGGGGTGCCGGCCGCGGCGGTGGCCTACCTGTCGGAGGAGATCCACCCGGCCGATGCCTCGCGTGCCACGGGTCTGTACATCGCGGGCAACCCGTTGGGCGGGATGGGCGGGCGTCTGCTGGCCGGGTTCGCCGCGGATCTGGGCGGCTGGCAGTGGGGGATCGCCGCCAACACCCTGCTGGCCCTGGTCGCGCTGGCCGTGTTCGCGCTGGTCCTGCCCCGCCGTCCGCGGGTCGCGCGCACCGTCGCGGTGCGGGGGGAGGCGTCCCCGTCGCAGGGGTCGGGCGGGGGCGGGATGGGCGGGCGCCTGCGTGCGGCGGTGACCACGCCCGGGCTCATCGCCCTCTACACACAGGCCCTGTTGCTCATGGGTGCCTTCATGACGGTCTACAACCTGTTGGGTTTTCGTCTGATGGCTGAGCCCTTCGGGCTCTCCCAGGCCGCGGCCTCGCTGCTCTTCCTGTCCTACACCGCGGGGATGCTGGGTTCGGCGGTGGCGGGGGGAGCCAGCGCGCGTTGGGGCGGGTACGCGGTGCTCACCACGGCGACCGTGTTGATGGCCGTCGGGTTGGGCGGGATGTTCGCCACGGCCCTGCCGGGTCTGCTGGCCGCTCTGTTGGTGATGACCTTCGGTTTCTTCTGTGCGCACGCCACCGCCTCGGCGTGGGTGGGTACCCGTGCGGTGCGGGGGCGGGCCCAGGCCATGGCGGTCTACACGCTGGCCTACTACCTGGGGTCGAGCCTGTTCGGCTGGTTGGGCGGTCTGGTCTACGACGCCGTGGGCTGGGGTGGTGCGGTGGTCTTCGCGCTGGGGTTGTGCTCGGTGGCCGCGGCGGCGGGTCTGCGTCTGCGCCGTCTGCGGTAGGGGTGTCACCGCCCGTGTCGCGCTCTGGCGCCGCGCGGGCGGTGTGCTTGTCCCGGGGGCTGTCTTGGGGGGAGTGTGGGAAGGGAGCACACCACCGTGGTAGTTTAAATTTAAACTACATTGGCAGGCGCCCCGGCGAACTCGACGAAGGGTGAGGGACATGGACGTGCGCCCCGCGGGAATCCACCACGTGACCGCGATCGCCAGCGATCCGCAGGCCAACGCCGACTTCTACCTGCGCGCCCTGGGCATGCGCATGGTCAAGCGCACGGTCAACTTCGATGCGCCCCAGACCTACCACCTCTACTACGGCGACCGCGCGGGCAACCCCGGCACCATCATGACCTTCTTCCCCTGGCCCGGCGCGCCCCGCGGACGTGTGGGCGCGGGCCAGGCCACCACCACGACCTTCTCCGTGCCCGAGGGCTCCCTGGGCTGGTGGGCCCGGCACCTGGCCTCCCTGGACGTGGAGGCCACCCGTCCCGCCGAGCGCGGTGAGGAGGACGTGTTGAGCCTGCGCGACCCCGACGGCCTGGTCATCGAACTGGCCGCCAGCGCTGACCACCACGACACCGACCCCTGGGACGGGGGAGCGGTACCGCCCGAACACGCCATCCGCGGCATCCGCGCGGTGACCCTGACCGAGCAGGACGCGGAGGGCACCGTCCAGATGCTGGGCGAGCAGTTGGGCTTCCACCTGGCGGATGAGAGCGGGGGGCGCACCCGCTTCCACACCAACGCCTCCGGCCGGGGCGTGGGCACCATCGTCGACGTGGTGGCCGACCCCCGCGCGCCGCGCGGACTGGTCGCCGCCGGAACGGTCCACCACGTGGCCTACCGCGCTCCGGACGGTCCCGTCCAGGAGGCCTGGCGCCAACGCCTGGAGGCCGACGGCGTGGGCGTCACCGAGGTCCGCGACCGCTGCTACTTCACCTCCATCTACTTCCGCGAGCCCGGCGGCGTGCTGCTGGAGATCGCCACCGACGGCCCCGGGTTCGACTACGACGAGCCGCTGCTGGAACTGGGCCGCTCGCTCAGGCTCCCGCCGTGGCTGGAGCCCGACCGCGAGCAGATCGCCGCCCACCTGCCCGCCCTGGAGACCCTCCGGTGAGCGGCGTCGACGACCTCGTCCACGTCTTCACCCCGGCCACGGTCCCAGGCGCGCCCACCCTGCTGCTGCTCCACGGCACCGGCGCCGACGAGCACGACCTCCTGCCGTTGGGGCGGGCCCTGGCCCCGGGCGCGGCCCTGCTCTCACCGCGCGGCACGGTGGACGAGAACGGGATGAACCGGTGGTTCCGCCGGGTGCGCGAGGGCGTCTTCGACGTCGAGGACCTCATCGAGCGCACCGCCGGCCTGGCCGCCTTCGTCACCGAGGCCGTGCGCGCCTACGACCTGGACCCGGAGCGGGTCGTGGTCAGCGGGTTCTCCAACGGCGCCAACACCGGCGCCGCCCTGCTGCTGCTCCACCCGCACCTGCTGCGGGGCGCCGCCCTGTTCGCGGCCGGGGCTCCGCTCCAGGGGCGCCGGCCCGACCCGGTGGACCTGTCGGGGGTGCGGGTGTTCCTGGGCTTCGGCGCGGCCGACCCGATCACCACCGTGGACCAGGCGCGCCTGCTGGCCGACCAGCTGGGCGAACGCGGAGCCCGGGTACAGGCCGAGGAGCACCCCGGCGGGCACCAGGTGGCGCCCCAGGTACTGGAGCGGGCCCGCGACTGGTTCGCCCGATCACGGTTCTGACCTGCGCTTTTCCCAAAACCGCGGCGGCGTCCCCTGACCCTGGGCGTCGCCGCTTCGCACGTCGTGGACCGTGTACTCCCGCTTATCGCGAAAAAGCCAGCGCGACACTCACCAAAATGGATACCATCGGCAGCGAAATGCACACCCAACGTGACATGGAGTGGTTTTCATGTGCTTGACGCAACGTGCCCTGGCTAGTGCCGCCGCCGGTGCCGTCCTGGCCACCGTCCTGCTGGTCGGCGCCGCCCCGGCCTCGGCGGACTCCGTGTCCACCGGGTTCTCCCGCCCCCTGCACTTCTTCAGTGACGAGGGCTTCCTCGACGACATCATCGACAACATCACCATCACCGTCTGAGCGCTGGCCCCGCGGGCCTGACCGCCGCCTTCGCCGGACGCCCACGACGTCGTCCCTCCCCTGGGTGGACGTCCGAGGAGCGGGGCCCAGCGGGCACAGCGACGCACGGCGGGTTCACCCCTTCCCTCGTGAACCCGCCCCGGCGCCCCCGCCATCCCCTCTCGGTCGCGCACCGGCGCGAAGCCACAGGCAAAGGACACCCTGGGACGACACCCGCCCCGAGGCCAAGAGTAGGCTGCGTGCGTCAGCCATCCCCGCCATGAAAAGAACCCATGATCACCTCTTCCCTCGGGCGCGCGCGGTAGATGGACCCCGAGATCCTCGGCCTGCTCCTGCTGGTCGGTGTCGCAGCGGGCTGGGTCGACGCCGTCGTCGGCGGAGGCGGCCTGCTCCTGCTGCCCGCCCTGCTGGTCGCCGCGCCCACCACACCCCTGGCCACCCTGCTGGGCACCAACAAGCTCGGCGCCGTCTTCGGCACCACCTCCGCCGCCCTGGCCTACGCCCGCAAGGTCAGGATCGACCGCCGCGTGGTCGTGCCCACCGCCGCCCTGGCCCTGCTGGGCTCGGGGCTGGGCGCGGCCATGGCCGCCGCGCTCACCGCCGACGTGCTCAAACCCGTCATCATGGTGGTCCTGGCCGGGGTCGCCCTCATGGTCTACTTCCGCCCCGCCATGGGTGTCGCCTCCGACCGCCGCCTGCGCACCCGCAACCGCGCCCTGGCGGTGGTGGCCATCGCGGGCCTGGGCGTGAGCTTCTACGACGGCCTCATCGGCCCGGGCACCGGCGTCTTCCTCATCATCGCCTTCACCGCCGTGGTCGGCATGGACTTCGTCGAGGCCTCGGCCTCGGCCAAGATCGTCAACGTGTGCACCAACCTGGGGGCGCTCGTCGTCTTCGGTCTGGGCGGGCACATCGACTGGCTGCTGGGCCTGGGGTTGGCGGTGTGCACCATCATCGGCGCCCAGATCGGGGCGCGTATGGCCCTGCGGCGGGGTTCGGGGTTCGTGCGCGCGGTGCTGCTGGTGGTGGTCATCGCCCTGCTCGTGCGTATGGGCTGGGACATCTTCACCTGAGGCCGCCTGAGGCGCGGGGCGCGTGCCCTACGCGCGGTGCGCTCAGTCGCGCAGCCGGTAGAAGTGCACCGGCGAGTTGGCGGTGAAACCGATGCGCGGGTACACGGGCGCTCCGGCCTCGGTCGCCTGCAGTACGGCGCGCCTGAGGCCGCTGGTCCGGGCGCCCTCGCGCAGGGCCTTGCGGGTGACGGCCTCGGCGTAGCCCCTGCGTTGCCACCGCGGTGCGGTGGCCACGAGCACGACGAACAGGCAGTCCCGCGCGGGTACCGTCGCGGCGCACGTGACCGCCTCGCCCTCGCGCATGCCCAGGTAGGCGTGGACGCCGTCCTTCCACAGGGCGGATCCCACGAGCCCGTCGCGGCCCTCCTGCGGGGTGAAGCCGTAGGCGTGGGAGTTCAGGTCGGCGTAGGAGCGCAGGTGTGCGTCGGTGCTCACGCGTACGAAGGTCAGGTCGGGGTGGGAGGGTTCGGGCAGGTGCGCGAGGTCCGCGGCCATGCCGACGCCGCCGAAGGCGTGCTCCAGTCCCGCCCGGTGGGCCGCCTCGTGCAGGTGTTCGCGCGCCCGTGGGTCGAGCAGGTCCTCGAAGAGCCACAGGAAACCGGGGTGCCTCTTGGCGCGCATCACCCGCTCCGCCTGGTGCAGGGCGTGTTCGAGGTCCGCGGCGTCGGTGTCGACGCCGGTCAGGGTGAGGCAGTTCCAGAAGGCGAACCGGCAGTCGGCCCAGCGCACGGCCAGGCCGGGCAGGTCGCGCACGTCGGCGTGGGGATCGCGGTCCAGCACCAGGGTGCGCCAGACCCGGGTGAGCTGCTCCATCGACTCGATCGACGCGGTGCGGTCCCTCATCAGGCCCCCTCGGCGGGTGGGGCCCGACGGGGGCCCGGTGCGTGCTGTGCCGCGCGGGGTGCCCGGGCGGGGTGACTCCTCGCCCCGCCGGGCGGGTGCGTGGCGTGTACGTCCACGATGGCGGGCGCGCCCGGGGTTACCGGAGGGTTCGCCCGATCTGTGACCTTGACCCTCACACCGCGGGTTCGGCCTGTCCGGTCAGCGCCTCGGTCACGTCCTGGATGATGCGGTGGGCGGCGTGGTGGTTGGCCGCGCCCCACACGTCGTGGTCCATGCGGTACACCCGTGCGTCCCGCACCGCCCGCAGGTTGGACCACACCCCCTCGGAGAAGGTGCGGGGTGCGTCGGGGTAGCCCGATCCGGCCAGGACGAACACCGTGTCGCCGTCCGCGCGTTCCAGGTGCTCATAGCCCAGGGCGATGAAGTCGGTGGCGCCCTGGGCCTGGTGCTGGCCCCGGGGGCGGGCCAGGCCCAGGTCCTGGACGATCTGTCCGGGGAAGGAGGCGGGCGTCTCCAGGCGTATCTCGCTGGGGCTCTGCAGCCGCACGAGCGAGACCTCGGTGGCGGCCGGGTCCACCCCGGCCCCGGTGATCTGCTCGCGCGCTTCCTCCAGGGCCGTCTCGTACTCGGCCACGGCCCGCTCGGCCTGTTCGGGGGCGTCGAGCACCTCGGCGACCTGGTGCAGGTGGCCGCGCCAGGAGCCGGTGCCCTCCCACTCCAGCAGGACCGTGGGCGCTATGGCCTCCAGATCCGACAGCATCTGCGCCTGGGCGCCGGACTGGGTGTGGACGCCGATGATCAGGTCCGGGGCGGCGTTGGCCAGCGCCTCGATGTTGACGTCGTCCTCGGCGGGGGAGTTGGTCACCAGGGTCAGGGCGTCGCCGTCGGCGTCCGGGGGCAGGAAGGGGGCCAGGCCCTGTTCGGGTGCGCCGGGGGTGCCCATGGTGGCGGCCACGTCGTGTCCCAGCAGGGTCGCGGCGGCCAGGGTGGGGCGCCACAGGACGGCGACGCGCTGGGGTGAGGCGGGGATCTCCACCTCTCCGTTGGCGGCCTGTACGGTGCGCGTGGGCCCGTCGTCGGTTCGTGGGGAGGAGGGCGGGGCGGCGCAGCCGGACAGGGTCAGTGCCGCCAGGGCGGTTAGTGTGGCCAGGGCACGCACAGGACGCGACAACTCGGGCATAACGGGCACCCTTCCGTGCGAACAGGATGAAGGTAAGGCTAACCTGTCCGAGGCGGCGCGCAGTGCACCGGTGCCGCCCACAGGTTGCACCCCACCAGGGCAGCCGCGTCCACCACCCACGCCACAACGAACGGGGAAGCCGTGGCCCTGCGCGCCCCCACCCTCACGCGCCCCACACTCACCAGGCGCATCATCCGCCCCTTCGGGCTGGTCGCCGCCCTGGGCCTGCTCACCCTGTGCGCCCTGCTCAGCGTCACCGTCGGCAGCAAACCCATCCCCGCCGCCGACGTGTGGGCCGCACTGACCGCCTACGACGGCTCCTACGACCACGACGTCATCCGCAGCCTGCGCGTCCCCCGTACCGTCATCGGCGTCTTCGTCGGCGCCGCCCTGGGCCTGGCCGGAGCCCTCATGCAGGCCCTGACCCGCAACCCCCTGGCCGAACCCGGCATCCTCGGCGTCAACTCCGGCGCCGCCGCGGCCGTGGTCATCGCCGTCATCGCCTTCGGCGCCACCGGCACCGGCTACGTCTGGCCCGCCTTCGTCGGCGCCGCCCTGGCCGCCGTCGCCGTCTACGCCCTGGGCTCACGCGGACGCTCCAGCGCCACCCCCGTACGCCTGGCCCTGGCCGGAACCGCCGTCGCCGTCGTCCTCCAAGGCCTCATCCACGGCGTGTTCGTCCTCAACGAGTTCGTCTTCGACCGCATCCGCTTCTGGCAGGTCGGCTCCCTGGTCGGACGCGACCTGGACGTCTTCTGGCAGGTGGCGCCCTTCCTCGTCGCGGGCATCGTTCTCACCCTGTGCCTGGGCCCCTCCCTCAACGCCGTCGCCCTGGGCGACGACCTGGCCGCCACCCTGGGCGCCAACATCCCCCTCATCCGCGCCGCCACCGCCGTGGGCGTCATCCTGCTGTGCGGCGCCGCCACCGCCGCCGCGGGCCCCATCTGGTTCGTCGGCCTCATCATCCCCCACGCCGCACGCCTGGTCACCGGCCCCGAGCAGCGCTGGCTGCTGCCCTACTCCGCGGTCCTGGGCGCCGTCCTGCTCACCGCCGCCGACACCCTGGGCCGCGTCATCGTGCCGGGCGCCGAACTGGAGGTCGGCATCATCACCGCCTTCGTCGGTGCCCCCCTGTTCATCGCCCTGGTCCGCAGCACGAGAATGGCCCACCTGTGAGCCGCACCCTGACACCCCGCCGCCCGCGCGAGCACGCCCGCACCACACCCCGCGGCTCCTTCGCCCTGCGCCTGTTCGGCGAACGCCTGTCCCTGCTGGTGCGCCCGCGCACCCTCGTCGTCGCCGCCGTCCTGACCGCGCTCAGCGCCGCCGCCCTCATCGTCTCGGTGGCCGTGGGCGACTACGAGATCCCGCTCGGCGCCGTGCCCGCCGCGATTATGGGCTACGGCGAACGCCTGGACGTGTTCTTCGTCCAAGGGGTGCGCCTGCCCCGCGCCCTGACCGCCATCGGCGTGGGCGCCGCCTTAGGGCTCGCCGGGGCCGTCTTCCAGAGCCTGTCGCGCAACGCCCTGGGCAGCCCCGACATCATCGGCTTCACCGGCGGCGCCGCCACCGGAGCCGTCGCCGTCATCCTGCTCTTCGGCGCCACACGCCTGGGCGTGTCCCTGGGCGCCATCGCCGGGGGCATGCTCACCGCCGCCGCCGTCTACCTGCTCTCCACCAAGAACGGCGTCCAGGGCTACCGGCTGGTCCTGGTCGGCATCGGCATGGCCGCCATGCTCGGCGCCGTCCGCGACTACCTGCTCACCCGCGCCGAACTCACCGACGCCCTCAGCGCCCAGATCTGGATGATCGGCAGCCTCAACGGCCGCGGCTGGGCCGAGGTCGCGGCCGTGTGGATCTGCCTGGCCCTGCTGGGGCCGGTCCTGCTCGCCCTGGGCCAGCGCCTGCGCTTCATGGAACTGGGGGACGACACCGCGCGCGGCCTGGGCGTGCCCACCCGCTCCACCCAGCTGATCGCCCTGGCCGCCGCCAGCGCCCTGACCGGCGCCGCCATCGCCGTCTCGGGCCCCATCGGCTTCGTCGCCCTGGCCGCACCCCAGCTGGCCCGGCGCCTGATGCGCACCGGAGGCACCACCCTGGCCGGATCCGCGCTCATGGGCGCCGCCCTGCTGGCGGTGGCCGACCTGGTCGCGCTGCGCGCCCTGGCCCCCACCCAGCTGCCCGTGGGCGTGGTCACCGCCGTCATCGGCGGCAGCTACCTGATCTGGTTGCTCTACACCGAATGGCGCGGCGGACGTGCCTGACCGAAACCGAGGAAGAACGATGACCATCGCCGACCACTCCGCCTCCCGCCTCAACGGCCGCGACCTCACCCTGGCCTACGAGCAGCGCGTCATCTCCCGGGACCTGGCCGTCACCATCCCCGACAACTCCTTCACGGTGATCGTGGGACCCAACGCCTGCGGCAAGTCCACCCTGCTGCGGGCCCTGTCGCGCACCCTCAAGCCCGCGCACGGCCACGTGCACCTGGACGGCAAGGCCATCAGCTCCTACCCCGCCAAGGAGGTCGCCCGCCGCCTGGGGTTGCTGCCGCAGACCTCCATCGCCCCCGACGGCATCGGCGTGGCCGACCTGGTGGCCCGCGGCCGCTTCCCCCACCAGGGGTTCCTGCGCCAGTGGTCCAAGCAGGACGAGGCGGTCGTGGCCGAGGCCATGGCCTCCACCGGCGTGGCCGAACTGGCCGAGCGGTCGGTGGACGAGCTCTCGGGCGGGCAGCGCCAGCGCGTGTGGCTGGCCATGGTCCTGGCCCAGCAGACCCCCCTGCTGCTGCTGGACGAGCCCACCACCTACCTCGACATCGCCCACCAGATGGACATGCTCGACCTGTGCGCCCAGCTGCACGCCGAACGCGACTACACCCTGGTCGCGGTCCTGCACGACCTCAACCACGCCTGCCGCTACGCCACCCACCTGATCGTGATGAAGGAGGGCGCCATCGTCGCCGAGGGCGACCCCTCCACCGTGGTGACCGCGTCCCTGGTCGAGGAGGTCTTCGGTCTGCCCGTGCGCATCATCCCCGACCCCGAGACCGACACCCCGATGATCGTGCCCGTGGACCGCCGCGGCGCCGCCCGCTGACCCCGCCGCCGACGGGCTCGGCCGCGGGACGCACCGGCGGGGGAGGGGCACGCCGGGCCCCGCAGGACGCGACCCCCGCTGCGCGGCGCGCGGACACGTCACCGGCGCCGGAGTTGACGGGGAAGGGGGACACGGGCCCCGCACGCCGTCCGCCCGCTGAGCCCTCCCGCCCCCCGGAAGGGGGCGGGACACGCCGCCGGTGGCAGAGCCGGAGGGGAGGGGGATGTGGGGGCACAGGGCGGGGGAGGGGAACCGCCCTGCGCGGAGCCCCGCCCACGGGCACCCGGGGGGTGGGCGCATCCGGGTCCGGCGCCGCCCGGACCCCTCGTACGGAGCCTCCGCGCCCGCCCGCTCCAGGAGCGCCCCCCGGGTAACACGGTGGGGCCCGGGGCGCACCACGCGACCCGGGCCCCACCGCGCCCCTCCCTCGGGGCGTCCCCTCTCAGGCGCCCGACAGCTCCAGGCGCAACACCAGAGCCACCAGCTCCACCAACACCTCCTTGACCGACTCCCGGTCCCGGGCGTCGCACAGCAGCAGCGGCACCCGCTCCTCCAGGTCCAGCGCCACCCGCACGTCGTCCGCCCGGTGCGTGCGCTGGCCGTCGAAGCAGTTCACCGCCACCACGAACGGCACCCCGCGCGACTCGAAGAAGTCGATCGCGTCGAAGGAGTCCGCCAGCCGCCGGGTGTCGGCCAACACCACCGCCCCCAGAGCGCCCTCGGTCAACTCCTCCCACATGAACGAGAACCGCCGCTGACCCGGCGTACCGAACAGGTACACCACCGTCGACCCGTCCAGGGTGATCCGGCCGAAGTCCAGGGCCACCGTCGTGGTCGCCTTGGCCTCCACCCCGTCCAGATCGTCCACGCCCACACTCTCGGAGGTCATGACCTCCTCGGTGTGCAGCGACTCCACCTCGCTCACCGCCGAGACCAGGGTGGTCTTACCCGCCCCGAAGCCCCCCGCGACCACGATCTTGAGGGTGTCGGGAACCGGCCCCGCACCCTCGGCGTCCATCACGACCAACGACACATCCACTCCACCTCGACACCACCTTGCCCCTCACAGCTGACGGATGCGCTCCAGCACCGAGCGCAGCGTCTCGGCGTCGGGCCGGTGCCGCTCCCAGTCGGAGGTGCGCACCACCACACGGCCCTGGTCCAACAGGTCCGCCAGCAGGATCCGCGTCACCCCCAGCGGAAACCCCGACCGCGAGGCCACCTCGGCCACCGACACCGGCCGCGCGCACAGCGACAGGATCAGCTCCAGTTCCGGGTCCACCTCCCCGGCGGGAGCCGGGGCGACCGCGACCACCTGCGAGGTCATCGAAAAGTCCGTACGCGAAGGGCGCGTGCGCCCACCCGTCAACGAGTACGGCCGGATCAGACTCGACTCGAACGACCACTCCCGTCCCGACGCCCCACCGGACGGCTCAGCGTCCACGCCCTCACCTCCTCACACTCCCGCGCCGCGGCAGCGCCGACAGGTGCGGGCCCACCTGGCGCACCAGACGGTTCACCTCGAACGCCGCCTGGCCCATGTCGCACGTGGACTCGGCCACCAGCGCCAGCGACGCGCCCTGACCGGCGGCCAGCACGAAGAAGAACACGTTGTCCATCTCCACCACCGTCTGACGCACCTCCGCGGCCCCCAGTTGCCCCCGAGCGCCACGGGCCAGGCTCGCGAAACCGGACGCGATCGCGGCCAGCCGCTCACCCTGCTCACGCCCCAGGTCGTCCGAGCACGACAGCAGCAACCCGTCCGCCGACAGCAACAGCGCGTGCCGCGCCCCCGCCACCCGCCGCACCAGGTCGCCCAGCAGCCAGTCCAGCGTCCTGGCCGGGGACTGCCCCTCCACCGCCTCGGCCGTCCTGTCTCCCGCCGCAGCGTCCGCCGTCATCGACATCACCCTTCCGAGCTCTCACCGGGGCGCGCACCGCGCACGCCGTCTCCATCCCCGTCCGGGGGCTGTGCGCGCCCGCGCAGGCTCCCGGACTGGAAAGCACTCATCATCGACCGGATCTCGGTCAGCGACCGCTCGGCCGCCGCCTCCCGGCCCCCGGACTCCCCGGGGTGCCCGGGCGCGGCCGGGGCGGGCGCGGGGGAGGGCTGCACGCCCTTGCGCCGCCGCCGGGGCAGACCCTTGTAGGTATCGCCCGTGTCCTCGTCCACGGCCGCGTCCGCGGTCTCGGGCGCGGCCCGGCCCCCGCTCTCCCGCGCCGCCCGTTCCTCGGCCCCGCCCGCCGCGGCCGGGGAGCCGCCCGCCAGGACCAGCCGCTGCGACCGCGCGGTCGCGGCCTCCCGGTCTGCGCCCGGCTCCGCGGCGCCCGCGTCCTGGTCCGCCAGCGCGTCGGCGGGAACGGCCACGACCGCGCACGTGCCGCGCTCGGGCCCGGCGCTCAGCGTCACCTCCAGGCCGTGGCGCGCGGCGATGGTGGCCACCACGAACAACCCCAGCTGGGAGTCCTCGCGCATGCGGGCCAGATCGAAGCGCGGCGGGTCGCGCAGCAGCGCGTTGGACGCCTCCAACTGCTCCCGCGTCATCCCCAGCCCCCGGTCGAGCACCTCCAGCACGCACCCGCCCGCCTCCCCGGCCCGGCCGCGCACCGTCACCTCCGTGCCCGGGGGCGAGAAGGACGTGGCGTTCTCGAGCAGCTCCGCCAGCAGCCGCACGGTGTCCGCGCCCACCTCGCCGCGCAGCGACACCGCCGGCACCGCCAGCACCCGCACCCGCACGTAGTCCTCGATCTCGCTGGCCGCGGCCCGCACAGCCTCGTGCAGGCGTACCGGCGCCAGCCCCCGCCGCACCGGGGCGTCCCCGCTGAGCAGCATCAGGTTCTCGGCGTTGCGCCGCATCTGCGTGCTGAAGTGGTCGATGCGAAAGAGCGACTCCAGCACCTTGGGGTCGGTCTCGGCGCGCTCCAGCGCGTCCAACAGCCCCAGCTGGCGGTGCACCAGCGCCTGCGTGCGCCGGGCGATGTTGCGGAACATGTTGCGCACGCCCGCGCGCACCTGCGCCTCCTCCACCGCCGCCGCCACGGCCGCGCGCTGGGCGTCGTTGAAGGCCTCGGCCACCTGCCCGACCTCGTCGGTGCTCTCCACCCGCAGTCGCGGCACCTCGGCGTCCACGTCCACGCTGCCGCCCGCGCGCAGCCGTGCGGTCACCTCCGGCAGGCGCACCCGGGCGTGCTCCAGGGTGGCCGTGCGCAGGTCCTGCAGGCGCCGGCCCAGGCGCTGGGTGGCGCCCACCGCGACCGCGGAGGAGACCAGGGCGGCCACCAGGGCGGGCACGCTCACCAGCAGGACGCTGGTGCGCAGCTCGGCCGACTGCGAGCGGCTGAAGGCGATGACCCGGTCGATCTGGCCCTGTTCGACGTCGCGCATGCGCGCGTCCACGGCCTCGGCGGCGCCCTGCCAGGCGGTGGCGTTGACCGGCACGGTGGCCCCGCCCCGCACCGGCATGGAGATGATGCTCTCCTGGAGCTGGTAGATGCGCTGCACCTCGGTGTAGGACTCCAGCTCGATGTAGTCCTGGCCGTCCTCCTCGCTCATCTCGACCACGACCCGGTCCCAGGTGTAGTGCTGGGCTCCGGCCGCGGCGGCGAACTGGGAGTGGGCCTGGACGGGGAAGGAGTTGGTGGCCACCGCGTGGGCCAGGACGGTGTCCTGCTGGTTGAGGAGTTCGCGGGTGCGCATCAGCGAGGTCAGGGAGCGCAGGTGCGGGGCCTGGGCGGGGTCGGCGCGCTCGACCTGGCCGTCCCACACGCGCAGGCCCTGTTCGATGACCTCGTCGTAGACGGTGGAGGTCTCCTCCAGGTCGATCTCGGTGGGGGAGGAGGCGTCCACCCGGGCGCGCAGGGTGTCGACGCGGTTGACGGCGGCGCGGAAGGTCAGGGCCTGTTCGGGCAGGTCCTGCACGTCGAAGGCGTCCAGGCTCCGGCTGAGGGCGTCCACGGCCTCGTCGGTGCGCTGGCGCGAGTAGGTCAGGTACAGGGCGGTGCGCTCGGTGCCCCAGGCCGCGTCCATGGTGGCGCGGCGTTCGCGCTGGAGTGCGCTGATGGTCTCCTCCACGGGGACGCCGACCTGTTCGGTGAAGGTGGCGGTGGTGCGCAGTTCACCGATGTCGCTGACGAGCAGGGCGGTGAAGGCGGCCCACAGGGCCAGCAGCACGGTGCTGGGGAACAGGACCAGCGTGATCATGCGGGCGCGAAGCGAACGGCGCTTGTTGTGGGGCATGGGCTCGCTTTGGGGGAGAGCGGCGGAGGCTACCTGCGGGGGTCCGCCGGGGTGGGGGAGGGGCCGGAGTTCCCCAGAGTGAACCGCTCAACGGGGGATTGCGCAAGCCTGAGGGGGACACAGCGGGCCATACGGGGAGGATCTGCGCAGGTGGGGAGGCTGGCCTCAGCTTGGTAACGCGAACTACTAAGCTACTAAGTACATTAAAATCTACGTCGTACAGTCGGGCCTTCATTTTCTCCAAAAGCCAAAAAAACAAACAAAGGAGCGGCTCCGCCGCACCGACCACCACAGGCTCCGACCTCACCTCATAGAGCACGCGTACCGCAGGTGACCCCCACACCGCACACGGGTACGTAGCCCCCAACAGCCACCCGTACACGCGCCGGCGCGTACGACCGCCACCGGGGGAGAGGGCCCGCCATGAGACTCACCGAGGAACAGATCCGCGACGGCCTGACCCGCCTCACCGACTGGGAACTGGACCCCGCCGCACCCGCCATCCGCCGCACCGTGCGCCTGCCCGACTTCCCGGCCGCCATCGCCCTGGTCAACGAGATCGCCCAGGCGGCCGAGCAGGTCGACCACCACCCCGACATCGACATCCGCTACGACACCCTGCACCTGGCGCTGAGCACCCACTCCGAAGGAGCCGTCACCGACAAGGACATGTCCCTGGCCGCCCGCGTGGACGAACTCATCCCCTGACCCCGACCCAGGGGGAGCAGCGCACAGGACCGCACCCACCCGCCCCGGACCACCGGGCAGGGCAGGGACGGCCCCTCAGCGCAGGCGCGCCCGGCGCATCTTGCCCGAGGCCGTACGAGGCAGCTCCTCCACGAAGTCCACCACCCGCGGCGCGGCGTGCGCGGCGAACCGCTCGCCCACCCACTTCTTGAGCTCCTCTGCCAGCTCCGGAGCGGCCTCGTGGCCGGCACCCAGGACCACCCGCGCACCGATCACCTGCCCGGCGAGCTCGTCGGGGATCGAGTACACCCCGCACTCCTCCACCGCCGGGTGGGCGTTGAGCACCGACTCCACCTCACTCGGACCGATCCGGTACCCGTAGGTCAAGATGGCGCCGTCGTCACGGGTGGAGAAGAACAACGACCCCTGCCGGTCCTGGATACCGGTGTCCCCGGTCAGGTAGTAGGCGCGGTCGGGGGTGAACCTGACCTGCGAGGCCCCCTCCTGACCGACGTAGCCCTCGAACCAGGCCAGAGGACTGTGCGCCAGGTCCACCGCCACACGCCCGTAGGCGCCCAGGGGAGCGGGGTCGTCGGAGATCGCCTCCAGGATCTGCACCCGCCAGCCCGGCAGGGCGGGACCGATCGCCCCCGGCGG
Organism: Nocardiopsis sp. CNS-639; assembly: GCF_000381685.1. Taxonomy (NCBI): domain Bacteria; kingdom Bacillati; phylum Actinomycetota; class Actinomycetes; order Streptosporangiales; family Nocardiopsidaceae; genus Nocardiopsis; species Nocardiopsis sp. CNS-639. The sequence continues at coordinate 98,118 of NZ_KB906855.1, forward strand.
CGGATCGGCCGACCCCTGACCGGTGTCGCCGTTGGGCACGCCCACACACCAGCCCAGCTCGGTCTGCCCGTAGTGGTCGCGCACCGGGACGCCGAACACGTCGGTGACCCAGTCGATGACGTCGGGGGCCAGCGGCTCGCCCGCACTGGCCAGGCTCTGCACCATCACCTCGGGCGGCAGGGTCTTGGTGGCCGCGCGCAGCGTGCGGTAGGTGGTGGGATCGGCCGCCAGGTTGGTGACACCGTGCACACCCAGCACGTCCAGGGTCAGCTCCGGGTCGAAGAACCCCGCCCGCAGCGCCAGGGAGTTGTGCCCGGCCAGCAGCGGCGAGATGAGCCCGTGGTAGAGGCCGTAGGCCGAGCCGGGATCGGCGGTGTTCCAGTAGACGTCGTCGTCGTGCACGCCCAGGCCGTAGTGGTGGTAGGCGTGCATGGCGGCCAGAGCGCGCACGGGCACCCGCACGCCCCGGGGAGGGCCGATGACCCCGGAGACGTAGACGACGGCCAGCAGGCCGTCCCCGCCCACGGCGGCGTCGGGAACGGGCGGCGCCGCGGCTGCGCGGGCGGCCAGGCCGGTGAGGGTGTGATCGCCCTCGTGGGCGGGCTCGGCGGCGGTGGTGGCGATGTGCCAGGGGCGGTCGGCGCCGGGGACGAGCTTGGCGCGGTACTCGGCGTCGCACACCACCAGGCGGGCGCCGGAGTCGGTGAGGCGCTCGTTGATGGCCGAGGGGGCGAAGGAGGAGAGCAGGGGGACCAGGACGGCGCCCAGACGCCACACGGCCAGGGCGGTGACGGTCAGGTCCACGCCCTTGGGGATGAGGGTGGCGACGCGGTCCCCGCTGGTGATGCCCAGGTCGGCCAGGCCGGTGGCCAGGTCGCGGGAGCGCCGGGCGAGTTCGCCGAAGGTGAGGGTGGTGGCCTCCAGAGTGGGGCCGATCTCGGTGGTGGCGGTGGCGTGGGGGTCGTGGCGGTCGCAGAGGAGGTGGGCCACCGATGTGGTGGGTGTGTCGTAAGTGGCGAGCCAGTCGCGGACGTGGTGCTCCGGGTCGGGCACGGGCATCGGTGGCGGTCCTCTTTTTCGGTTGGTGTGGGGCTTTCGCGGGTTACGTCAACACTATGCCCACCTGTGAGCCTGGCCTCACTCGCGCGTCGCGTGGGCGCTGGGACATGATGTGGGGATGGATAGCGTCGCGGTGGTGGAACGTTTCGGTCTGGGTGCGGATGTGCGCCTGTGGCTGGAGGAGGCGGAGCGGCTGCCGGAGCCGGTGAGGGCTCTGGAGGTTCCGGTGGGTGCTGAGGCGGAGCGGGTGTTGGACCTGTTCGCGCTGGAGGCGGTGGACCGGGCCGAGGTGGCGGCGCTCTGGCCGGGTTCGGGTTCGGCGGCGGGGGAGTGGCCGCCGGAGCTGTGGTACCTGGTGGGGTGCATGTACCGGCGTCTGTGCGCGGACGCGGACCTGGCCCTGGGGGAGTGGCGGGACTGGCCGTCGTTGGTGGAGGCCGAGGACGCGCGGGTGCGCGCGGCGTCGCTGTGGGCGTTCGCGGCGCGGGTGCCCGCGCAGTTCGAGGCGCACGCGAAGCTGGGCGTGGATCCGGCGGTGACGGCGGCGACGCTGGCCGACGTGGGCGTGCAGGTGGCGCGGTCGCGGCGGATGTTCGGCCGGTTGGGTGTGGAGACGGCGGCGTGGGTGGCGGCGCAGTTCCGGGGGCGCCTGTACTGGGTGGGCGGGTTGCAGCTGGAGCCGGGGGTGCTGACCGACCAGGGCGGTGTGGAGTGGTACACCCGGGAGGAGGCGGCGCGGCTGGGCCCGGGGATGGGCCGCGGGGACCTGGCGCTGCGGTTGCACATTCCGTCGGGGGGCCTGGACCCGGCGTCGGTGGACGACGCGCTGGGGCGGGCGCGGGGGTTCGCGCGGGCGCACCTGGGGTTCGATCCGGTGGTGGCCACGTGTACGTCGTGGTTGCTGGACCCGCAGTGGGAGGAGGTGTTGGGGGAGGGCTCCAACATCGTGGGGTTCCAGCGGCGGTTCACCCTGGTGGGGCGCGGGCAGCCGGGGGAGTCGGACGTGTTCCGGTTCGTGTTCGGGATGCCGGTGGTGGACGTGGCCGCGGCCGGTCGGCGTACGCGGTTGGAGCGTGCGGTGGTGGAGCGGTTGGAGTCGGGGGGTGCGTGGCAGGTGCGCACGGGGTGGTTGCGGCTGCCCGGATAGGGGCCGTGTGAGCGTTCCCCGGGGCTCGCGGCGGTCGCGGGTCCCGGGGAACGCGGTTGCCGGGGGCGGCGGGAGGGGGTTCGTCGGGCGCGGCTGGGCCGGGGCGGAGGAGGAGCCAACCACCTCTACTTTACATAATGTGCATTATCGGCGATATGGGAGTGCCTGCGGGGAAGGGGTTCGCGGCTCTGCGGGACGTGTGCCCGGGGCTCGCGGGCGGTGGCTCGCCGGACTCAGCCGGGCCCCGCACCTGGACTCGGGCACGCTCTCGCCGCTGCTGCGCCGCCCGGAGTGCGCCGGGACCTGACCCGCGTGCGACGACGTGGCTGAGTAGCCGGGTCGCTGAACGCCGTCGCACGGGCGTCGGTTGATCGTTGCGGGCCCGGCCGGACGTCTGGAGCCCGGAGCCGCTGCGTGCCCGGAGTCCACGGCGATTGCGTCCCGGCCCTGGAGGCTGGCGCACAGGACCGGTGGGCCGTCCTCGGCGCGGCTGCGACTTCGAACTGTCCAGAGCGGCCTCGGCGCCGGGTGCCCCAGCGTGGGCGTCCCGAAGGCCGCGTTCGCCCCGATGTTGGGCGTCGTGCGGCCACCCGTGGCCTGGGTGTCTTCCCCCCCGCGGTGGCCGTCCAGGCGGGGCGCGAGGCCCTGTGCGGCGGGCCGGCTCCAGGACGAAGGCGCTGGTGGACGGCGGGGTGTCCCCTGCGAACACGGCTCTCTCCCGATTCATCCATGTTTCATGCATAAACCGTGTTATGCATGATTTTGTAGGGGTTTGTACTTCTATGCGAAGTTTCGTGGCCGCTGGTTGGCCGATCACCGGTATCCGCCGTCCCGACCACCGCTCTCCCTCCCCGCCCTCGACCGCGGGCCCCGTACCCCGCCGGACTCCTTCGCCCGTGTGCGCTCGCCCCACCCCACCCGCCCTCCCCTGCTCCCCCTCTCGGATCAGCGGGCCCGGCGCCGCCCGCGAGGCGCCACCTCGGGCGTCCCCTCCCCCGTCCGGGCCGCTCGGCACGTCGTTCATACACGATTGATCACGGAGAGTTACCAGGATCGGACCGGGTGCGGACTCCCCCGGTTCGCCGCCCCCCGTCGCTGACACCTCCAGGGCCGTGACCTGGCCATCCAGCGCAACACCCACACCGGGGGACGGACCCGCCCCCGCGCCGTGGCCCCTCTCCCCCGCTGCCGGGTGTCGAACGCGTTCGACCGTGTTCGACACCCGGTGGAGGCGGGCGGTGGAAGCGCCCGCGGAATCGGGGATGCTGGGGGCATGAGTGCTCAGACGGGGCCTGTGGCCGAGGCTGTGGAGCAGTACCTGGTGGCGCGTCGGGCGGCCAAGCCCTCCCCGCACACGGTGGCCGCCTACCGGCGTGATCTGCGCGGGGTGTTGAAGTGTGTGGCGCAGGTGATGGGTGTGGAGCCTGAGCAGGTGCAGTGGCAGGACCTGGAGGCGGGGGTGCTGCGGGCGGCGTTCGCGGAGTTCGCCGGGGAGCGGGCGGCCTCCAGCGTGGTGCGGGCGTGGTCGACGTGGAACGGGTTCTTCGGGTTCTGGGTGTCGGAGGGGGTGGTGGCGGGCAATCCGATGTCGGCGGTGCCGCGGCCGCGGGTGCGCCCTTCGGGGCCCAAGCCGTTGATGGGCGAGGACACGCCGGAGCGGTTGTTGGAGGCGTTGGCGCGGGGAGCGCGCAAGGCGCGTGATCCGTGGCCGGAGCGGGATCTGGCGGTGTTGGCGTTGGCGCTGCTGACGGGGATGCGGTCGGCGGAGATGTTGTCGCTTCGGGTGGAGTCGGTGGGCGGGCGTTCGGGTGAGCGTCGTATCCGGGTGGTGGGCAAGGGCGGGGGTGAGCGGGTCCTGCCGATCGAGGTGCCGTTGGAGGCGTTGTTGGAGGCCTATCTGGTCTCGCGGCGTGAGCGGTTCGGGGTGGTGCGGGGGTCGGATCCGTTGTTGGTGGACAACCGGGGTGAGGGGTTGCGCCGGGGTGGGCTGCAGTATCTGGTGCAGCAGTGTTACAAGCACGCGGGTGTGCACGACCGGGTGGCGCGGGGGACGCTGGTGCACGCGTTGCGGCACACCTTCGCGACGCGGTTGGCGGAGGACGGGGCGTCGGTGTCGGAGATCATGCATCTGCTGGGGCACGCGTCGGTGGCGTCGTCGCAGGCCTACATCGAGGTGACGGCGCGGGCGCAGCGGGAGGCGGCGTCGTCGAACCGTACGTACGGGGTGCTGCGGCGTCTGGTGGCCGAGGGCGGGGGCGGCTGAGTCGGGGTGTGGCTAGGCTTTGCCTGTGGATACGACGTACTTGACTGTTTCGAGCGTGAACGTGAACGGGTTGCGGGCCGCGGCGAAGAAGGATCCGGGGTTCGTGGGATGGTTGGCGGGCACGGACGCCGATGTGGTGTGCCTTCAGGAGACGCGGGCCGAGGCCGAGCAGTTGCCGGCGGGTGTGGTGGCGCCTGAGGGGTGGCACGTGGTGTTGGCTCCGGCCGCGGCGCGGGGACGTGCGGGGGTCGCGGTGTACTCGCGGCGTGAGCCCGACGAGGTGCGGGTGGGGTTCGGACATGCCGAGTTCGAGGACGCGGGCCGCTACGTGGAGGTGGACCTGGGTGAGGTGACGGTGGCGAGCCTGTACCTGCCCTCGGGTGAGGTGGGCACCGAGCGCCAGGAGGAGAAGGAGCGTTTCATGGAGGCGTTCCTGCCGTATCTGGTCAAGCGGCGGGCCGAGGTGGAAGAGCGCGGTCGTGAGCTGGTGGTGTGCGGGGACTGGAACATCGCCCATGCCGAGGTGGATCTGAAGAACTGGCGGGCCAACCGTAAGAACGCGGGGTTCCTGCTCGAGGAGCGGGAGTGGTTGTCGCGGGTTCTGGGTGAGGCGGGGTTCGTGGACGTGGTGCGGTCGTTGCATCCGGACCAGGAGGGCCCCTACACGTGGTGGTCCTACCGTGGTCGTGCCTTCGACAACGACGCGGGATGGCGGATTGATCTTCAGGTGGCCACTCCGGGGTTGGCGGGGCGTGCGGTGGACGCGCGGGTGGAGCGTGCGTCCGAGCACGCGGGTCGTTGGTCGGATCACGCTCCGGTGACGGTGCGCTACCGGGTGCGGTAGGAGGAGGCGGTCATGGGTGTGCCGATCGTTCTGGTGCACGGGTTGCGGGTGTCGGGGAGTATGTGGCGCCCGCAGGTGGAGTTGTTGGAGAGCGAGGGGCGCACGGTGGTGGTCCCCGATCTTCCTGGGCACGGGTCGCGCCGGGGTGAGGAGTTCTCGCTGGGGCGTGCGGTGGACGCGGTGTTGGCGGCGGTCGACAGTGTGGGTGGTCGGGCGCTGGTGGTGGGGTTGAGCCTGGGCGGGTTCGTCTCGATCGCGACGGCGGCCGCCGCTCCGGGGAAGGTGGCGGGGTTGGTGGCGGCCGGGTGTACGGCCAAGCCCGCGCAGTTGTTGGCGCAGGTGTACCGGATTCCGGCGGTGTTGATGGATCGGTTGCCGGACAAGGGTGCGGCGGTCAACGAGCGGTTCCACCGGTTGACGTTGCGTGATGGTGCGGCGGATGCGGTGTTGGGGGGTGGTTTGGCGGTGGAGGCGGCCACGGCGGTGATCGACGCGGTCTCGGAGATGGACGTGTTGGCGGCGTTGGCGTCGTATGAGGGGCCGGTGTGGTTGATCAACGGGGCGCGGGACCACTTCCGGATCCATGAGAAGCGTTTCTTCGACTCGTGTGTGGATGGTCGGTTGGTGAACGTGCCGCGGGCGGGGCACATGGTGAGTCTGGATCAGCCGGTGAATTTTTCGCGGATCGTCGCGGATGCGGCTGATGTGGTGTCGGGGCGTGAGCGTGTGCGGCGTGCGGTGGAGGCCGGGGAGGGCTGAGGCCGCGGCGGTCATGGGGGGCGGGGGTCGGTGTGCCTTCGCCCCCCTTTCGCGTGTCAGGGGGTGGGTGCGGGCAGGCGGAAGTAGATGGCGGGGTTGTGGTGGCCGAGGTGCAGGGGTGTGGTCAGGCCGAGTTCCTCCTTGAGTTCGCGTAGGGCGCGGTGGGTGTGGGGTGCGCGGGCGGCGGAGGCGGTGAAGAAGCCGGTGGTGTGGGTGGTGAGCCAGGCCATGACGTGGGCGCCTTCGGTGAAGGGCGGGGTGGAGTGGTGGCGGAAGACGTCGTGGACGGTGACGGTGGTGTGCGGGGGCAGGGTGGGCAGCAGGTGGTGCAGGTACCAGCGGGCGAACCAGCCCTGGTGGGTGGCGTTGATGTGCAGGTGGTCGGTGCGCGGGGGCAGATGGGCGGTGCTGGTGCGGATGTCGCCGTGGGTGAAGGTCCAGCGGGTGTGGGCCAGGTCGGTGGGGACGTGGCGGGGTGCGTGGTCGCGGGTGTCGAAGGAGTGCAGGTGGCCGGTGCCGTTGTCGCGTAGGGCGGACAGGATCCAGGTGGTGGACCAGCCGTGGTCGGTGCCGATCTGGACGGTGTGGGCGGGGGTGTTCTCGCGGAGGAGCAGGTAGGTGATCTCGGCTTCGATGTCGTCGGTGCAGGGGCGCAGGTGGGGGTTGGCGGTGTGGTGGTGGCGCATCTGGTCGCGGACGCGGGCCAGGTCGTCGCGGTGGGTGCGGTAGAGGTGGCGGATGTGGTTGAGGTCGATGGTGGTGGGCATGTGGTTTCCCCGGGTGTGGCGTGGACACGGTGTGGTTGCTGAAAGTAGCAGTGTTGTTGCTGTGTGTTCATCTGGGTGTGGGTGTGTCGTCGTGTGCGAGAGGGCTCGGCGGCCGGTGGATGGGGTTCTGGTCCCGGCCGTGTACTGGTAGGCCCCCTCCCCCGCGTGCGGAGCGGGCGGGGCCTGGGTGCGGTGGGCGTTTCGCGAGAGGCGATGGCCCGTCGGTGACTGTTGCATATGGCACATGATGGGTTCATCCGCTGTTTTTGGTGGGTCCCGGCCTGTCCAAGGGGTGGGATGCTGCCTAAGGTTGGCCAGGTGACAAGCAGTGCGACGCCGCCTCCGAGCGCGGCCAACCAAACGCAGACCCCCGGTGCCGGACTGGCCCACTCGCTCCGGCGCCGCCACATGGCGCTGATCGCGATCGGCGGTTCGGTGGGCGCCGGGCTCTTCATCGGCTCCGGGTCGGTCATCCAGATGGCGGGCCCGGCGGCGGTGCTCTCCTACGTCCTGGCGGGGGCGCTGGTGTTCTTCACCCTGCGCGCCCTGGGTGAGATGGTGGTGGCGGTCCCGGCCGGGGGCTCCTTCTCCGACTACGCCCGCCTGGCCTTCGGTCCCCGTGCCGGTTTCACCATCGGGTGGGTGTACTGGTGGATGTACGCGGTGCTGGTGGCCGCGGAGTCGGTGGCCGGTGCGGCGATCCTGGGCCAGTGGGTGCCGGGGGTGCCCGGGTGGGCGCTGGCGCTGCTGGTGCTGTTGTCGATGACGGTGGCCAACCTGGTGTCGGTGCGGGTGTTCGCCGAGACCGAGTCGTTCTTCTCGTTGGTGAAGGTGGCCACGATCGTGGCGTTCCTGTTGATCGGCGGCCTGTGGGCGGTGGGTCTGTGGAGCGGCGCGGACGGCTCCAGTGTGGCCAACCTGTGGGAGCACGGCGGGGTGGCGCCCAACGGGTGGGTCGCGGTGCTGGCGGCCACGGTGGTGGTGCTGTTCGCCTTCGGCGGGGTGGAGATCATCACCGTGGCCGCGGGTGAGAGTTCCGAGCCCGAGCGCGGTGTGGCCTCGGCGGTGACCAACGTGCTCTGGCGGATCGGGCTGTTCTACGTGGCCTCGATCGTGGTGGTGGTGATGGTGCTGCCGTGGAACAGCGTGGATCCTGGGCGCAGCCCGTTCGTGGCGGTGATGGAGCACGTGGGTGTGCCCGGGGCGGCGCTGATCATGGAGATCGTGGTCCTCATCGCGGTGCTGAGCGTGTTGAACGCGGCGATGTACACCTCCTCGCGGATGCTGTTCACGCTGACCCGGCAGGGGGACGCCCCGCGGGTGCTGCGCGGGACCAATCGGCGGGGTGTGCCGGTGCGGGCGATCCTGTTGGGCACCGTGGTGGGGTACGGGGCGGCGGTGGCCGACTACCTGTGGCCCGACCGGGTGTTCCCGTTCCTGGTGGCCTCCATCGGCGCGATCCTGCTGGTGTTGTTCCTGACCATCTGCGCCTCGCAGTTGGTGGTGGGGGCGCGGGTGCGTCGGCGTGAGCCGCAGCGGCTGACCCTGCGGATGTGGGCGTTTCCGTACCTGACGTGGGTGGTGCTGGGGGGTCTGGTGACGATCTTCGTGGCGATGGTGGTCATCCCCGACCAGCGTCAGGCGCTGCTGGCGTCGGTGGGGTCGGTGGTGGTGGCGCTGGTGGCCTATGAGTTCCGGCGCCGGTGGGGGCGTACGCCGCCCACGGACCGGGTGCTGGCGGTGCCCGACCGGCCCGACGCGGAGGCGCTGCGCCGTCACCCGGGCGCGGACTAGCGCGCTTTGGGGAACGGTGGTCGGGCGGGGGCGCGGTCCCGGACCGGGCGCCGACCGACGCTGCGGGCTTGGCGGGGTTTCGCTCCCGGTGGGGGCGGGGCCCCGTTGTCGTGGATACGGTTCCCTCCCCCCGGAACGGGTGCCCGTCTTGAGGTGATGTGATGCCGTTTCTGGTTTTTGTCGCTAGGGTGCTGCGCAACCTCTGAGAGGAGCACCCCCGTGCGACACTTCGTCGGCTTCCTGTCCGGTCTGATCCTGGGTCCGCTGCTGGTCCTGCTGGCGGGGTGGGCGTTCACCCACCTGCGTGGTCTGCACGCGGTCGGTCTGGGCGCCCTTCAGGGTTCGGGGCCCCTGGCGGTGGCCGGGTTGGTGGGTATGGGGCTGTTGGTGGCGATGGTGGCGGTTCCGCCGCGGTTGACGCCGATGCTGCCGCTGGGCGCGGCGCTGGCGGTGGGGTCGCTGAGCGGCCTGGCTGTGTGGCGGATGTACCTACTGGAGCGGTTGCCGCAGCTGCCCGGGACCGAGGGCGCCCTGGTGCTGCTGCCGTTGGGGGTGTTCGTGCCCTTGGTGGTGGTGCTGGTGGCCCCGGTGCTGGTGGGGCAGCGCTGGCGCCGTGAGGATGATGAGGGCCCCACCGAGGAGGAGGAGTACTTCGAGGGCCTGTACGAGGACGAGCCGGACCCCCGGGGCGCGCGCGGTGCGGCCGAGTCGGTGCCCCACACCCCCCGGCACCGGGCCTGAGGCAGGGCCGTCCGGGGTCGGGCGGGCGGGGTCCGGTGCGGGCCGTCAGCGCCAGGCGGGCCCCCAGCCGGAGCTGTTGGACACCCCGGGCGGCAGGGGCGGCAGGATGCCGTTGCCGCCGGTGGGTTCGGCGGGAGGCCGGGGTGCGCGGGGCGGTTCGGGCCGCTGCGGACGCGCGGAGGGCTCGGCGGGAGCGGGCCGGGCCGGGGCGCGTGGGGGTTGGGCGGGTTCGGGGCGGGGTGCGCTCTGGGGCTCGGGCGGGGCCGCCGGCTCGGGTGCGGGGGGTTCCTCGGGCAGGAAGCCGCGGACCCGGAGGGGTTCGGCCTCCTCGGCGCCGAGTACGACCGGTTCGGGCAGCGGCGGGTGCTGGTCCTCGTCGGTGGTGGGGATGGCCGGTTCGGCCGGGGCGACGCGCTTCCACCACAGCGCGGCCTCCTCGGGGGGCAGTTCGGCCTCCACCTCCAGCCAGCCGCGTACCTGGGGGTGGCGCCTGGCGGCGTTCCAGGAGCGGGGGTAGGGCTGTTCGTCCAGGACCAGCAGGTGTTCGCCCTCCAGGGTGGGGATCTCGGCGGGCAGGCCCTCGTTCCACACCCAGGTGCCGTCGTGGGCGACCAGGTTCCACCAGCCGCGCACGGTCTGGGCGGCGGGGTCGGGGGCGCTGTCGCGGAAGGCGGCGACCCAGCGCGGGTCGGGCGGGTCCCCGGGCAGGCCTTGGCGGTGGGGGCCGATGAGGGCGTCGGCGAGCAGGGTGTGCAGCTGGGCGTTGTCGCCGATGCCCTCGAAGCGGACGCGGAAGGCGCGTTGGGAGGCGCGGTCCAGGACCAGGGCGCCGGTGGCCTCGGCCATGCGCAGCAGGTCGCGGACCTGGACGAACTCGGTGAGCAGGTCGGCGAGCTGGTTGGCGATGGCCAGGAGTTCGGCGTGCAGGGAGGGGTCGCGGCGCATGTGGGCGCGCACGGGGGCCTCGCTGAGCATGGTCCTGGCGGCCAGGCCGTGGCGGCGGATGGTCCACCAGCACATGGTGGCGCCGGGGGCGTCGTTGCCCAGGTCGGCGCTCACGCGGGCCTCGGCGTCGGCGGTGACGGCGTCGGGGTCGGGCGGGGCGTCGTTGCCGGTGCGTTCCCAGGCGCGGACGAAGACGATGGCGCCCCGGCCCATGGTGCGCAGGCGGCGCAGGACCTCGATGCCGGTGGGGCCGGGGTCGGTGCCCATCTCGACCAGGGCTCCGGCGACCACGGACAGGTCGGCGATGATGCCGGGGGCGGCGTGGTCTCCCGAGAGCAGGGGGGCCAGGGCCTCCAGGGCGAGTTCGCGTTCGGAGGCGGGGATCTGGGAGGCCAGCACGTAGACCTTGTGGACGGCTGGGGGGAAGTGTTGGGGGTCGGTGGCGACGGAGGCGTCGATCAGTTCTTGGAACGCCGCGCGAAACTCGTCGACCATGGGCCCGTCCCCTTTCTCACGGAACCAACCTAATGTCTCATCAGGGCAGGATCGCACTTTAACTGGTGATTTCGAGTACTACTGGTGTGTTTGTTGGCAAGCTGAGATGCCCAAGGGGCCAGGGGTGCGGGGTCACAGGCCCAGCCGGGTGACAGCGTTGTCCTCCAGCGGGTTGGCGGTGCGGATGTAGTCGTGGACCGTGCGCGGGTTGGTCCAGCGGCCCTGGCGCATGATCTCGCGGTCGCTGGCCCCGCCCAGCGCGGCCTGGGTGGCGAACCCCGCCCGCAGGGAGTGCCCGCCGAAGTCGTCGGGGTCCAGCCCGGCGCGGCGGGCGTAGCGTTTGACCAGCTCCCCCACGGCCCGGCCCGACATCGGGCGCGACCCGAGGTGGCCGTGGCGGTCCACGGCGGGCAGCAGGGGGCGCTCGGAACCGTCGGCCAGGTCCGTGCCCGGCCAGCCCTGGCACAGGTGGGCCAGGGCCCCCTCGGAGCCGGGGCGCTCCAGCAGGGCGGCCACCGCCTCCTCACCGCCCGCGCGGTGGGTCTCGACCAGGGCGGCCCAGTCGGCGTAGGCGCACACCGGGCAGGTGTGGCGGTGCCGTCCCCGGGGCAGGGCGACCCGTTGGCCGTGGCGGCCCTCCTGGTCGGTCTTGGTCGCGCCCAGTGCCACCACCAGGGCGGGGGCGCCGGTGGCGGGGTCGGTGTGCAGGGTCAGGTCGTCGAAGGTCAGCGCGGCCAGTTCGCTGCGGCGCAGGGCCCCGCCGAACCCGGTCAGCAGCAGCAGGGTGTCGCGTCTGCGGGCCACCCCGTGGGGGTGTTCGGGGCCCGGGCGCACCGACAGCAGCGCCTCCAGGACGGGCAGGATGACCGGTTCCTTGCGGCGCGGGCGGGCCCGGCGGGTGCGGCGGATGCCGCGCAGGGTCATGCGCACGACCTCGGCGCGGGTGGGCGAGTCCAGGCCGTGGGCGCCGTGCACGGCGGCGATGGCGGCGGCGCGCCGTTCGATGCTGGAGGGGGCCAGGGCCCAGCCGGTGTCGTCGGGGGTGCGCTCCTGGGCGCAGGCGGCCAGGTACACGGCCACGTCCACCGGGTCGGCGGGCAGGGACTGGCGTTCCTGGGCCAGGCACCAGGCGGTGAAGGAGGTCCAGTCGGCGCGGTAGGCGCGCAGGGTGTTGGGCGACTGGGCGCTGGCCAGGTAGCGGCCCAGGGTCTGGGCCTGTTCGGTGTCGAAGCGCTCGCGGACCCGGGCCAGGGCGCGGGTGTCGACCAGGACGCTGGGGGTGGCCTGTTCCAGGCGGGCGCGCACGGCCCCGGGCAGGGCGATCTCGTGGGCGGGCGCGGGGTCGGGGGTGGGCTGGGGTGTGTTCACGGTCATCCATGATGGCCCAGGGGCCCGTGCGAAGGCGGCAGGCGGCGCGGGCGCCCCGGGGGCGGCGGAGCGGTCGGGGCGGGGTGTCAGCCGAACAGGTGGGCGCTCAGGGCGTCCCACAGTTCGGCCGGGGGCATGACCCACAGCAGGGGCAGGGCCGAGACGACCAGGGCCGCGGTGAACCCGATCGCGGCGATCCTGCGCCGCAGGACCAGGGCGGCCACGGCCGAGGCCGCCGGGACGGCCAGGGCCAGGACCAGGACCCAGATCAGGGCGTTGCCGACCGGGTCCAGGCTCTCGGGGGGCACCGGGGCGTCGGGGGCGGCGTGGATCACCGATTCCTGCAGGTCCATGAACACGAACAGCAGGTTGGCCAGGGCCAGCGGGGTGCCCAGCAGCCACACCAGGGCCAGCACCACCCACAGGGCGGTGAGCCTGCGGTCGGGCGGGTCGGTGAGGACCACCGGGGTGCGGCTGACGCTCGCCGTGGGCGGGAGCGGGCCGGGCTCCGCGGCGCTCTCCCGCTGGTGCGGGGCGGTGTCGGGGCGCTGGGCCTTGCGGCGCTTGCGTTTCTTGGGTGACACGTGGGTAGCCTACCGCCGGTTCGGGCGGGAGCCGGGCCGCGCCGGGAGGGCGGGGTTCACAGCGCCTGGGCCAGGTGGATGGCCACGACGAAGACCACCGGCCAGGCCAGCAGGGCCAGCGACCACAGGGCGGCCCTGCGGTCCCCGGCGACGGTGGCCACGGCGGCGGCCAGCAGGGGGATGCCCACGGCGGCGCCGAAGGCCAGGGTGAACCACTCGGCCGCGGAGCCGGCGTGGGCCTGGACGCTGAGTCCCCGGAGGTAGCCGGCCGGCCCCAGCACCAGGCACATCAGGGCCAACAGGGCGATGACGACGCGGATGCCGGTGGGGTGGCGGGTGTTGCGGCCGTTGCCGGGGGCGGAGGGACGGTCAGACACGGGGGCCGTGGTGCCTTTCGAGAACGGGTGGCGGTCCAGGGCGGGCGGGGGCACGCCCGCACCGGGGTGCGGGTGGTGGTTCTTGCCGTCAGAAGACGCAGGGCACCGCCCCTGGCCTGTGAGGCCCGGGGCGCGTGCGTTGCTGTGTAAAACGTACTCCACCCGCGAGGTGTCCGAAACCGCGCGGTGGAGGCCGGTGCGGCGTCGTCCCCGCCGCCGCACCGGGCCTGACCTGGGGGTGGGCGGGTGTGTGGGCGGGGCCACCGGTCGGGGGTGAGCGCGGTCGCAGCGCCGGGCGCGTCAGCGCGCGACGGGCCAGGGGCGGGCGCCCTCGGTCAGGCGGGTGAAGGAGGACAGCAGGCGCAGTTCGTCGATGCTGCGCGGGGCGGTGGTGAGCAGGTCGGGTGAGAAGACCACGGCCGCGACCAGCTGGGCGCGCGACAGGGCCACGTTGAGGCGGTTGCGGTCCAGGACGAAGGCGGTGCCGCGGCTGGCCTCGGCGGCGTTGGAGGTGGTCATCGAGCAGATGACGGCGGCGGCCTCCTGGCCCTGGAACTTGTCCACGGTGCCCACGCGCACCCCCTCCAGGGCGGGGTGGTCGTCGGCGGCCCGGGCCAGGGCGCGGCGCAGGGCGCGCACCTGGAGGTTGTAGGGGGCCACCACGAGGATGTCGTGGCCGGTCAGGGGGCGCGGGTGCGCCTCGGCGGCGTCGGTGACCTTGTCGGTGACCAGGTGGGTGGCCACCTCCACCACCGCCTGGACCTCCTCGGGGCTGTGGGTGGTGCGGCCCTGGTGGGGGGTGGGCAGGGTGTACACGCCTGGTGCCAGGGTGGCCAGGGTGCGGTCGGCGGTGCTGGGGTGGGCGTGCAGGCGGCCCTGGTAGGACAGGGCGGAGACGGTGGCGCACACGGCCGGGTGCATGCGGCGGGTCTGGTCGAGGAAGTAGCCGCGTGAGGGGTCGATGATCTGGCGTCCGGCCATGAGGTGTTGCAGGGCGGAGGCGTCGGCGCCCTCACCGTGGGTGCCCTGGACGACCTGGGGCAGCTGCTGGGGGTCGCCCAGCAGGACGAGGTTGCGGGCGGCGGCGGAGACGGCGAGGGTGTCGGCCAGGGCGAACTGTCCGGCCTCGTCGATGATGAGCACGTCCAGGGGGTCGGCGAGCATGGCGGCGTTGGACATGGCCCAGGCGGTGCCGCCGATGAGGACGGGGTGGCCCTGGGCGGTGTGCTTGTCGCGCCAGCTGGCCAGGGCCTGGGGGCTGGAGGGCTGTTCCCAGGGCAGGTCCTGGTCGGTGTCCTTGCCGCGTCCCTTGGCGCGTTTGGCGGCGGCCACCTCCACCCCGGCGGCCTCGGCGGCGCGCAGGGCGGCGGTCATGACGTTCTCCACGGCCTTGTGGCCGGTGGAGCACACGCCCACGCTCCTGCCCTGGCGGGCCAGGTGGGTGATGAGCTGGGCGGCCAGGTAGGTCTTGCCCGCGCCGGGCGGGCCCTGCACGGCGAGGTAGGAGCCGTCCAGGCGGTCCACGGCGGCGATGGTGGCCTGGATGAGGTCGCCGTCGTGGTCGGCGGGGTCGGGGAGCGGGCCGGGGGTGCTCAGGCGCGGCGGGATGCGGCGCAGCACGTCCAGGCCGGGGTGGTGGGGCCACGCGGGCAGGGTGTCCAGGGCGGTGCGGGCCACCGTCTCCAGGGCGCCGTCCTTGGGGGCGGGGTTGACCGGGGAGCCGGGCAGGACGGCGACGGGGGGCCGGGAGTAGGTGGAGTCGGGGTCGCAGGTCTCGGTGATGGCCAGGGTGTCGGCGTCGGCCTCGGCGATCTTGGCCTGGGTGGTGGTGGCGGGCTGTCCGGGGGCGCCGGGGTAGAGCAGGTGCACGTCCTGGCCGGAGGTGAAGGGGTGGGGGTGGGCGGTGTCCAGGCGCAGGGAGAGTTCGCGGCGGGACTTGCGCTGGCGGCCGGTGGGTTCGATCCACTCCCCCGCGCGCACCTGCCAGGGCACGGCGCAGTCGGTGTCGGACTCCAGGTCGGTCAGGGGGGCGCTGGTGCGCCGGTAGTGCTCGCGCCAGGGGGGCAGGTTCTCGCGCTGGTAGTAGCCAACCAGGGCGGCCAGTTGGGCGCGGGTGTGGTGGTCGGGTTCGCGGTCCTGGGCCTGGGCGGGGACCTGGTCGAGCAGGGGTTCGGTGAGGGCGGCGTGGCGGGCGGCCTTCTCCTGGCGTTTGCGGGCGCGTTCGGCCTCGGCCTCGGTGAGTTCGAGCTGGACCAGGGGGCGGTCGGTGATGCCCTGGTGGGTGCGGTGGTCCTCCAGCCAGTCGCGCAGGCGCGCGGTGGAGTGGCAGTCGTCGCGGTTGTAGGCGGCGATGTCGGCCAGGACCCGCGCGGCCCGGTCGTGGTCGCCGGCCTCGGTGGCGGCCAGGTAGGCGGCGTAGGCGTCGATGCTGGAGGTGGCGGTGGTGACGCCGCCGGAGCGGGCGGCGGGCAGGTAGAGGGGTTCGAGGTACTTGATGGAGTAGGAGCGCTGGGACACGCGCAGGCTCTTGCGCACGACGGTGTACAGGTCCACCAGGCGGCTCTCGCGCAGGAGCCGGTTGACCTCCTCCTCGCGGGTGGCGAACTCCGAGCTCAGGTGTTTGAGGCGGTCCACCTCGTAGGAGGCGTAGTGGTAGACGTGGGCGCCGGGGTCGGCGTCCACGCGGGCGGTGGCGAAGTCGACGAAGTCCTCCAGGGCCTTCTTCTCCTGGGCGCGGTCGTGGGCCCAGAAGGCGTGGAAGGTCTCGGCGCCGTGGGCGTCCTCGGTGGTGGCGCCGAAGAGGTACTCCAGGCCGCGTTCGCCCTCGCGGGAGTGGTAGGGGTAGCCCTCCATGTCGAAGAAGACGTCGCCGGGGCTGGGGGCGGGCAGGCTGGCCAGGCCGTCGGGGGCGAAGACCTCGGCGGTGACGGTGCCCTGGGGGTTGTCGGGGGTGCGGGTGCGGTCCTGGCGGACCTGGAGGGCGGCCTGGGCGCGCAGCTGGTCGAAGGAGCGGCGGGGCAGGGTGGCGGGGCGCTGGTCGTCGTCGGCCCGGGCGAGGGCGTCGATGGTGTCCAGGCCGGCGTCGGTGAGTTTGGCGGCCTGGTCGGTGCGCAGTCCGGCGACCAGGGACAGGTGGCGGGCGGCGGTGCGCCCCTGGGAGCACCAGGCCTGGTAGCCGCAACCCTCGCAGGCGGGGCGGGGCTGGCCCCAGGTGGGGGCGGGCAGGGCGGGTTCGCTGGCCAGGAGGGTGAGCAGGCGGGTGGTGACGGTGCTCAGGATGGGGGTGAAGTCGGCGGTGGGCAGGGTGTGGGTGTGGTTGTCGCCGGTGAGCAGGTGCATGTGCTGGGGGGTGTGGCCGGTGACGACGCTGACGGCGTGGGCGTAGGCGGCGAGCTGGACGACGGCGCCGGGGCCGGGGCGGCGGGCGAGCTTGGTGTCCCAGGGTTCGTAGGTCCAGTTCGCGGGGGCGGGGGTGCGGGTGCGGCCGGTGGCGGGGTCCAGGTCGGAGCGGATGAGGAAGTCGGCGCGGCCGTGGAAGGACACCGTGTGCCCGTCGGGGTCGGGTTCGGTGAGGCGGTGGTGGAAGCTGCCCTGGTAGATGACGGGGACTCCGGCGGCCATGGCCTCGGCGGTGGCCTGGGCGGCCGCGGCCAGGGAGGCGTCCTCGGGGCGGGGGTCGGGCATGCGGACGACCTCGACCAGGGCGCTGAGGCGTTCGAGTTCGGCCTGTTCGTGGGCCAGGCCGTGCTGGGCCACGAGCGGGTCGATGTCGGTGGGGGCGGGTGCGCCTTCGACGCGGGCGGCCAGGGCGGTCTTCAGGGCGCTGCGGTGGTCGCACTCCAGGGTGTCGACGAGGTCGGTGGGTGAGACGACCCAACCGGTGGTGGTGCGGAACACGCCCCTGCTCCCCTGTGTGGTGTTGGTGTGGGTGCTGGGGATTGTGCCACGAAGCGGTGACGTGTGGGGGCTCACACGCGCGGCGGGTGCGGTGGGAGGGGTCGGTGGGAGGGGCGGTGAGGGTTCGGCGGGGCCGTCTCGGGGCTGGGCGCCGAAGGTGTGCCGGGGTGTGCGGCGGTGTTCGTGTGCGTGCCGCGAGGGCTGGCGGGGCCGGTCCGTGCGGGCGCGGGCACGCCTCGGCCAGGGTGTCGTAGCGGGTGGTGGCCGGTGGTCTTCGGTGGCGCCGCCTCGGCCGGGGTGTGGTGCGCTTCGCGCGGGACGGTGGCCGGTGCGCCCCCGGAGGCGGAGTGGGGTTGTCCGTCTTCGCGCTGGTACGCGGGCCGCGTGCGGCGGCGCGGCGGCCCGTTCGGGGCCGCCGCGACACGCACGGGTGCGGGTGGGGAGGGTGTTACCCCACGACCTGCCAGTCGACTTGGCCCACACCGGCTCCGGTGCCGATGATCTGGTCGAAGGCCGCGGTGGACAGGTCCAGGCAGCGTCCGTCGACGTAGGGGCCGCGGTCGTTGATGCGCACGGTCACGGACGCGCCGCTGCTCGGGTTGGTGACCTGGACCTGGGTGCCGAAGGGCAGGGTCTTGTGCGCGGCGGTCATGGCGTTGGGGTCGAACGTCTCGCCGTTGGCGGTGGTGCGTCCGGCGAAGTCGGCCCCGTAGTAGGAGGCCTGGCAGGAGCCGCCCTGTCCGGTGGACTCGGACTCGGAGCCGGTGTCGGCGGCGGGTTCCTCGGCCTCCTCGGTCTCCTCCTCCTCGGGCTCTTCGAGGATGTCGGAGGCGTCGGTGCTGGAGCGCTGGGTGGCGGAGCTGACGGCCTCCTCGGCGAGCTGCTGCTGCTCCTGTCCGGCGTTGGGCGTGGCGTCGTCGGCGACCAGCGGGTCCGGGTCGGCCTGGGGGACGCCCGCGGCGTTGGTGGCGCTGCCCGGGTCGGCGCCGGTGGCGATGACGGCCGCGGCGGCGGTGCCGCCCACCAGGAGTGCGGCCCCGGTGGCCGAGGCCAGGATCAGGGTGCGCTTGCGGCGGGAGCGTTTGGCGGCCACGCGGGGACCCACGGGCGCGTCGGCGCGGGTGGCCTCTTCGTCGGCCGGCGGGTTCTGGGGCTGGTGTGTGCCCACGACGGATAGTCCTTCGAACGGGAACAGGGCGTGGCGGCGCGGGTGCTCCGGGGTGGGGCGCGCGGTTGCCGTGGCAGGGTGCGCGGGTGGTGCGGCGCCCCGGGCCGCGGGAGGGCGCGGCGCCTGGAGCGGGCCGCCGGGTGGTGCGCGGGGTTCTGGGCGCAGATCCTAGGGGTAACGCGAGGGTAACGGTACCGGAAAGGGAGGGTTTGTGGAACTTGTCACCTCAGGGGCCGGTGGTGTCCGTCACCCGGTGATGTGGGGTTCGGGCAGTTCGGGGCGCCGGGGCGGCACGCCCTCGGGGAAGAGGGTGGCGGCCGGGTCGGGCAGATCCACGCCGCTGAGCCGGGCGACGGCGGTGGACAGGCTGGGGTTGTCCAGGTGCCCGCCCACGGTGCGGATCATGGCGGCCAGGGTGGGCAGGACGGGGGCGCCCAGGGCGGTGACGGCGTAGCGGGTGGCCACGGCCGGGGTGCGCGAGGCGCCCGCCCAGCAGTGCAGCAGGACGCGTTTGCCCTCCGCGCGCAGGGTCGCGACCGCGGCGGCGGCCTCGTCCAGGGTGAAGTGCGGGTGGGAGTTGGCGCCCCTGCGGTCGTGCAGCCACACCCGTACCCAGTCGGCTGGGGGCAGGTGGGGTGCGTCGCTGGGGTGGGTGCGGCACAGCGAGACCGCGGCGTCCACGGTGTCGGGGTGGGCGCGCAGGTGGTCGAGGTTGCCCAGCAGGACGCCCGGGTCCAGGGGGTGGGGGACGGCGAAGGGCGGCAGGCGGCGGGGTTCGGCGACCAGGACGGGGTGCTCGGGCCACAGGGTGGGGTGGGGGCCGCGGGCGGTGGTCAGGGCGGTGGTGGTCAGGGTGTGGGGGTCGGTGGTCTCGGACAGGCGGCGCAGGGCGTGCAGGGGCAGGGCGGAGGCGCCCCACAGGGCGGTGGCCAGGGTGCCGGTGTACAGGGCGGCCCGGTCCCCGGCGGCGGCGTGGGCCGACCAGACGGAGTCGACCAGGTGGGTACAGGCGAAGGAGCCGCGGGCGGGGTCCTCGGCGGGGCGGCGGGTGCGGGTGAGGGCACGCCAGGAGGCGCCCAGGGGGTCGTCGGCGGTGGTGTGCTCCAGGGCGGGGGCGGAGGAGGGCAGGGCGCCGGTGCGGGCGGCGGTGCGCAGCGCCGCGGCCCAGGCGTGCTCGACGGGGTCCTCGGGGGGCCGGGACGGCTGGTCGGGTCCGGCCAGGTCGGTGAGCGCGGCGCGGACCAGGCGGGCGTGGGCGGTGCCGGGTCCGGTGGTGTGCGCGGTCAGGGAGGGTGGGGTGCCGACCAGGGCGGCGGCGGCCGGGGCGCCGAACAGGGCGCCGACGGCCCGGTCGCTGGCGGGGTGGTGGAAGTCGAGCAGTGGGTCGGGTACTGCGGGCATGGCCGTCCTCGGGGTGGTGCGGACCGGGATGGGGTGGGGAACCCACGGGTGGTCTTCCCCCTCCGGTGGCCCGGCGCACCCGGCGGCCGGTTGTGGCCATGCCCCGGGAGCACGGGGTGCACCGCCCCGGCCCGGGGGCGCCGCTCCCCCGCGCCGGTGTCGCGCTCCCCCGGGTCAGACGGGCTGGGCGATGGCGGCCTGGTCGTAGCGCGCGGCCACGGCGTGGGCCAGGGCCGGGTCCGGGCACAGCGGGCGCGCCACCACGTCCGCGCCCGCCCCGGCCAGGCGGTCGTGGAAGAGCCCCGGCGCCAGCAGCCAGCTGGCCACGGCCACCCTGCGGTGCCCCCGCTCGCGCAGGCGGGCCACCCGTTCGGCGACGGTGGGTTCGCCGGTGGCGATGAACCCCAGCTCCACGGGGGTGCCCAGGCGCTGGGACATGCGCTGGGCCGCCTGCTCCAGCTCGGCGCCCGCGAAGGGGTCGGAGGTCCCGGCGCAGGCCAGCACGACGGCGTCCCCGGGCCGGTACTCGGCTCCGACCAGGCGGCGCACGGCGGTGTCCAGGACCGCGGGGTGATCGCCCAGGGCGGGGGTGATGACGGCGTCGGCGCGTCCGGCGCGGGCGAGCTGGTGGGGGATGTCGGTGCGCACGTGGTAGCCCGAGGCCAGGAACGCGGGCACGACCACCAGCGGCCCCGGGGTGCGGGCGGCGACCTCGCCGACGCTGGGCGCGAGCACGTCGGCGAAGGCCAGGCGGGTGGGTTGGCCCGTCACCTCGGCCACGCGCAGGGCCAGGGAGTGGGCCACGGCGGTGCCGTGGGGGTCGCGGGTGCCGTGGACGGCCAGCAGCAGGGTGGGGTGTCGGTGCATCGCGTGGCGCGGACGGCCGGGGCCGGGGTCCGCTTCTTCCTTTCCCTCGGTCGGGTGGGCCGGTGCGCTGTCAGAGGGTGCGTTCGGCCGGGTCCAGGGCCAGCCGGTAGCCGCGTTTGACCACGGTCTGGATGATGCGGGGGTCGCCCAGCGCGGTGCGCAGCCGGGCCACGGCCGTCTCCACGGCGTGGGCGTCGGCGTCCTCGCCCAGGCAGGTGAGCAGGCGGGTGCGGTCCAGGACCTGGCCGGGCCTGCGCGCCAACTCGCGCAGCACCCGCATCAGGGTGGGCGAGAGGGTGCGCACGGTGCCGTCGACCAGGACGGCGTGGCCGCGCAGGCGCAGGCGGTGTCCGGCCACGGACAGGGTCGGAAAGCGTGCGGGCAGCTCCTCGGCGAGCGCGCGGACCTGGGCGCCGACGCGGGCGCGCTGGGGCCACACGGTGGGGATGTCGTGGGCCATGAGGGGGCGTGCGGTGACCGCTCCCACGCACATGGCCAGGACGTCGCCGCGCAGGGCCCGGACCAGGGCGGCCTGGTGGCCGGTGGTGTGGGCGCGGGCCAGCAGCCCCGCCGCGGCCGGGGCGCTGGTGAAGGTGACCGCGTCCACTCCCCCGTTGGTGACGGCCTCGATGAGGCGGTCCAGGGGCGCGGTGTCCTCGGGCAGGGTCCAGCGGTAGACGGGGACCTCGACGACGTCGGCTCCGGCCAGGCGCAGGGCGGCGGTGAAGTCGGGCAGGGGTTCGCCGTGCAGCTGGATGGCCACGCGCAGCCCCCGCACGCCCCGGGCGAGCAGGTAGTCCAGGACCTCGGCGGAGGACTCCGAGGGCGGCGACCACTCCTCGGTGAGTCCGGCGGCGCGGATGGCGCCCTTGGCCTTGGGGCCGCGGGCCAGCAGGCGCGAGGTGCGCAGGCTCGCCAGGAGCGGGTCGACGGTGCCCCAGGTCTCGCACGCCTCCACCCAGCCGCGGAAGCCGATGCCGGTGGTGGCCACGACGACGTCGGCGGGGCGGCGGGCGAGCTGTTCGGAGACCGCGGCCAGGCGCTGGTCGTCGCTGAGCGGCACGATGCGCAGGGCCGGTGCGGCCAGGACCTGGGCGCCCTTGCGGCGCAGCAGGGCGCTGATCTCCTCGGCGCGGCGGGCGGCGGTGACGGCGACGGTGAACCCGGCCAGCGGCGCGGTGGTGGCGGGTTCGGCCGGGCGGTGGGCGGGCGGGGCCGCGGTGTCGTCGTCCAGGGAGGTGTTCACGGTGTGTCCTCCTGGGCGCGTGCGCCGATCTGCACGGCGGTGTCGGTCTGGCGCACGGGCCAGGTGGTCAGGCGCACGTGCTCGTCGTCCAGGCTCTGGCCGGTGCGCAGGGAGAAGACGTTCTTGAGCATGGGTGAGGCGACGGTGGGCTCGCCCGCGCGGTCGCCGACGATGCCGCGCGAGATGACGGCGGCGCCGGTGTAGGGGTCGATGTTGTCGACGGCGTACAGGTGCTGGTCGCGGGTGCGGAACACGGCGACCTGGCGGCCGTCGGGGAGCAGCACGGCCACCCCGTCCTCCACGCGCAGGCCCGCCGGGGAGCAGGCGTCGATCCAGGTGGTGGGCTGGGCTTGGGTGGTGACGGTCATCGGGTGGCCTCCTGGGGTCGGCGGGCGGGCATGCCCAGGCTGACGGGAGCGGTGGGGACCGGCTGGTCGCGGGTGGTGGTGAAGCTGATGGTGGGGTCGGGGGTGTCGGGGGCGTTGGCGAAGGAGACGAAGCGCGCGAGCTTGTCGGGGTCGGCCAGGACCGCGGCCCACTCGTCGCCGTAGGAGTCCACGTGGCGGGCCATGGCCTCCTCCAGTTCGGCGGCGATGCCCAGGGAGTCCTGGACGACGACGTCGCGCAGGTGGTCCAGGCCGCCGTCCAGGGACTCGATCCAGGGGGCGGTGCGCTGGAGGCGGTCGGCGGTGCGCACGTAGAACATCAGGAACCGGTCGACGTAGCGGATGAGGGTGTCCTCGTCCAGGTCCGAGGCCAGGAGTTCGGCGTGGCGGGGGGTGAAGCCGCCGTTGCCGCCCACGTACAGGTTCCAGCCCTTGTCGGTGGCGATGACGCCGAAGTCCTTGCCGCGGGCCTCGGCGCACTCGCGGGCGCATCCGGAGACGGCGGCCTTGAGCTTGTGGGGTGAGCGCAGGCCCCGGTAGCGCTCCTCCAGGCGGATGGCCAGGCCCACCGAGTCCTGGACGCCGAAGCGGCACCAGGTGGTGCCCACGCACGACTTGACGGTGCGCAGGGACTTGCCGTAGGCGTGTCCGGACTCGAATCCGGCGTCGACCAGCCGTTTCCAGATGACGGGCAGCTGTTCGAGGCGGGCGCCGAACAGGTCGATGCGCTGGCCGCCGGTGATCTTGGTGTAGAGGTTGAAGTCGCGTGCGACCTCGCCGATGACGATGAGCTTGTCGGGGGTGATCTCGCCGCCGGGGATGCGGGGTACGACCGAGTAGGTGCCGTTGCGCTGCATGTTGGCCAGGTAGCGGTCGTTGGTGTCCTGCAGGGTGGCCTGTTCGCCCTCCAGGATGTGCCCGTTGCCCAGGGAGGCCAGGATGGAGGCCACCGTGGGCTTGCACACGTCGCAGCCGTGTCCGGTGCCGTGGGCGGCGATGAGCCCGGAGAAGGTGGTGGTGCCGGTGGCGCGCACGATCTCGACCAGTTCGGCGCGCGACTGGGGGAAGTGCTCGCACAGGGCCTTGGACTGCTCGATGCCCGCCTGGGCGAGGATCTGCTTGAGCATGGGCACGCACGAGCCGCAGCTGGTGCCCGCCCTGGTGCAGGCCTTGAGCGCGGGCACGTCGTGGTTGCCGCAGGAGATGGCCTCGGTCAGTTCGCCCTTGGTGACGGCGTTGCACGAGCAGATCTGGGCGGTGTCGGGCAGGGCGTCGGCGCCCAGGGTGGCGCCTTCGGGGGTGATCAGCGACAGGGGGTCGCCGGGCAGGGGGGAGCCGACCAGGGGGCGCAGGGTGGCGTAGGCCGAGGCGTCGCCGACCAGGACGCCGCCGAGCAGCGTGGTGGCGTCGTCGGAGACCACGAGCTTGGCGTAGCGGCCGCTGGCGGCGTCGTTGACGACCACGTCCAGGGCGCCGGGGGTGCGGCCGTGGGCGTCGCCGAAGCTGGCCACGTCCACGCCCATGAGCTTGAGTTTGGTGGAGGTGTCGGCGCCGGTGAAGGTGGCCCGGCCGCCCACGAGCCGGTCGGCGACGACCTCGGCCATGGCGTTGCCGGGGGCGATGAGGCCGTACACGGTGCCGCGGTGGTTGGCGGCCTCGCCCACGGCGTGGATGTGGGCGTCGCTGGTGGTGCAGGTGTCGTCGACGACGATGCCGCCGCGCTCGCCCACCTCCAGCCCGATCGCGCGGGCGAGGTCGTCGCGGGGGCGGATGCCCACGGAGAACACGACCAGGTCGGCGTCCAGGGAGCCCTCGCCCAGTCTCAGGCGGGCCACGCGGCCGTCGGGGCCGGCCTCCACGGCGGTGGAGGCCGAGCCGGTGTGGACCCGCACGCCCAGGTCGGTGATCAGGGTGCGCAGCAGGCCTCCGGCGCCCTCGTCGATCTGCGCGGGCATCAGGTGGGGGGCGAGTTCGACCACGTGCGCCCGCACGCCCAGCAGACGCAGGGCGTTGGCGGCCTCCAGCCCCAGCAGGCCGCCGCCCACGACCACGCCGGTGCGCGCGCCGCGCGCGGAGGCGGTGATGGCGTCCAGGTCCTCGATGGTGCGGTAGACGTGGCAGCCGGGCAGGTCGTGGCCGGGCACGGGGGGCACGAAGGGTGTGGAGCCGGTGGCCAGGACGAGCCGGTCGTAGGGCAGGACGCGTCCGCTCGCGGTGGTGACGGTGCGGCTGGCGCGGTCGATGTCCACGGCGCGTTCGTTGACGTGCACGTCCACGTGGGGGCCGCTCAGGTCGCCCAGGGACAGGTCCTGGGCGCTGGCGCCGTCGAAGTAGGAGGACAGGGCCACCCGGTCGTAGGCGGTGCGGGGCTCCTCGCCCACGACGGTGATGTGCCAGTGTCCGGCGGTGTCACGGTCGCGCAGGGCCTCGACGAGGCGGTGGCCGACCATGCCGTTGCCGATGACGACGAGTTCTTCCATGGGCTCCTCCTGCTGCGGGGTCGGACAGGTTTCAGGCAACCTCCCGGGTGTTTCCCGACGGTCAGCCGTATGTGTCGCGCTTGTTTCGATGTGCTGCCACCGCAGGTGGCGGGTGCGTGATGCGGGGTGAAGCGCCAGGGTGGGTGCCGGGCGGGCCCCGTCTGGGTGGTTGGTCACACCGCAGGGGTCGCGCGGACCCGCCCCCGTCCCCCGTCCTTTCGTGCCCGGTGGCGGGCGGCGGTGCGTGGACAGCGGCCCCCGGCTCGGCCAGGATGGGCGCTGATGCACACGTTCGCCGCCACGCGCCCCGCGCGCGCCCTGTCCTGTCTGTCCGCCCTGGCCGTGGGTGACGCCTTCGGCTCCCAGTTCTTCGTTCCGGCCAACCGGCGCTTCTTGGAGGAGCGGGAGTTGCCGCCGGGGCCGTGGTGGTGGACGGACGACACCGAGATGGCGGCGTCGGTGTACGCGGAGGCGGTGCGCGGCGAAGGGGTGGACCCCGACCGGTTGGCGGGCTCCTTCGCCCGCCACCACAACTTCGACCGCGGTTACGGCCCGGCCACCGGGCGGCTGCTGCGCCGGGTGCGCGAGGGCGGGGACTGGCGGACGCTGGCCGCGGAGCTGTTCGAAGGGGCGGGTTCCTTCGGCAACGGGGCGGCGATGCGGGTGGCCCCGTTGGGCGCCTGGTACGCCGACGATCCGGGTCGGGCCGCCCGGGAGGCGGCGGTGAGCGCGCGGGTGACCCACACCCACCCCGAGGCGGTGGACGGCGCGGTCGCGGTGGCGGTGGCCGCCGCGCTGGTGGCACGGCGCGAGCCGATGGGGCCCGGGCCCTTCCTGGACGGGGTGGCCGGGTGTCTGCGGCCGGGGCGCGTGCGCGAGGCGGTGGGCGCCGCCCGCAGGCTGCTGGTGACCGCCGACCCGTTGGGGGCGGCCGCCGAGTTGGGCAACGGCTCCCGGGTCAGCGCGTTGGACACGGTGCCGTTCACGCTGTGGGTGGCGGCCCGGCACGGCGGGGTCCTGTCGGGGGCGCGGGCGGGCGGTGGGAGTTTCGCCTCGGCGATGTGGGCGGCGGTCGCTCCGGGCGGGGACATGGACACCACCTGCGCGATCGTGGCGGGGATCCTGGGTGCGGGGCTGCCCGGGGGTCGGATTCCCGCCGAGTGGGCCGAGCGCACCGAGGAACTGCCCGGTTGGGCGCTGGCGGACGGCGGCCTCGACGGCTAGGGGTCGTGCCGTGGGGCCGCGGGGTCCGCGCGCCGTAGCCGGTACCGGGTGCCGGTTAGGGTGGCTCGGAGCCGGAGCGGCGAACGCGCCTGGGGAACGTGTGGGTGAGTGGGGGGTGGCCTGTGCAGGTCGAGGTGTGGTCCGACGTCGTCTGTCCGTGGTGCTACATCGGCAAGCGGCGCCTGGAGAGGGCGCTGGAGCTGTTCGAGCACGCCGACCGGGTCCGGGTGCGCTGGCGCAGCTTCCAGCTGGACCCCTCCTTCCCGCCGGGGGTGAGTGAGCCGGTCTACGACTCGCTCTCGCGCAAGATGGGGGCGCCCCGCGAGCAGGTGCGGTCGATGACCGAGCAGGTCACGCGGGTGGCCGCCCAGGAGGGCCTGGACTACGACTTCGCGGGCGGGGTCATGGTCAACACCTTCGACGTCCACCGCCTGATCCACCTGGCCCGGACCCGCGGCCTGGAGGGCCGGGCGCAGGAGCGGTTCATGCGCGCCCAGCTGGTGGAGGCCCGCGACCTCAGCGACGCCGCCGTCCTGGTGGAGGTGGCGGCCGGGGCCGGGCTGGAGCCCGAGGAGGTGCGGCGGGTGCTGGAGGGCGGGGAGCACGCCGAGGACGTGCGCGAGGACATCGCCCTGGCCCGCCGGTTGGGTGCGACCGGGGTGCCCTTCTTCGTCATGGACCGCGCCGTCGGCATCTCGGGGGCCCAGTCCGTGGAGGTGGTGCTGTCCGCCCTGGACAAGGCCCACCAGACCGGTCGGGGGTAGAGGGCGCTCCGCCCGGCTGCGGCCGGGCGGGAGGCGACTCCCGGCACGCGAACGTCCCCTGACGACCGCGTCCCCGAGGAAGGCCCGTGTCCGGCTCACGCCGGGCGCGGGCCTTCCTCGGTTCGGGCGGGGCGTCGTCGGTTTCGCTTCGGCGCAGTGGCCCACGCCACAGGTTCGGGGTCTTGAGTGTGCCGCTACGGCACAGCCTTTGCTGGGACACGGTTCACCCCGCGTTCCCGGCACGGCCAGGAGGCGGGAGGAACGCCACCACCCGACCCGAACACCGATGGGAGGCCAGACGGTCATGCGCCGCAGCGCCACGGTCTACTTCGCCTCGTACGGGCTGTCCCTGTTGGGCAAGGGCATCGCCGGCGTGGTGATGCCGCTGCTCGTCCTGGACCGCACCGGCGACGTCCTGGCGGCGGGCGTGCTCGCCACCGCCTCCACGGCGGCCTCCGCCCTGGCCGGGCTCGTCGGCGGTCTGATCGTGGACCGGATCGACCGCCGCTGGGTCTCGGTGGTCTCCGACCTGCTCGCCGCCCTGTCGGTGGCGGCGCTGCCGGTGGTCGACGCCCTGTGGGGCCTGGACATGGGCTGGTTCCTGGCCCTGGCCGTCGTGGGGGCGGTGATCCGCGTGCCCGGCATGACGGCTCAGGAGACGCTGCTGCCCGCCCTGGCCCGACTCGGAGCCGACCGGCCGGGTGGTCGGGCCGGGCGCTCCGGGGCCGCCGCGCCGGGAAGGCTCGACCGGATGATCGCCACCCGCGAGACCATGGGCAACCTCCTGCTGCTGGCCGGTCCCGGCCTGGGCGGGCTGCTCGTGGGACTGCTCGGGCTGTCCTCGGCGCTGCTGCTGGTGACCGCCGCCACGAGCCTGCTCGCCGCGGCCATGACCCTGCTGCTCGACCCGCGGGCCGGTCGGGTCGTCCGGCGGCGCCCCGACCCGGCCGAGAGCGCCGACGCCTCCGGTGCGGCCGCCGTCGGCGGCCCGGTGCGCCGGGCGGTGGCCGACCTGCTGGACGGGTGGAGGTTCCTGGGCCGCACCCGGCTCCTGCTCGGCACCACCCTGATCAGCGCGGTGCTCGTCGCCGTCCTGAGCTCGCTGCAGACCACCCTCATGCCCGCCTACTTCACCGGTCAGGGGCTTCCCGGGCTCACCGGGCTGACGCTGAGCGCGCTCGCGGCGGGCAGCATCGCCGGGTCCGCGCTCTACGCCGCCACCGCCGGGCGGGTCCGCCGCCGCAGCTGGTTCGTCCTCGGTATGGGCGGCACCCTGGTCGGGTTCGGCGCGGTCGGCACCATGGCCTCCCCGTGGCTGGTGCTGGGCGCCGCGGCCCTGGTGGGGCTGACCTTCGCACCGGCCTCGGCGGTGCTCGGCGTCCTGACCGTCGAGGCCACCCCGGACCACATGCGCGGCCGGGTCCTGGGGGCGCAGAACACGGTCATGCTCGCCGCGCCCGCCCTCACCAGCGCCCCGCTCGCGGCCGTGGCCACCGCGGCCGGGCTGCCCGTCGCCGGAGCCGTCCTCGCCGTACTGGCGGGCGTCACTGCGGTCGCCGCCCTGGTCGCCCCGGTGTTCCGCTCACTGGACGACCCGCGGGGGCGGGAGCCGGTCGGCCCCGAAGGGCGTCCGCGACCCCGGGAGCGGACGTCCCCCGAACTCGCGCTCGCGGACACCGTCCCCCACACGCCGGACGCCCGCGCGGTGGGGGAACGCGGGGAACGCACCGCCGACCGGTGAGAGGGCGTGGGGTCAGCGCCCTTTCCGGCGGAGTGAGCGGTTTCGGACCGGGCGCTCCGAGGGAGGTTTCGATGAGGGCCGTGGCCTGTTCGGTCAGGCTCTCACGTGCGAAGATGTATTTTCTGGTCGAAAGATGACACGGCGGGTGGGGAGTCGTGAGACGAACGGCTGTCGTGCCGGATTCCGGGGTGCTGCCATGACGGTGCAACACGCGTCCAACGAGCTGATGGTCTCCCTCGTGCGGGCCGGACACCTGGCCACCTTCGAGGAACTACCCGCGCTCGTGGCCAAGAAGGCCGACAGCGCCGGGCTCTCCCAGGCGCGCATCTACCTGGCCGACCACCAGCAGCAGGTCCTGCGCGAGTTCACGGGAGAGGGCAGCGACGCCCACCAGGGCGGTGAGGACCTGCTGGTGGACGACTCCCCGGCCGGTCAGGCCTACGTCACGGGCGTGACCGTGCGGATGGAGGACGAGCAGCGCTACTGGGTGCCGGTCCTGGACGGCGCCGAGCGCCTGGGCGTGCTGCACGTGAGCTACCCGGGCGACCCCGACCGCTCGGCGATGCGCGACCTGGCCTCCATGGTGGCGCTGCTGGTCATCGCCAAGCGCTCCAACAGCGACGCCTACGCCCGGCTGATCCGCACCAAGCCCATGTCGGTCTCGGCGGAGATGCAGTGGACGCTCATGCCGCCCGGCACCTTCGCCGACTCTCGGGTGACGATCTCGGCCGCCACCGAACCGGCCTACGACAACGCCGGGGACTCCTTCGACTACGCCCTGGACGGGGAGACCGCCCACCTGGCGATGTTCGACGCCATGGGCCACGACACCACCGCCGGGCTCATCGCGAACCTGGCCGTGGGGGCCTTTCGCAACGAGCGCCGCAAGGGCACCCCGCTGGCCGACGTGTGCCGGGGGGTGGAGCACACCCTGATCCAGGAGTTCGTGCGCACCCGCTTCGCCACCGCGATCCTGGCCGAGCTGAACATGGCCACCGGGGAGCTGTACTGGGTCAACTGCGGGCACCTGCCGCCGGTGCTCATCCGGGGCGAGGAGGTCCGCGACCTGGAGTGCGAGCCCTCCCACCCGCTGGGGATGGACCTGGGGCTGCCGGTGACGGTGTGCCGCGAACAGCTCGAACCCGGCGACCGGCTGCTGCTGTACACCGACGGCATCATCGAGGCGCGCGACTCCGAGGGGCGCGAGTTCGGTGTGGAGCGGTTCGTGGACTTCGTCATCCGCCACCAGGCCGACAACATGCCGGTTCCCGAGACGCTGCGGCGCCTGGTGCACGCGGTGCTGGAGTACCACCACGGCAGGTTCGGCGACGACGCCACGGTGCTCTTCTGCGAGTGGCACGGCTGACCCGGAACTCCCCGCGCGGTCCCGTTCGCGGCGGGCGGCCACCGGCCCTCTCCGTCCATCCGCGGTGGGTGTCGCGCGGGGCGGTGTGCGGCCTCCGGGAGTGGTGTGCGAGGCGTCGCTCGGAGGCGGGCGGGACGCCTGGTGCGGCGGGTGTGCGGGACGGGCCGGTGGTGCCGCCCGCTACGCAAGGGACGGGAGTGCCGTGGACGTTCCGCGCGGCACGTAGAATCCGCCCATAACACGCGGGCAGGACAACAGAATCCGGGGTGTGGCGTGGCGGAGATGGTGCACGTGGTCGTTCCGGTGTTCGCCGTGGTGGCGACCGGTCTGTTCGCCGGGTTGTTCTTCGCGTTCTCGATCGCGGTGATGCCGGGTCTGCGCAGGTCCGGGGACCGGGCGATGATCGAGGCGATGCAGGGGATCAACGTCGCCATCCTCAACCCGTTCTTCGCCGTGGTCTTCATCGGCGCCCCGGTGGCGGTGCTGGCCTGCGCCGTGCTCTACGCCAGCGTCGGCGCGACCGCCTCCGCCGTGTGGTCGGGGGCGGCACTGCTGTGCCTGGTGGCGGCCCTGGTGTCCACCTTCGCGGTCAACGTCCCGCGCAACAACGTCCTGGACCGGCAGGGCCCGGCCGAGCGGATCGCGGACCCGGCCGCCGTGCGCGCCGCCTTCGAGCCGGTGTGGGTGCGCTGGAACAACGTGCGTACCCTGACCTCGCTGGTCGCGCTCCTGTGTGTGGTCCTCGCGCTGCGCTGACCCCGGCGTACGCCCACCGCCAAAGGCCTCTCCCCCGCTCGTGCCCAGCCGTACCCGCGCCTCCGACCAGCCGGAGCCCCCAACCCTGACGGCGGCCGGGCGGGGCGGGAAAACCCGTTGCGCACCGGCGGCGCGTGGACGATGCTCCCTCCCATGAGCACACAGCGCGCGGACATGTTCCTGGCCCCGGGCGAGGACCCCCGCGAGGGCCGCCCCCGCCCCGTCGGCGAACGCGCCGTCCTGGTCGAGTTCCTGCACCTGCAGCGCATGACCCTGGAGCTGAAGTGCTCGGGTCTGGACGCCGACGCGCTGGCCCGCCGTTCGGTGCACCCCTCCACCATGTCCCTGCTGGGGCTGGTGCGGCACATGTCGGAGGTGGAGCGGGCCTGGTTCCGGTGCCGCCTGGGCGGGCGGAGCCGCGAGCAGGCGCCCCTGCTCTACGCCAGCGCGTCCGAACCCGACGGGGACTTCGACGGGGCGGTGGCCGATCCGGCCGTGGTGGAGGAGGCCTGGGCGACCTGGCGGGCCGAATGTGCCCACACCGACGCGTTCGTGGCCGGCGCCCCCGACCTGGAGAGCCCCACCTGGACCGAGCCCCACAACGGCCGGGTGTGGGACCTGCGTCAGGTCCTGGTGCACATGGTGGAGGAGTACGCCCGCCACAACGGGCACGCCGACCTTCTGCGCGAGCGCATCGACGGCCGCCGGGGCCAGTAGTCGGCTCCCGGCCCAGGCGCCGCGGCACCCCGGCCCTGCCCCTCCCGCCCACTGCGGGGCCGGAAGCTCCGCCCGGGCGCGGCTGGGGCACGCGCGCCCGGCTCCCCCGGGCCGGACGGCCCCCCTCCGGCCCGGCCCCGGCGAGGTCCCGGGCCGCGTCCCCCCGGGGTCAGACCCCCGCGGTGGCCTGGCCCTGCATCCCCGACAGCAGCGCCCGGACGTCCCGCACACACCCCCCGCAGCCCGTCGTGGCCCGGGTCCGTTCGGCGATGGCCTCGCGGGTGCGCGCCCCGTCCAGCCAGGCCTGTTCGATCTCGGTGCGGCTGACGGCGTTGCACCGGCACACCAGCGCATCGGCGGCCGCGCCGTCGGCCTCCTCCGGGGCGGCGGTCGGCAGCCCCTGGAGCAGCGCCAGCCGGTCGGCGGGCACCGGGGCGCCCGTGTCGTAGAGCTGGGCCAGGGTCGCGGCGGCCTCGGGGAAGCCCAGCAGCACCGCGCCCACCACCTTCTCCTCGCTCACCGACAGCTTGGCGTAGCGTCCGCCGTAGGGGTCGCTGATGGTCACCGTCTCCAGGTCGTCGGCGTCCTCCTCGTGCACCCGCCCGAACGCGGTCAGCTCGATCCCCTCCGCCTTGAGCCGGGTCAGCGGCCTGGCCCCGGAGTAGAGGGCGTGCGGTGCGGCGCCGGTCAGGCGCCGGGCCAGGACGGCGGCCTGCTCCCAGCCGGGCTGGATGAGTCCGGCTCCGCCGCCGGGGTGCTGGGCGCAGTCGCCGATGGCGTGCACGCGGGCGTCGGAGGTCGCGAGGCGGTCGTCCACGATGACGCCGTGCTCGACCTCGATACCGGCGTCCTTGGCCAGTTCGATGTTGCCGCGCACCCCGGCGGTGACCACCAGGGCGTCGCCGGGCAGCACGCGGCCGTCGTCCAGTTCCAGGCCGGTGCCCGGAACCCAGCGGGCGGCCACCCGCCAGGAGTGCACGGTCACGCCCAGGGCGGCGTAGCGTTCGGCCAGGATGCGCGCGGCGGGCTGGTCGATCTGGCGGCGCATGATCCAGGGCGAGGACTCCACCACCGACACGCGCATGCCGCGTCCGACCAGGCCGCGGGCGGCCTCCAGGCCCAGGACGCCCCCGCCCAGGACCACCACGGGGGCGCCCGGGCGGACCAGGGCGAGCAGTCGTTGGCAGTCGTCCAGGTCGCGCAGGGCCGTCACCCCGTCGCCGGGGGCGCCGTCGGGTCCGGCGACCCCGGTGACCGGGGGGAAGGAGGCGCGCGCCCCGGTGGCCAGGACGAGTTCGTCGTAGGGAAGCGTGCTGCCGTCGTCCAGGGTGACGGTGCGCCGCTCGGTGTCCAGGGCGGTGGCGGTGGTGCCGGTGCGCACGGTGACGCCGGGGGTGTCGGGGACGGGCAGGCGGATCTGCTCGGGGGTGTAGTCCCCGGCGACCACGCCCGAGAGCAGGACCCGGTTGTAGGCGGGGTGGTGCTCGGTGCCGACCACGCTCACGTGGACCCGTTCTCCGGTCGGGTCCAGGCGTGCGGTCTCCTCGGCGAAGCGGGCGCCGACCATCCCGTTGCCCACGACCACGATCTGACGCGGGGACGCGCCCTGCACGGTGCTCAACTGCTGCCTCCTGGTGTGTGCGTGTCCTCGGGTTCCAGCCGCACCGCGCTCACCTTGAACTCGGGCATGCGGCTGGTGGGGTCCAACGCCGGGTTCGTCAGGTTGTTGGCGGACTGGGCGCCCGCGTAGTGGAAGGGCAGGAACACGGTGTCCAGGCGGGCGGTGGGCGCCAGCCGCACCCGGGCGCGCGTGTGGCCGCGCCGGGAGGTGACGCGGGCCCAGTCGCCCGCGGCGAGCCCGGCGCGCGCGGCGGTGTCGGGGTGCACCTCCACGTACGCCTCCGGTTCGGCCCGGGCCAGTTCGCCGACGCGGCGGGTCTGGGCGCCGGACTGGTAGTGGCCCATCAGCCGTCCGGTGGTCGCCACGAGGGGGTAGTCGGCGTCGGTGTCCTCGGCGGGTGGGCGGTGGGCGACCGGGACGAGGCGGGCGCGCCCGTCGGGGTGGGCGAAGGCGTCCAGGAACAGCCGGGGCGTGGGCGGCTCCTGCGCGCGCACGGGCCAGTGCAGGGCCTCGCCCGAGGCCAGGCGCTGGGGGGTGACACCGGAGTAGTCGGCGGCTCCCCCGGCCGAGGCCCGGCCCAGTTCGGCCAGGACGGCGTCGGGGTCGGTGGGGAAGCGGTCGGCGGGCTGGCCCAGGCGCACCGCCAGCGCGGAGAGCACCTCCAGGTCGGTGCGCACCCCCTCGGGCGGGGCGGCGGCCCGGGTCCGGCGCAGGACGCGCCCCTCCAGGTTGGTCATGGTGCCGCTCTCCTCGGCCCACTGGGCCACGGGCAGCACGACGTCGGCCATGGCGGCGGTCTCGGAGAGCACGAAGTCGGCGGCCACCAGCAGGTCCAGGGAGGCCAGGCGGGCGCGTACGCGCGCGGTGTCGGGGGCCGAGACGACGGGGTTGGAGCCGAACAGCAGCATGGCGCGCGGTCCGCCGCCGCTGCCCAGGGCGTCGAGGAGTTCGAAGGCGGAGCGGCCCGGGCCGGGCAGGGCGTCGGGGTCCACGCCCCACACCCCGGCCACGTGGGCGCGGGCGGCGGGGTCGTCGATCCTGCGGTAGCCGGGGAGCTGGTCGGCCTTCTGGCCGTGTTCGCGCCCGCCCTGGCCGTTGCCCTGGCCGGTGATGCACCCGTACCCCGAGCCCCAGCGGCCGGGCAGACCCAGCGCCAGGGCCAGGTTGATCCAGGCCGAGACGGTGTCGGTGCCCTTGGCGTGCTGTTCGGCGCCGCGTCCGGTCAGGACGTAGGCGGAGCGGTTGCGGGCGGCCCGGCCCAGCAGGTCGGCGGCGGCGCGGATGCGGGCGGCCGGAACCCCGGTGACCTGTTCGGTGCGTTCGGGCCACCAGGCGGCGGCGTGCTCCCAGGCGGCCTCGAACCCGGTGGTGCGCTCGGTGAGGAACTCCTCGTCGCACCAGCCCTGGACGCGGGCGGCGTGCAGCAGCCCCAGGGCCAGGGCCAGGTCGGTGCCGGGGCGGGGGGCCAGGTGCATGCCGCCGTCGGAGAGCGCGACCTGGGCGGTGGCCGAGCGGCGGGGGTCGATGACGATGAGGGTGGGCGCGGACAGGTGGCCCATCATCGGCGGCATGGTCTCGGCCGGGTTGGCCCCGGCCAGCAGGACCACCTCGGCCTCGCCGACGTCGGTCAGCGGGAAGGGCATCCCCCGGTCCAGGCCGAAGGCCCGCGTGCCCCCGGCCGCGGCCGAGGACATGCAGAACCGGCCGTTGTAGTCGATCTGGGAGGTGCCCAGGGCCAGGCGGGCGAACTTGCCCAGGGTGTAGGACTTCTCGTTGGTCAGGCCGCCGCTGCCGAAGACCGCGACGGTGTCGGGGCCGGACTCGGCGCGCAGGGCCAGCAGGCGTTCGGCGACGTGGTCCAGGGCGGTGTCCCAGTCGGTCTCGACCAGGTCGGCGCCGCGGTCCTTGCGCACCAGGGGGCGGGTGAGGCGGTCGGGGACGGTGAGGACCTCGGCGGAGGTCCAGCCCTTGCGGCACAGTCCGCCGCGGTTGGTGGGAAAGGGTGCGGGGCGGGCGGCCAGGCGCCCGTCGGGGCCGGGCTCCAGGTGCATGGCGCACTGGAGCGCGCAGTAGGGGCAGTGCGTGGTGGTCATCGGTCGGCGCTCTCCACGCTGGCGGCGCCGACCGGGGAGGCGGAGGGGCGGCGCAGGTAGACCGCCCAGGTGACGGCGGCGCACGCCAGGTAGAAGGCGCCGAAGACGACGAAGGCCGGGGCGGTGGAGCCGGTGGCGGCGAAGGACTCGCGGAAGGCGATGTTGACGCCCACCCCGCCCAGGGCGCCGACCGCGCCGATGAGGCCGAGCACGGAGGAGGCCACGCGCTTGGTGCGGGCCAGGGCCTGTTCCCGGGGTTCCCCGGCGGCGATGGCGTCCTCGGCGCGTGCGGCGTACAGGGAGGGGATCATCTTGTAGGTGGAGCCGTTGCCCAGGCCGGTGAGGACGAACATCACCGCGAACGCGCCCATGAACAGGGCCAGGTGGGCGGCCTGGACGGAGAGCACCAGGACGGCGGCGCAGGCGGCCATGGCCAGGAAGACCCACAGGGTGACGCGGGCCCCGCCCAGGGAGTCGGCCATCCTGCCGCCCACGGGGCGGATCAGGGAGCCGATGACCGGGCCGAGCACGGCGATCGCGGCGGACTGCACGGGCGCCAGCCCGAACTGGGACTGCAGCAGCAGGCCGAAGGCGAACCCGGTGCCGATGAAGGAGCCGAAGGTGCCCACGTATAGCAGCGACATGATCCAGAAGTGGCGGTCGCGGACGGCTGACAGCTGCGCTGAGACGTCGTTGCGCACGTGGACCAGGTTGTTCATGGACCGGTACGCCCACCAGGCGGCCAGCAGGATCAGCGGTGCGTAGAACAGCGGGACCAGGTGTCCGGCGGAGGTGGTGAACAGGGCGATGACGGCCAGGCCCACGAGCTGGACGGTGGCCACGCCGATGTTGCCGCCGCCCGCGTTCAGGCCCAGCGCCCACCCCTTCTCCCGTTCGGGGAAGTAGGAGTTGATGTTGGCCATGGAGGAGGAGAAGTTGCCGCCGCCCACGCCCGCGGTGGCGGCCAGGACCAGCAGCAGCCAGAAGGGGGTGTCGGGGTCGCGGACCAGGAAGAAGGCGGCGACGGTGGGCACGGCCAGGGTCAGGGTGGAGATGACCGTCCAGTTGCGTCCGCCGAGGGCGGGCACGGCCAGGGTGTAGGGCACCCGCAGGATCGCGCCGACCAGGGTGACCACCGACAGGAGCAGGAACTTCTGCTCGGGGGTGGTGGAGAAGCCGTGCTCGGGGATCATGAAGAGCACGAGTACCGACCAGATGCTCCACACCGAGAAGCCGATGTGCTCGGAGGCGATGGAGGCCCACAGGTTGCGGCGGGCCACGCGTCGTCCGCCGCCGTTCCAGAACCCTTCGTCCTCGGGGTCCCAGGCGGAGATCCAGCTCTTACCGGTGCGCGGTGCGCGCGGGCCAGTCTGTGAGGCCACGGCCGTGCCTTCCTGCTCGACGGCTGCTGACGAAACCGAAGGTAGGGAGCCCGCGTTGCCTGGAGGTGTCCAGCCGTAACACGCGGGAAACAGTCGGCTCACCCGGAGCGCGCGGCCGCGGTGAGAAGCCCTGTCCTGCCTGGTGGGAGGGGGTGGAGGCGTTCGTGGCGCGGCGGGCCCCGGTGGGTGTTGTGGTGCGGATCACCGCCGGCGGCGGGGCCGCCCGCAGGCGTTTGCGTCCCGGGGCTCCCGGGTGCGGCGGACCACCGTGAGCGGGCGCCGCCCTCGGAAGGTACCGGACATTCGCGCCGCCGAGGGAACGGAAAGCGTGGGTTGTGGCCGGAATCCGACCGCTTTCCTTCCTAGCGTGGGGGCACCTTCCGCCGAGCACGAGGAGTCCGTGATGCGTATCGCCGTGACCACGCCCACCGGCAACGTCGGCCGCCACGTGGTGGCCGGCCTGGTCCGCGCGGGTGTGCGCCCGCGGGTGCTGCTGCGCGACCCGGCCCGGTTGGACCCGGCGCTGGTCGACTGGGTCGACTCGGTGGCCGTGGACCAGCGCGATGCGGACGCGGTCCTGGACGCGACCGCGGGCGTGGACGCGCTGTACTGGGTGAGCCCGCCGGTCCCGGCCGAGGACCCGGTCGCCGAGCACGCCCGGATGGGCGCGCACGCCGCCCGCGCCGTCACCGCCAACGGCATCTCCCGCGTCGTCTTCCAGAGCAGCGTCGGCGCGGAGAAGCGCGGCGGGGCCGGGGAGATCGACGGGCTGGCCCGCACCGAGCAGCTGCTGGAGGGCACCGGCGCGACCGTGGCGCACCTGCGGTGCGGCTTCTTCTTCACCAACCTGCTGATGGAGCTGGACGCCATCCGCTCCGGCACCGTCTCGGTGGTGCTGCCCGTGGACCGTCCGATGCCCTGGGTGGCGCCGCGCGACATCGCCGACACGGCCGTGGGCCTGCTGCTCAACCCCGATCTGGCGGGCCGGACCGTGCGGGCCGTGCACGGTCCCGCCGACCTGAGCTGGGAACGGGCCGCGGCGGTGGTCACCGAGGTGACGGGGTACCGCGTGCGCGCCCAACGCGTTCCCGACGAGCGCATGCGCGAGGTGCTCGCGGGCGCGGGCCTGGGGCCGGGCTCCGTCGAGGCGGTCATGGGCATGTCCACCGGGCTGCGTGAGGACTTCACACCCGAGCAGCCCCGTACCGCGGCGACCACGACGCCGACCACCCTGGCGGCCTGGTGCCAGGACGAGCTGCGGCCCCTGCTGTGACCGTCCCGGGGCCGCGCCCTCCCCTCCCGGTCACGGTGGAGGTTCGCGCACGACATCGGCGATGACCGCGGTCACGACCCTGTGGACGGCTTCGGGGCCGGGTGGTGTCCCCCCGCGGTCGGCGAAGAGCAGGTGTCCGGCTCCGATCAGCGTGGGTGCGAGTGTGTCGATGTCGGCCTCGTCCGCGAGGCGGCCCCGTTCGCGTTCGCGGGCGAGGTAGGCGGCGATTCCAGCGGCGGCCTCGGTCAGGAGCGGAACGCCGGTCGGCGTGGTCCGGCGCAGCCGGGCGCGCAGGCCGTCCCGGGAGGTCACCAGGCCGACGATCGTCACGGCGACCGGCCCGAACAGGTCCATTAGCACGCCAGCGAGGTTGTCGGCGACGGTGCCGGTCCCCGCGCGGTCGCACAGGGAGGCGGAGCAGGTCTCGACCCGGGCGATGCGGTCGGCCACGAGTTCGGT
Organism: Nocardiopsis sp. CNS-639; assembly: GCF_000381685.1. Taxonomy (NCBI): domain Bacteria; kingdom Bacillati; phylum Actinomycetota; class Actinomycetes; order Streptosporangiales; family Nocardiopsidaceae; genus Nocardiopsis; species Nocardiopsis sp. CNS-639. The sequence goes on from NZ_KB906855.1 coordinate 136,102, forward strand.
GAGGAAGGCGTCGAAGTCGGCGAAGTGCCGGTGCAGGACGCCCTTGGCGCAGTCGGCCTCGTCGGTGACCGCCCGGCTGGTCAGCGCGCTCGGCCCGTCCCTGAGCAGGACGCGTTCCGCGGCATCGAACAGCCGCTCGCGCGCGTCGCGCATGGCCGTCCCTGTGGGCATAACCGTGTGTCCTCCGTCCGACTCGCCCGAGCCCGCCCGGTTGACGAGTGGGCACGTGCCCACTATTAATGGGCACATGCCCACTATACCGCCGGAAGGGCCCCGGCCCTCCACGCGCAAGCCCCACCGGCACCGACGGGTGGCGGAGTCCTTCGGTGCGGACGCCGAACGCTACGACCGCGCCCGGCCCCGCTATCCCGACGCCCTGGTGGAGCGCGTCACCGACGCCGCGCCCGGGCCCGACGTCGTCGACGTCGGCTGCGGTACCGGCATCGCCTCCCGGCAGTTCCAGGCGGCGGGCTGCCGTGTGCTGGGCGTGGACCCCGACGAGCGGATGGCCGAGCTGGCGCGTCGACTCGGGGTCGGGGTGGAGGTGGCCGCTTGGGAGGACTGGGACCCGGACGGCCGGGAGTTCGACGCGGTCGTCGCCGCCCAGGCCTGGCACTGGACGGATCCGGTCGCGGGAGCGGCCAAGGCTGCCCGGGTGCTGCGCCCCGGAGGTGTGCTGGCGGCGTTCTGGAACGTGTTCGAGCTTCCGCCCGAGGTGGCGCAGGCCTTCGCCGACGTCTACCAGCGGGTGGTGTCCGACTCGCCGTTCGACCCGCGGGGGATGACGGCGCAGGGCCGGAAGGACTACACCGAACTGCTCTCCGGGGTGGCCGACGGTATCCGGGAGGCGGGCGGGTTCGGTGAGCCCGAGTGGTGGCGGTGGGACTGGGAGTGGTCCTACACCCGGGACGCGTGGCTGGACCAGATGCCCACCTTCGGCATCCTCACCTGGGTTCCGCCGGACCTCCAGGAGCAGGTGCTGGAAGGTGTCGGCGCCGCCGTCGACGGCATGGGAGGCGCGTTCACCATGCGGTACGCGACGGTGGCGGTGGCCGCGTCCAGGGCGGTGACCACGCCCTGACGGCGCGGCGCCCGACCCCGCGGGCGCCGGTCCCCACGCCGCCGTGAGCGTCCTGCCCGGTGTCGGCCACGCCCTCCTGGGCCGGGGCGCGGCGATCGCGGCCTTCCTTGACGCGTGCGGACACCGCCCCGGGCACCGTGCCCGGGGCGGTGCGGTGCTCAGGAGTCGGCGGCCGGGGTGCGCATGGCGTCGGCGATCCAGGAGTAGGGCAGCGTGTCCTCCTCGGGCGGGGTCCCGTTGACCGCCGCCACCAGGGTCAGGTACCGGCCGTGGGTGTCGTCGTAGACGGGGTCCTCTGAGGCGGCGTCCTCCTCGGCGATCTGGCGCTCGATATCGGGGATCTGCCGGAACGCCTCGGCCATCCGGTTACGGATCGTGGGGGTGAGCGAGGTGTCGGACACCCCCGCGGCCTCCTCCATGAAGCGCGTGATGGCCTCCTGGGCCCGGGGGGAGCGGGGGGACTCGCCGTCGCGGTGCGCGGCCAGGACCTCCTTCATGAGCTCGGTCCCGCTCCCGTACATGAAGTCCTGGAACCGCGGGCTGGCGATGCTCCTGCCCACGTCCGTGGAGTAGGTGTCGCGCAGGTAGGTGCGGACCGCCTCGCGGAACTCCGGGTCCCGCACCAGGTCGGCCAGTTCGATCCACGCCTCCAGTTGGGCGGCCGTGGGGTCCGCGGGCAGGACCGGGCGCATCTCGCGCAGCCGGTCGACGAAGCCCTCGGGGACGTCGAGGCCCTCGCCGACGTCGTTCCAGAAGTCGTCGATGACCTGCTCGCGCTCCTCGTCGGTCATCGAGACGAGCTTGTGCATCAGGTCGGCCCGCGCGGTCGTGGCGCCCTGCTTGATCAGGGTCCGCAGCACCGCTCTCCTGGCCCGCATGGTGCGCTCCTGGCGCTCGACCACCTCCAGGTGGGTGGTGAGCAGGTCGTGCAGGGTCGTGCCGCCCGCGAGCAGTCGGCGGATCTCCTCCAGGTCGGTGTCCAGCTCGCGCAGGGTGCGGACGAGTTCCAGGCGGGCGATGGTGTCGATGTCGTAGAGGCGGTGGCCCGCGTCGGTCAGGCGCGTGGGCTCGACGACTCCGGCGTCGGCGTAGAAGCGGACGGCGCTGACGCTCAGGCCGCTGCGGCGCGCGGCGTCTCCGATGGGGTACAGCTCGTGGTCGTGCATGGGAGCCACTGTGGTACCTCAAGCGGCTTGAGATGCAAGCCGGTGGACGCGCGGGTTCGTGCCGGACGCGGAACCGGCACGGTCGTTCCCCCGCCGCATGACATCTGTCATGCCCGGTCCGTGCGGACCGCACAGGGAACACATGACCCGTGACACTCCGTCACGGGCCCGCTCCGTCCTAGGTTCGAAACACGGAACGGCAGTCCACGAGACGGCAGGGAGCCCCGGATGTTCGAGGAACGGCGTCGGGCCGTGCGACGGGCCAGTCCCGGGAACGGCCGTCCGCTGAAGCCCTTCCGGTGGTGGCAGCTGACCTCCCGTGCCCTGTTCTACCTCGTGCTGGGCGACGCCGAGGGTCGGCGGACGGTCTACGCCGTCCACGTCGACCACACGCAGCGGTTCTTCTCGGAGGACGGCAAGGGCAGGGCCCACCTGTACCTCGACGGCAGGCACCACGCCGAGTCGGGGCTCCCCGCCGCCTTCCCCGTGCGGGGCGGGGTGATCGAGGTGGCGGCGACGGCCTTCGGTCTCAGGCGCTGCCACTACGTCACCGACGAGGGGGCCGAGCACCAGCTCGTCCCGGACCCCCGCTCCGGCGAGGGGCTCCGCGCGCGGTTGGACCGCGAGCACCCCGTACTGAGCCGCTGGATCGGTGTCCTCTCGCTGCTCCTGCTCGTCGTCCCCGCGCTGTTGCTCGTCCCCCAGCTCACCGAGGTGGTCTTCCAGGTGCCTCCCGTGGCCGAGCGCTTCGGGACGTTCACCTCGCCCGTTCACCTGCCCGTGTGGCTCAACACCGCGCTCACGCTCGGCGCTGCGGCGGCCAGCACGGAGCGCGCGCTGCGTCTGCGCTACAACTGGCTGCTGGACACCGCGGCCCAGGGGTGAGGGCGGCCCGGTGGGTCAGCGGGTTCGGGTGGGGGTTTCACCGTTGTGGTCCGCGGTGGCCCCGGCCGCCGTCCGAGGGTCGGGTGCACGGCCTCCGGCGACGGCTATTCGCCCTTGTCGGTGGTCTTCTTGCCGGTGGCCACGCCGAAGGCGACGCCCATGCACAGGCCCAGCGCCACACCGAGTGCGAGGTTGTCCATGAGCAGGCCGAAGGAGGTGCCGAAGCAGACGCCGAGCGCCAGCCCCAGTGCGAGGTGGTTGTTCTTGTCCTTGTCCTTGTTCATGCGTCCCCTTTGTGGCCGTGTGTCGGTTCTTGGACGCGGGGGCGCTTTCCACGGTTCCCGGTGAGGGGGCTCCGGCTCACTGCGGCGGCTCCAGGGGCGCGGCGACGTGCTTGCGGGCGCTGTCGTAGATGATCTGGCTGCGGAAGCTGGCCACCTCGCGGCGCTGGGTGAGCCGGTCGATGAGGAAGCTGTGCAGCGCGTCCAGGGAGGGCACCGACACGTGCACCAGGAAGTCCTGCTCCCCCGCCACGACGTAGACCGCCAACACCTCGGGCAGGGCGAACATCGCGCCCTTGAAACCCTCGATGACCTGGCGGCTGGGCGGGCGCAGCTGCACCGACACGAAGGCCTCCACCTCCCGGTTGAGCGCGGCCGGGTCGATGTCGGCGTGGTATCCCCGGATGACCCCGCGCCGGTGCAGCAGGCGCACGCGCTCCAGGCAGGTGGAGGGTGCCACGCCGAGCTTGTGCGCGAGCGCGCGGTTGGTCTGCCGCGCGTCCTGCTGGAGTTCGCGCACGATCGCCGAATCAAGTTCGTCCATGGCCACCACGGTAGCCCCTCGATCGAATAGTGTTCGGCCCAGTCACCATGGGTGCGACCGTATGGCTAGGTTCTGCACCGTTCACAAGCCATATGAACGGGGTAACCATGGGGATGTCCACCAAGATCGTCGTCGTCCTGCGCGAGGGCCTGGAGCCCGCGCTCGCCGCCAACGCGGGGGTGGTGCTCGGCCTGGCGCTGGGCGGACGGATGGAGAACTCGCTGGCCGCCGACGGCAAGGACGCGGGCGGCGGCCTGCACGCCGGGCTCAACCCGCACCCGGTGCCGACCCTGGTGGCCTCGGCGGAGCAGTTGCGCGCGCTCAAGGCCGGGGCCGACGAGCGCGACCTGACGGTGGTGGGCTTCAACGAGGTGGCCCGCCGCTCCCGCGACTACGTGGAGTACCTGGACGCCCTCGCGGTCACCGAGCCCCAGGACGTGGAGTACGTGGGGGTGGCCGTCTTCGGGGCGCGCAACGCCGTCAACAAGCTCACCGGGAAGCTGGCGCTGATGCGCTGAGGCCGGTGGCCCTCGCGTGACGGCGGGAGGAAGCGCGGGCAGGGGACCCGCGCCTCCACCCCCCGGGAGGAGGGCGGCGTCGGGCGGGACCACCGGCGGGCGAATGTGCCTGCCGCGGCCACGCGGCCGGGGAACCGGCGGGGCCGGACGGACGTGGGCCCGGGGTCCGCTCACGCGCCCCCGGTGAGCTCCTCCAGTTCCCGGTAGGAGGACACCGTGCGCAGCTGCTGTTCGGTGAGTCGGTTGATCCGGGCCTTGGCCGCCCGCGCCCGCGCCCCGGTCTGCAGGAAGCCCCGGTGGATCTCGGGCAGGGCCAGCTCCCAGCCGCACACCGCCCTGGCCGGGTAGCGGTACCACTGGCGCACGACCACCGAGCCGACCCGGATCGCGTGTTCGTTGCCCGGGGGAACGTTCGGACGGTCGGGTTCCCGACCCAGGTAACGGTGCCCGTCGGCCAGGTCGCAGGGCCCGCAGCCCGGTTCGCCCGAGCCCAGCGCCCGCCCGCACTCGGGGCAGACCAGGCGGTCCATGGCCGCGTCCACCACCCGCCAGGGGAACTGTCCGGGGTCGGAGAGCACGAGTTCGGCCAGGTCGCGTTCTGCGTCGCTGCCCGGCTCGGCGTCCCACTCGGCGCACGCCTCGGCCCAGGCGTGGTCGGTCTCCGCGCGGATGAGGCGCATCGTCTCGGCCAGTTCCGGGGTGCGCCAGCCGTCGCGGGTGGACATACCCCGCACGCTAACCCGGCCGGACCGCCGCGTGCCACGGGTTTTGCCTGCCCCGCCCGGCGCCCGCGCCCCCGCCCGCCGGACCGGACGGCACCGCTAAAGGGAACCGCGCTCGGGGCCGAAGGTCCACACGCGTCCCGTGTTGCGGCCGTCCCTGCGAGTCGGCTCCCCCAGGAGCGCGGTGAGACCGTTCTCGACGCGGGCCAGCAGATCCCGGCCGAACACGCACAGGGTGTTCTCCCAAGGGTGCCCGAACGTGCCCATTCGCAGGTCGTGCGTGGTGTAGATGTAGTAGTCCCCATCGGGGAAGACCTGGCCGGGGACCTCGGGCTGACCGGGGCCGCCGACACGAGGCGGGTCGAACCGGTAGCCCGTGTGGTTCCAGTTCAGCCAGTACAGAAGCTCGTCGGGGCGTGCGAGGGCGAGCACCTCGGGAACGACGATCCGTTCCAGTTCAGGGTCGTTGGGCCCGTCCAGGAACCAGGTGGCCGAGTCCACGGGTTCGCGGATCCCGGGATGCACTTCGGTGCTGGGCCTGAAGGAGAACCGCTCGTAGAAGCGGTCCCACAGGTCGTCGTGGTCGGGGTCGAACAGGAGCTGCCGCACCGGGCGCTCCACGGCCGGGACCCCCGCCGGAGACCAGTGGTAGGAGCGGACGGTCGTCACCTCATGGAAGCCCGAGCGAAGGTACATCCGCCGCAGCTCACCATCCGCTTCGGCGGCGACGAAGCGGATTCCGGCGTTGACCCATCCCCATGTGCGCGGCAGTGTCGGTCGGGTCCACTTCACCATGTCGCTGAGCAGAGCCGGACACGGAGCGGTCATACCCTCCACCGTGGCGAACAGGGTGCCGGTGAGGACCTGGAACCAGGCCACCGCGTGGACGCGTCCTTCCTCCACCAGCTTCAGCGAGACCCCATCGGACCGTATCCCGTCCCTCATCTGCTCGAAGAGCGCGCGCTTGTGTGGTTCGCCCGCCTCGGCCAGACGCAGCGCCTGCTCGTCGTAGTGGTGGGTTCCAGCGAGGAGAAGGTGTCCCGGAGGCGGGTCCACGTCGGGGATGGCCTCCAGCGGAGCGACCAGGACCGAGCGCTCCCACCCGGGAGTGAAACCGGCTGCGAGCAGGGCTTCGGCCAGGCCGGGGCTGTCGTGGGAGTGCACGCGCCACTCGACCGGTTCCGTCCTCCTGTCAGCCTTCTTCTGCTGGACTCGGACAAGATCGGCCAGGTCGGCGCCCCTGGTGTCGGTGTGGTCGATCACCGCGTGTGTACCGTGATGCGCGCTCACCAGTGGTCCCTCGCGTTCCACGACCACCCCGAGCGGTGGGTATTCGGGGACGTGTCCGCGTACGTGGGTGTCGTAGGCGGCCAGTAGCTCGCCGGGGTCCACAGTCACGCACTCTCCTGTTTGCCGTGCCGTCCGACCAGGGGCCGACCTATTATTCTGCCCGGGTCGAGTGGAGTCCACCGGATATGTCGCCACTGTCACCGCACCCGCACGGGAAGGCGACGGGTCGGGTAACGGAGCCGTGACGATCCCCGTGGGTCCGTGCGCCACGCGATGTGAAGGGCCCGGCGGAACGCCGCCGGGCCCACACGCCACGTCAACCGACCGGATCAGCCGCCGCCGTGCGCGGCCGACTGGCCGACCAGATCGGACGCGGACGCCCGCGGGGCCAGCGTGAGCCGGTCCCACGAGGCGACGTCGCGCTGGAGCTGCCGGTCGTGGGTGGCGAGCACCACCGCCGCCCCGGTGGCGCCGAGGCCCTCGGTGAGCTCGTCGACCAGGGCGATCGAGAGGTGGTTCGTCGGCTCGTCCAGCAGCAGCACGTGCGGCCGGGACGCCAGCGCCAGGGCCAGGTCGAGCCTGCGCTGCTGCCCCATGGACAACTCACGCAACGGCTTGTTGACGTCCGCCGACGAGAGCAGCCCCAGAGAACTCAACGACACCGTCTCGCTCTCCCTGAGCACGCCCTCGCTGACGAGCCGTCCCAGGTGGGCGGCGAACACCTCCCGGGCACGGCGTGCCCCCGCCCGCGGTGACTCCTGGGTCAGCAGTCGCACCCGTGCGGTGCGCGCGGTGCGCACACCGCCGCCGGTCGGCTCGATCCGCCCGGCGAGCACCGACAGCAGCGTCGACTTGCCCGCCCCGTTGGCCCCGGTGACCACCAGCCGCGAACCGGAGTCGAGGGCCAGGGTGACCGGCTGGTCCAGCCGCCCCGCGACGGTGACCTCGTTGGCCCTGACCAGGGTCACACCGGGCAGCGCCGCCAGTTCCGGCATCCGGAACCGCAGCGGGGGCGGCGGCATGGTGACCGCGTGCGCCTCCAGGTCGTCGCGCCGGCGGTGGACGGAGCGCACGAGTCCGGGCGCGCGGGTCGCCCGCTGGTGCTTGCCGGTGCCCTTGTCCGGCCGCCAGCCGCTGACCAGCCGGTTCTGCGCCTCGGACAGGTCCTGGGTGAGGCGGGCGTGCTCGGCCCGCTGCAGCTCGTACTCGGCGGCCCAGCGTTCGCGCTCGGCGCGCCGTCCCTCCTGGTACCCGGCGAACCCGCCGCCGTACACGCGGGGCCTGCCGTCGCGGCTCGGGTCGAGGTCGAGCATCGTCGTGGCCACGTCCGAGAGCAGGGCGCGGTCGTGGCTGACGAGCACCACGCCGTTGCCGTGCCCGCGCAGTTGGGCGGTCAGGAAGTCGAGCCCGGCGGCGTCGAGGTGGTTCGTGGGCTCGTCCAGCAGAAGGAAGTCGTGCGAGGCGCCCAGCAGGCAGGCCAGCCGGACGCGGTAGCGCTGGCCCACCGACAGCTCCGCCAGCGGTCGGGACCGGTCGGTGACGGCGCCCAGGTTCTCCAGGGCGAGGTCGACGCGCCGGTCGGCGTCCCAGGCGTCCAGCACCTCGGCGGCGTTCAGGGCCGCGGTGTACTCCTCGGCGGCCCGGGGATCGCCCTCGGCCAGTCCCTCGGCGCTGGCGTCGAGCGCGGCCAGGGCCGCGCGGGCGTCGGCGAGTTCGATGTCGATCAGGTCTCCGACGGTGCGGCCGCCGGTCGCCGGCATCTCCTGTTCGGCGACGCCGAGGGTGCCGATGCGCTGTACGGTCCCGGAGTCGGGTTCGAGCGCACCGGCGAGGACGTGCAGCAGCGTGGACTTGCCGCGGCCGTTCTCGCCCACGACTCCCCAGCGGGATCGCGGTGTGACGGTCATGTCGACACCGGAGAGGACCGTGCGGCCGCCGCGGTCGATGTGGACGCCGTTCGCGGCCAGTTGCGCCCGCTCACCGGCGGGCAGCACGAGTTTGGGGTTGAGGGTGGTCACTGTTCCTCCGAACAGAGCTCCGCCCGGCGCGGTGGCGGCGGGGTGTGCGGGAGCTCTTCGAGCTGACGGGAAGGACCCGGGAAGCGGGTCGGTGTACACGTCGGGCACCCGCGGCCACGCGGAGGTGGGGCGGGCGCTCAGGCTCGGATCAGAGGTACAGAGGTAGATGCACGAGTTCACGGTAGCAACCGGTCCGCGCGAACGGAAAAGGGTTTACCGGGAGCCGTCCGCCCCGTGCCCCCGACGTGGTGCTGCCCGAGGGCTTCAGCGCCCGGCAGTCGGCCGCGGCGCTCCCCCTCAGCCCCGGCCGGTGGCGTACAGGTACAGCAGCGCGTTCATGGATGTGCCGCTCACCAGCTGGCGTCGCCTGATCAGCTCGGGGACCCGGTCCAGCGCCACCCACTCCACGCGCTCGGCCTCCCAGGCGTCCTGGGGTTCGCCGACCCTCTCCGCCGTGTCGGCGACGAAGACGTGGTGCTCGCTGTCGGTCAGCCCGCTGGAGGGCTGGACGTAGACCAGGGGGCGCAGCGGTCCCGGCCGCCACCCGGTCTCCTCCAGCACCTCGCGCGCGGCCGCCCGCTCGGGGCTCTCCCCAGGGTGCACGCCGCCCATGGGGATCTCGTAGCCCCAGGTGTCGGTGATGAACCGGTGCCGCCACAGCAGCAGCGCCCGGCCCCGTCCGTCGAGCACCACGGCACCGGCCCCGGGTGGTCGGCGGATGAGCCGGTGGTCGAACCGGTGCCCGTCGGGCAGTTCGACGTCCGCGGCCCGCACGTCGATCCACGGGTCGGTGTACAGGGGCTTCTCGGAGTGGACGGTCCAGCGCACGGGCGGCCCTTTCCGTTGGCGGGGAGCGGGACCACCAGACTGGCATGCCCCCGCGTGCGAGCGAAGCCGTCGGCGCCGAGCCGCGAAGCGACCTCATCGACCCGTACGGCCCGCGTGCGCGCGTGCGGGAGCCGGTCCGCGCGGTCCGGCCGGGTTCCGGCACGCTTTTTACCGCCCGTTACCCGGCCGCCCCGGCCGCCGCGAGCGTCGCTGCGCGGCTGGGCGGGCCTCCTGCTCTCGGCGGCCGGTGTGGTCCGGGTGTGCTCGGGCCCCACTGTTGGCACGGTCACGTTCGCGCTGGTCCGGCCCGTCGCGGGACGCCGAAGAGGCCCGGAAGCGGCCCCATGCCGCCTGACCGGGGGGTTGCTCGGGCTTGGTGTTGTCTTTCCCACCAGCCCCAAGTGGTTTCAAACACTTTTCAAAGCCCTGACCAGCGCATACGTTGCACGAGTGAACTTTATGCGATCGATACCCAAGTTGACGTTTACCGCGACCTCCAGCCTGCTCATCACCGGCGGGCTGCTTCTGGCCGGACCGGGCGCCGCAGCCGCGGACACGGCTTCCGCCAAGGAGGTCGCCGACACCCTCAACGGCAAGCTGAACGATGACATGGCCGGTCACATGACCGAGGAGCACGTCGAGAACGCCCGCGCGATGGTCGACGCGGCCAAGGACCGCGACCTGGGCGAGGACGCCGCCGCCATGGCGGTGGCCACCTCCATCGTCGAGACCCACCTGGACAACCTCGACTGGGGCGACCGCGACAGCGTCGGCCTGTTCCAGCAGCGCGACCACTACGGCTCGCAGGAGGACCGTCTCGACCCCACCTGGGCCACCAACGCCTTCTTCGACGAGCTCGAGCGCGTCTACCCCGAGGGCAGCTGGGACGACACCCCCCTGGGCGAGGTCGCCCAGGACGTGCAGCGCTCGGCCTACCCCGACCGGTACCAGCACCAGGTCGACGACGCCGAGATCATCGTGGACCAGCTCTGGTAACGGACCGTTCCTAGACAGACAGTGGAGCGTGCGAACCCCGCTCTCGCATGCTCGTCCGGCGGAGGCCGGTGACCGGGTGCCCGGTCACCGGCCTCCGCCGTTTCACGCCTCCTGACGTGCGGCGTTGGCGGCGAAGGCCTCGCGCAGGTACACGCTCAGCCCCTCGGCGTGGGCGTCGACGGTGGCGGTGAAGCGCTCGTCGTCCACGTACAGCCGCCCCAGTCCCCGGTGGACGCAGGCGGTGCAGTCGTAGAACCAGCGGGTGATGTGGGCGCGGTGCCGCTCGGCCAGGTCCATCACGGCGGGGCTGTCGGGCGCCTGCCCGTCGTTCATGGCCGCGGCCAGGGCCAGGTAGATCTCCTCGCCCTCGGTGTTGAGCCGTTCCCAGTCGGCCTTGGTGTAGGAGCCGACCCTGCGCTGGGACCGGGCGTAGGCCTCGGTGCCGCCCCAGCGTCGGCGGGCCTCCTCGGAGTGGGCGTCCACGTCGAAGTCGCCGAAGAGTTCGAGGCGTTCGGCGGGGGTCAGGTCGAGTTGCATGGTGTCGGCCTCCATCAGGCGTTCGATGCCGCGCGCCATCGTGCGCAGGCGTTCGATGCGTTCGGTCACCAGCCGGTGCTGACGGGCCAGGTGGGCACGGGTGTCGGTGGCGGGGTCGTCGAGGAGGGCGGCGATCCGGTCCAGGCCGAAGCCCAGTTCCCGGTAGGTCAGGATCTGCCGGAGCCGTTCCAGGTCCTGGTCGCTGTAGCTGCGGTAACCCGCCCGGGTGCGTTCGGCGGGAACGAGCAGTCCGATCCGGTCGTAGTGGTGCAGGGTCCGGACGGTCTGCCCGCTCATCCGGGCGGCCTCGCCGACGGTGTGTCCCATCTGTCCTGCCGCTTCCTCGCTGGTGGTGACGTGTGCCCGAAGCTAGGGCCTGACGCCGCGTCAGGGTCAACCACTTTCCCCGGACGGGCCGCCCCGCGTCCACCACCGGGCCTTACTCGCCGGTAACATCTGGGGGTATGAGCCCTGACCGCACCACCGAGGACTTCCGGTTCGACCGGGACACCCGCGTCGAGAAACTGGCCGACGGCGAGTTCGCCGCCACCCTCACCGACGCCTGGACCACCTTCACCTCCCACCCCAACGGGGGATACGTCCTGGGCGCCGCCCTCAACGCGCTGCGCCAGAACCTGAGCCAGCCCGACCCCCTGGCCGTCTCGGCGTTCTTCCTTCGCCCCGCCGCCCCCGGCGCGGCCACCGCGCGCACCGAGGTGGTGCGCGAGGGGCGCCGCACCGCCACCGGCCAGGTCCGCCTGGAGCAGGGCGGCAAGGAGATCCTGCGCGCCACCGCCACCTACGGCGACCTGTCCCCCGCCCCCTCGGCCCGCGTGCTGACCCTGAACGAGCCCCCGCGCCTGCCCGCCCCCAAGGACTGCCCCGTTCCGCCCGAGTTCGACAACCCCGAGGGTCTGGGCATCGCGCACAGCGTCGACTACCGCTACCCCGGGCGGCCGGGCTGGTTGGACGGCAGGAAGGACGGCCGCCCGCACGCCGAGTTCTGGATGCGCTTCGCCGACGGGCGCGAACCCGACACCCACGCGCTGGCCTCGATGGTGGACTTCGCTCCGCCCGCGGTCCTGGAGATCGGCGAGTTCGCGACGATCACCGTCGAGCTGAGCGTGCACGTGCGCGCCAGGCCCGCCCCGGGGTGGCTGGCCTGCCGGGTGTTCACCAAGCACGTCTCCGGCGGCCTGCACGAGGAGGACATGGAGATCTGGGACGCCACGGGCACGCTGGTCGCCCAGTGCCGCCAGCTGGCCATGCTCCTCTGATCGGAACTCCCCTCGGTGCGCGGAGGCTCTCGGCGCGGGCCGACCCGCGCCGCGCCGAGAACGCTTCCCCTGAACGGACCGGGCCAGCCGATGGCTGCTCCCGTCACCGCCCGAGGGGCCGACCCGCCCGGTTCCGGCCGCGGACCATCGACCGGGCCTCGGCGAGGCCCCCGCCCGGACTCAGACCACCGCGCGGAAGTGCGTGGTCAGGCGCCGGTCCTCGTCCAGGATGTGGAAGGCCACACCCGGGGGCTGGTCGCGGTTGGCCGCGGTCCCGCCCTCCCAGGGCATGCTCAGCGTCCACGTCACGCCGGGCGCCAGCAGCAGGGGTCGCCCGGCGAAGGTGGTCGCCCCGCCGGTGTGGGCGTGCCCGACCAGGATCCCCGCCACCCGGGGGTGGGCCCGCAGCAGCCCGGCCAGGTCGTCGGCGTTGTCCAGCCGCATGGAGTCGGGCAGCGGGTGGTGGACCCGCACGGGCGGGTGGTGCAGGGCCAGCAGGGCGGGCCGGTCGTCGGGCAGGGCGCTCAGCGTCTCGTTGATCCACACCAGGGTGGCCGTGTCCAGGTGGCCGCCGTCCTCGCCCGGGACCGTCGAGTCGCAGGTCAGCACCGCCGCGCCGCCCACCTCGTGCACCTGGTTGAAAGGCGCGTCGGACGGCTCCCGGCCCAGCAGCGACGCGCGCATCCGCTCGCGGTCGTCGTGGTTGCCGGGGCAGACCAGCACCGGGAAGGGCAGGTCCAGCAGCCGGGCCGCCTCACGGTACTCCTCGGCGGTGGCGTGGTCGGCGATGTCACCGGTGACCAGGAGCGCGTCCGGTGCCTGGGCCAGGCCGCGCAGGTACTCCGCGGTCCGGGCGGCGCGCCCGGTGGTGCGGTCGGTCCCGTCCAGGTGCAGGTCGCTGATGTGGGCGAGCAGGAGTGTCATGGCCGTCCTTCGTCGGTCGCGGGTGCGTTGCGCCCTCCGGGACCGCGCGGACCTGCCGGTTCCGCCGCTGGGAGGGCGCACGGAACCCGTGCGGCCGGGAACCCCCGGCCGCCGCCCCGTGCCCGCCCCAGGCCGTTGACCGGCCGTTTCCCGTCGGGTGAAACGAGGCTATTGCGCGCATCGGGAGCGGGACAGGGTGGTTGTCCGCCCGCGGTCGGCGGTCGCGGCCTCGGGCGGAAACCCGGGGCGACCACAACAATCTCTGTGTTCAAAACGACCAGAAGATTTACCGGTCGGCAAACCGTGGGTCATGCTCTCGAAACCGGTGCGGATGCGACCGGCGCCACGGAGCGGTGTAACGGCCGCCACGTTCCCGCCTCGGGCGGTCCGTCGGCCCGCGAGCGCCCGCCCGCACCGCGGACCCGCAGCAACGGAGAGAGCCACCCCATGAGCATCCAGCGCATTCTGCGCGTCGGCGGCGCGGTCGCCGCGGCCGTCGTCATCGGCGCCGCGGCGGTCAACGCCTCGTCGACCGGCGGCGACGGCGCCGAGGCCGTACGCAGCCGACTGACCACGATCGTGCCCGCCGCGCCCGGCGGCGGCTGGGACCTGGTGGGGCGCGAGGCGCAGAACGCCTTCCGCGAGGGAGAGATCGTCGCCAACAACCAGGTGGTCAACGTTCCCGGCGCGGGTGGAACCATCGGCCTGGCCCAGGCCGTCCGCCAGGAGGGCCGGGCCAACATGCTGATGGTGACCGGCACGGTCATGATCGGCAGCATCATCGTCAACAACTCCTCGCACGACCTGCAGGACGTCACCCCCATCGCCCGGCTGGCCGACGACTACGAGGTGGTCGTGGTCCCCGACGACTCCCCGTACCAGGACATGGGCGACCTGGCCGAGGCCTGGCGTGAGGACCCGGGCGGGATGGCGATCGGCGGCGGCTCCCTGGGCGGCACCGACCACCTGCTGGCCGGACTCATCGCCTCCGACGTCGACGTCGATCCCCAGGACGTCAACTACATCGCCTTCTCCGGCGGCGGTGAGGCGCTGACCTCGCTGCTGTCGGGCAGCGTCGACGTGGGCATCAGCGGCTACAACGAGTTCAGCGACCAGATCGAGGCGGGCAACGTGCGCGCCCTGGGCGTCTCCGCGCACGAGCGCGTCGAGGGCATCGACGTCCCCACCCTGGCCGAGCAGGACATCGACGCGGTCCTGCCCAACTGGCGGGGGTTCGTGGCCCCGGCCGGCATCACCGAGGAGGAGCGCGCCGAGCTGACCGCGATCGTCACCGAGATGCACGACACCCCCGAGTGGGCGCAGACGCTGGAGCGCAACCGCTGGGACGACACCTTCCAGACCGGCGAGGAGTTCGAGGAGTTCCTCGCCCTGGAGACCGAGCGCATCACCACCATCACCGAGGAACTGGGCCTGTCTTGAGTACCGACGCCACCACCCCCACTCGGGCGACGGAGCCCGTCGCCCCGCCGCCCCGCCCCTCCTGGTGGCGGGGCCGGTCCGAACTGCTGGTCGCCGCCCTGGTGCTGGGCATCGCCGGGTTCATCGCCGTGCAGACCGCCGCCATGCCGGTACCGCCGGGCACCGAACCGCCCGGCCCGCGCTTCTTCCCCACCCTGGTCGCGATCTTCATGGGCGTCACGGGCGTCGCCCTGGCCGTGCAGGTCCTCCTGCGCCCGGCCCGCACCGCCGAGGCGCCGACCACCGGTGAGAACGCCGACGCCACCGACGGGGGCGCCCCGGCCGGCGAGGCGGGGCCCGTGCGCATCGACTGGCGCTGCCTGGGGATCGTCGTCGCCTCGCTGACGGCGTTCATCCTGCTGCTCCAGCCGGTGGGCTGGCTGCTGTCCGCGGCACTGCTGTTCTTCGGCGTGGCCTACGCCCTGGGCAGCCGCCGGTACCTGTTCGACGCCGTGCTGTCGCTGGTCTTCTCCTCCGTCATCCAGCTCGCCTTCGTCGCCGGTCTGGGCCTGAACCTGCCGGCCGGAATCCTCGGGGGCATCTTCTAAATGGACGTTCTCACCAACCTCATGGCGGGGTTCGCCAACGCGCTGAGCCCCGAGTACCTCTTCCTGGCGCTGCTGGGCGTCATGCTCGGCACGGCCGTGGGCGTGGTGCCCGGCCTGGGCTCCTCCATGGCCGTCGCGCTGCTGCTGCCGGTCACCTTCCACCTCGACCCCACCGGCGCGTTCATCATGTTCGCCGGTGTGTACTACGGCGGGCTGTTCGGCGACTCCACCGCCGCCATCCTGATGAACACGCCCGGGCAGGCATCGGCCATCGCCACCGCCATCGAGGGCCACAAGATGGCCAAGCGCGGGAGGGCTCCGCAGGCGCTGGCCACGGCGGCGATCGGCGCGTTCATCGGCGCGATCGTGTCCACGGCGCTGGTGGCGTTCTTCTCACCGGTCATCGTGCAGCTGGCGCTGCAGTTCGGTCCCGCCGAGTACTTCGCGCTCACCGTCTTCGCGTTCGTGGCCACCTCCGCGGTGGTCTCGGACTCGGCCGTGCGCGGCCTGATCGCCCTGGGCATCGGCCTGGCCATCTCGATGGTGGGCATCGACGGCCTCAGCGGCGCGGAGCGCTTCACCCTGGGCGTGCCCCAGCTCTTCGAGGGCTTCAGCATCATCACGGTGACCGTGGCGCTGCTGGCGATCGGCGAGGTGCTGCACGTGGCCGCCACCGCCCACGCGGGCGACGCGGCGCGCGGTGGCCTGCGGCGCACCGGCACTCCCTGGCTGAGCCGACGCGACCTGCGGCGCACGCTTCCGGCCTGGATGCGCGGAACCCTGTTCGGCCTGCCGTTCGGGTCGATCCCGGCGGGCGGCTCGGAGATCCCGACCTTCCTGGCCTACGGCACCGAGCGCAAGCTCGCCGCGCGGCGCGCCCGGCGCGGCAAGGGCGAGGACGAGTTCGGCGACGGCGCGATCGAGGGTGTGGCCGCGCCGGAGGCGGCCGCCAGTGCCACCGCCGGAACCGCGATGGGCACCCTGCTGGGTCTGGGCCTGCCCACGTCGGCGACCGCCGCGATCATGCTGGCCGCCTTCCAGCAGTACGGGATGCAGCCCGGTCCGCTGCTGTTCGAGCGCGACGGCGACCTGGTCTGGGCCCTGCTGGCCAGCCTGTTCATCGGCAGCGTCATGCTGCTCATCCTCAACCTGCCCTTCGCGCCGCTGTGGGCCAAGCTGCTGCTGGTCCCCAAGCCGTACATGTACGCCGGGATCGCGGTGTTCTCGTCCCTGGGCGTGTACGCGGCCGCGTCGTCCATGGTGGATCTGTGGCTGATGCTGATCCTGGGCCTGGTAGCTCTGATGATGCGCCGCTTCAACATTCCGTTGGCCCCGGTGCTGATCGCGGTCGTCCTGGGCCCGGTGGCCGAGACGGAGCTGCGCCGCGCCCTGGCCGTGGGGCAGGGCGACGTGTCGGTGCTCGTGGACAGCGGGATCACCCTGGGCATCTACGGGCTGCTGCTGACGATCGGCCTGGTCGTGGCCGTCGGCCGACTGCGCGCCCGGCGGGCCGCGCGTAAGGACCACACCCCGGTGGAGGCGGGCCGCGGCTGACTCCGGCCCGGCCCCTCCCGGGCGCGGCGGCACGGATCCACTCCCCCGTGCCGCCGCGCCGTTTCTGTTCGGGCCCGTGCCCGGTCGGCCGCCGACCAGCTGTCTCGCCGGGCCCGCGCGCCCGGCGGGGGACACCGCCTCCGAACGGGCCGCGTGACGTCCCCGCGTCGGGCCGCGACCGCTTCCGGCCCCGGCCTCAGGGGGTCCCGCCGGTCGCGGCCGCGGGCTCCTGCGGGCGCACGCCCGCGATCGCGATGTCCAGCAGACGGTCCGCCTGCGCGCCGTCGGGGTGGTCCTCGGTGGCGAGCGAGATGGCGCTGACGAGCGCGACCAGGTCCTCGGCGCGCGCACCGGGGCGCACCGCCCGCGCCCGACGGGCGCGCTCCAGGAGTTCGCCGGCCGCGGCGGTGATCATCGCCGCGCAGCCGTCGTCGCGTTCCAGCAGGTCGGCGTCGCGGCCGTCCCGCAGCAGCGAGGCGGCCAGTCCGCGGCTGGCCTCGGCGTAGGCGTGGAGCTCCCGCAGCCAGGCGAAGAGGGCGGGGCCGGGCCCGCTGGTGCGGGCATGCTCCCGCGCCCTCGCGCAGAGTGCTTCGACGCGGTCGTGGAAGACCGCCTCCAGCAGGTGGCGGCGGGAGGGGAAGTGCCGGTGCAGGGTCGCCGATCCCACTCCGGCCCGGCGGGCGATCTCCTCCAGTGAGGCGTCGACGCCGTGCGCCGCGAACACCTCCTCGGCCACGGCGACGATGCGTTCGTAGTTGCGCCGGGCGTCCGCGCGCAAGGGCCTTCGCGCTGTGCTCTCGACCACCGTGACCTCCTGCGCTTGCTAAGTGGGGTGGTTCTCCGGTTATCTTAGCGGAGCGAAGTGGGGGGACACCCCACTTTCTTGTCGAGAGACCGGGGAGAACGACCATGCGCGCTGTGCGGTACGACCGATTCGGCCCGCCCGAGGTGTTGCGCGTCGACGAGGTGCCCACGCCGAGCCCGGGAGAGGGCGAGGTGCTCGTCGAGGTGCACGCCGCGAGCGTGGACGCGGCTGAGCTCGCCTTCCGCTCGGGCAGGATGCGCAAGATCACCCGCGCCCGGTTCCCCCGGGGCGTGGGCGTCGACTTCACGGGCCGCGTCGCGTCGGTGGGCGCCGGAGTGCGCGCCTGGCAGGCGGGGGACGCGGTGTGGGGGCTCATGCCGCACTTCGTCTTCGGGGCCGTCGCCGACCACGTCGTCGTCCCCGAGCGGCGGCTCGCCAGCGCGCCCGGGAACCTCGGCCTCCTGGAGGCCGCCGCCCTTCCGGGGGCGGGCACCACCGCCCTGACCGCGCTGACGGACAAGGCCCGCCTCGCGCCCGGCGAACGGCTCCTGGTTCGCGGCGCCACCGGAGGCGTCGGCAACGTCGCGGTGCAGCTGGGCAAGGCGCTCGGCGCCGAGGTCACCGCCCTCGCCGGGGCCCGCAACCTCGACTGGATCCGAGGACTCGGCGCCGACGAGGCCCTGGACTACCGCACGACCCGGCCGCAGGACCTCGGCCGCTTCGACGTCATCGTCGACCTGGTCGGCACCGACCTCGGCGCCTACCAGGCGCGGCTGCACCGGCGAGGGCGCATGGTCGCGCTCGCCTTCGACCCGGACCGCGTCCTCAGGTCCCTGCTCGGCACCGGGCTCCGGGCCGCCGTGCGGCCCGGCCGGACCAAGCTCTTCAGCAACGACCCGTCGGCGGAGCGCATCGCCGAGCTCACCCGGGCCGTCGAGGAGGGGAAGATCCGTCCCATGGTCGACACGGTCCTCCCGATGGCCGACATCGCGGAGGCCCACCGCAGGCTGGAGGCGGGCAGCGTCCGCGGGAAGTGCGTCATCGACGTGCGGCGCCCCTAGCGGTGACGCGTCGGGCCGCGCCCGTCGGCGGCGGTGGACCTAGGACGGTTCCTTCGCGGGGCGGGCCCGCCCACGGCCGCCCGCGCGGGTCCCGGTCCCCCGTGCGGCGCGGCGCCGCCGCAGCACGCCCTGGCGGGGCGAGAACAGGTAGGCCAGGGTGAAGGCCGACGACTGGGCCAGCACGATCGCCCCGCCGGTGGACACGTTCAGGTGGAAGCTGAGGAACACCCCCGCCACGGCCGCCGCCACGGCCACCGCCGCGGAGATGACCAGCATCCGCTCGAAGCGGTCGGTGAGCAGGTAGGCGGTCGCCCCGGGGACGATGACCATGGCCACGACCAGGATGATCCCCACCGCCTGGAGGGCCACCACCACCGTGACCGACAGCAGCCCCAGCAGCAGCGTCTCCAGCAGGCGGGGGTTGATGCCCACCGCGTGCGCGTGGACCGGGTCGAAGGCGTACAGGGTCAGGTCGCGGTGCTTGTACCAGACCACCGCCAGCACCACCCCGGCCAGGACGAGCACCTGCCAGATGTCGGTGTCGGACACCCCCAGCACGTTGCCGAACAGGATGTGACCCAGGTCGGTCTGACTGGGCACGCGCGAGACCAGGACCAGGCCCAGGGCGAACATGGCCGTGAAGACCACGCCGATGACGGCGTCCTCCTTGACCCGGGAGGTGCGGTTGACCACCCCGATCAGGGCGACCGACCCGGCGCCGAAGACCAGCGCGCCCACGGCGAAGGGCAGTCCGAACAGGTAGGACAGCACCACCCCGGGCAGGACGGCGTGGGAGACGGCGTCGCCCATCAGCGACCAGCCCACCAGCGTCATCCAGCACGACAGGACGGCGCACGCCACCCCGGCGACCACGCTGACCAGCAGGGCGCGCCGGACGAAGTCGAAGCCCAGGGGCACCGTGAACCACTCCGCGACCGCGGTCAGCGCGTCCATGCCGTTCCCTCCTCGTCGGTGTGGACCCCGAAGGCCTCCATGAGGGTCTCCGGGCGCAGGACCTCCTCGGGGGCGCCGTGCGCCACGACGCGGCGCTGGAGCAGCACCGCCTCGTCGCACAGGGCGGGCACCTGGGCCAGGTCGTGGGTGGACACCAGCAGGGTGTGGCCCTCGCCGCGCAGTTGCAGCAGCAGTTCGGTGATGCGCCCCTCCGAACGCTTGTCGACCCCGGCGAAGGGCTCGTCGAGCAGGAGCACGTCGGCGCCCTGGGCGATGGCGCGGGCCACGAAGGCGCGTTTGCGCTGGCCGCCGGAGAGCGCGCCGATCTGGCGGTCGGCCAGGTCGCCCAGGTGGGTGCGGTCCAGGGCGTGCTCGACCGCCTCCCGGTCGGCGGGGCGGGGGCGCCTCCGCTGTCCCATGCGTCCGTAGCGGCCCATCATCACCACGTCGCGCACACGGACCGGGAAGGCCCAATCGACCTGTTCGGACTGGGGCACGTAGCCCACCAGCCCGCGGCGGCGGGCGGCGGCTCCGGTGTGCCCGAGGATCCGCACCCGCCCCCCGTCGGTGGGGACGAGGCCCAGCACGGTCTTGAACAGGGTGGACTTGCCCGACCCGTTGGTGCCCAGCAGGCCGCAGACGCGGCCGGGGGCGACGGACAGGCTCACGCCGTCCAGCGCCAGGACGTCGCCGTAGCGGACGGTGGCGTCGGTGACCTCGATGGCGGCGTTCACCGCTCCTCCCCCCGCAGCCCGGCCACGATGGCCTCGGCGTCGTGGCGCAGCAGGTCCAGGTAGGTGGGGACGGGGCCGCCCTCCTCGGACAGGGAGTCGACGTAGAGGGTCTGGCCCATGGCGGCGCCGGTCTCGCGCGCCACCGAGCGCTGGGAGCCGTCGTTGACGGTGCTCTCGCAGAAGACGGCGGGCACCTGGTTGTCGCGGACGAACTCGGTGACGGCGGCGGTCTGCCGGGGGGTGCCCTGGGTCTCGGCGTTGACCGGCCACAGGTACATCTCGGTCAGCCCCGCGTCGCGCGCCAGGTAGGAGAAGGCGCCCTCGCAGGTGACCAGGGCGCGGGAGCTGTCGGGGACCCCGGCGAGCTCGTCCTCCAGGTAGTCGCCGACCTCGCTGATCTCGTCCTTGTAGGCCTCGGCCGCCTCGGCGTAGACCCGTTCGCCCTCGGGGTCGAGCTCGGTGAGGGCGTCGCGGATGTTGTCGACGTAGACGGGGGCGTTGTCGGGCGACATCCAGGCGTGGGGGTTGGGCTGGCCCTCGTACTCCCCCGCGGAGATGGGGATGGTCTCGACACCGTCGCTGAGCACGGCGGTGGGGGCCTGCACGCGTTCGGTGAACTGGCTGAACCATGCCTCCAGGCCGAGCCCGTTCTCCAGGATCAGGTCGGCGTCCTGGCCGCGGACGAGGTCGTCGGGGGTGGGTTCGTAGCCGTGGATCTCGGCTCCGGGCCGGGTGAGCGAGGCGACCTCCACGCGTCCGTCGGCCACGTTGCGTGCCATGTCCGCCAGGACGGTGAACGTGGTCAGGACCAGGAGCCGTCCGTCGTCGCGCTCCTGCCCGGCGGAGGAGGAGCAGGCGGTCAGGCCCAGGACCAGGGCGAGGGAGGCGGCGGGGAGCTTCGCCGACCAGGAGTGTGAAGAAGCCTCATCTTGAAAGTTCGGCACGCCTAACTTTTTACCACAACACGGCCAAACTACACATCGCGGCGGGCGTGTCGCGGTCCTCGCCCGGGCCTCGTGTCCCGGACGGCGCTGTCACGCCCGCGCCGACGGAGCCGACGGCGTGGAAGCGGCGGGCCCCGGAAACCCCGCCACCCGTACGGCCTGCGCGGACACGCGTGCACGCCAGGCCGTCCGGCCGGTCGCCGACCGGCACGCAGGATCCCCGCCCGAACCCGCGCCCCCTCCCCGGCCGCCCGTACGGCGCGCGGCTCAGTCCAGGTCGGCCAGGGCCGCCCGGGCCGCGGCGGTCCAGTGCGGCGACCCGGCCCGGGCGGCCACGCGCAGGGCCAGCCGGTAGTGCTCCGCGGCCCGCTCACGGCGTCCGAGCGCGCGGTCGAGGTCGCCGAGCTGGTGCGCGACCGGTCCCAGGGTCAACAGACCGCTGCCCGCACCGGCCAGCTCCCCGGCGGCGGGTGAGAGCAGGCGGTGGGCGCGCTCCATCGCGGGGTGGTCGCCGACGGCGGTGGCGGCCCGGGCGGCCAGACAGGACAGAGCCTCCCCGAGCAGGCCGGGCGGTGCGTCGGGCGGCGGCGGAGCGGACTCGGGCGAGGCCAGGGCGTCGGCCCAGGGTGCGTAGGGGCCCCAGTCCTGGCGCGGGTCCACCGGTGCGGGTCGTCCGCCCTGAAGGCGCAGGCACAGCAGCGCCAGGGGCAGGATGCCCTGCTCCACACCGGGCATGCCGGTGTCGGCGAGCCGCACGCTCGCGGCCCGGTAGGCGGCCTCGGCCTCCTCGACGGCCCCCCGCGCGGCCGTGCGCAGCGCCTCGTACCAGCGGGTGAACACCCCCACCAGCGGAATCCCGTAGCGCGAGCCCAGCCGGTCGGCGCTGGCCGCGTGGGCGTCGGCGGCACCGAAGTCGGCGAGCGCGGAGTGCGCCTGGACCAGGACGAGGTGGCCCAGCACCTCGAAGGTCACCAGGCCGTGCCGGGAGGCCAGGTCGACCAGCTCCGCGCCGATCTCCACGCGATGCGGGGCCCGCCCGGAGCCCTGGAAGGACTGCATGAAGCGGGCGTTGAGCGCCAGGCACAGCAGGGCGGGGTCGCCGAGCCCGCGGGCGGCCTCCTCGGCCCGGCGGGCCGCGTCCGGGCCCCGGCCGGTGGCGGTGCCGCGCAGTTCCAGGGCCAGGGCGCACAGCAGGCGGACGCGCTGCTCGGGGCGGTCCTCGGGCAGGGCGGCCAGGGTGCGCTCGGCGGCCCCGGCGATCTGGCGGGCCAGCTCCTCGTCGTCGTTGCGCGGCCACAGGGCGGGCACGTCGAAGGCGGTGATGACCTGCGCCGTCAGCTCCGCGTCGCCCAGCTCCTCGGCCGCGGCGACCGCCCGGGCGCGGTGGTGGCGGGCCTCCTCCAGGCGGCCGGTGACGGCCAGCGCCCGCACCATGCCCATGACCGCCTCCAGGCGTTCGCGGGGCCGGTCCTCGCCGGAGCGGTCGTGGGCGGCGACGGCCTCCCGCCACAGCCGGGCCGCCTCGTGCGGGGCGAAGCGCTCCTCGGCCCGCAGGGCGGCGGTGCGGGCGTGGTGGGCGGCCCGGGCCGCGGTGGCGCGGGTTCCCGCCCGCCCGAAGTGGTGTGCGAGCAGGTCGGCCCGGTCGGGGTGCAGCGCCTCGACGGCCTCGGCCACCGCCGTGTGCCAGTGTGCCCGGCGCGGTCGGGAGAGGTCCTGGTAGAGGGTGTCGCGCACCAGCACGTGCGCGAAGCGCAGGCCGGGGGCGCCCTCGGGCTCGTCCGGTTCGGCGCGGTCGGTGAGGAAGCCCGCCTCCAGTGCCTCGTCCAGGGCGTCGAGCAGGACGTCCCCGTCCGGGGACAGGGCCGACAGGACGTCGGGGTCGATGTCGCGGCCGATCACGGAGGCCTGCCGCAGCAGGGTCCGGGCCCCGGGCGTCAGGGAGCCCAGGCGGTGGCGGATGACGTCGCGCACCCCGGCGGGGACCGCGTCGAGCGCGGCGCCGTCCCCGCCGGACAGCAACCGGGCCAGCTCGCGGACGAAGAAGGGGTTGCCGCCGCTGCGCCGGTGGACGGTGCGCAGCGCCCGCACGTCGACGTCGCGGCCGACCAGGGCGCGGACGAGAGCGCCGGTCGCGTCCTCGGCCAGCCCGCCCAGGTAGGCGCGGGCCGGTTCGCCGGGGGCGAGCCGGGCCAGGGCCGAGGTCAGCGCGGGGAGGACCTCGCCGGTCCGGTAGGTCCCCACGATCAGCACGGGCCCGGGGAGCGGTTCGGCGGCCAGGAAGGTGAACAGTTCCAGGGTCTCCTCCGCCGCCCGGTGCAGGTCGTCGAAGACCAGCAGGACGGGGCCGCGCCGCGCGGCCGAGGCGAGGAGGCGGGCGGCCCGGCGCAGGACGCCGAACCTGGCCGCGGCGGGGTCCGTGCCGGTGGCCCCGGGCGCTGTGGTGTCGTCGTCCCGGGCGGGAGCAGCGGTGCCGCTGGGCGCTGTGATGCCCGTGGCGGCATCGACGCGCGGGGCCCCGGATCCGGTGGCGGTGGGATCGGTGGTGGCAGTGCACGGGGCGCCGGGGTCGGCGGCGTGTTCCGCGGCCTGTGCCGGGCCGGTGGCGCCCCCGTGGGCCGCGGTGTCCTCGGCCGCCGCCAGCACGGCGGCGATCTGCGTCCAGGGCCAGACCGCGGGCGCCCCCTCGTGCTCGGGGCCGCGCCCCCAGGCCGCGGTCCACCCGCGCCCGGCCAGCCGCCGGGCGAGTTCCTCGGCCAGGGCCGTCTTACCCGCCCCGGCGTCGCCGGAGACCAGGGCGACCCGGGCCGGAGCGAGCGGCGCGGCGGAGGCGGCGGCCCCCTCCAGCAGTTCCAGCTCCCGGGCCCGGCCCACGAAGGGACGCCGGGCGCGTTCGGGCGCGCTCTCCGCCCGTGCGGGAACCGCGGTGGCGGCGGCACGCGGGATGAGGTGGGGAGCCTGGGACAGGACGTCGGCCTCCAATCGCCGCAGTTCGGGGCCGGGGTCCACCCCCAGTTCGTCCGCCAGGGTCCGGCGGGCGCGGCGCAGGGCGGCCAGCGCGTCACCCTGGCGGCCCGAGCGGTACAGGGCCAGCGCCCACTGCCGCCAGGCGTTCTCGCGCAGGGGGTGGGCCAGGGCGTGCGCCTCCAGGGCGGGCACGGCGTCGCCCGCACGGCCCAGCGCCAGGAGGGCCTCGGCGTGCCGCTCCACCGCCAGCAGACGCAGCCCCTCCAGCCGGTCGGCCTCGGACCGAGCCCAGGGGTAGGCGGCGAACTCGGCGTAGGCGGGCCCCCGCCACCACCCGAGGGCCTCCTCCAGCACGTCCAGCGCCGCACCGGGCCGGTCCTCGGTGAGCAGCGCGCCGCCGCGGGTCACGGCCGCGGCGAAGCGCCGGGCGTCGACCGCGTCGGGGCCGGCCCGCAGCGCGTAACCCGGCGGCGCGGTCACCAGCAGCCGTGCGGGTTGCCGCGCGGGCCGGTCCGGTTCCAGGGACCGGCGCAGCGCGGAGACGAAGGTGCGCACCGCCGCCACGGAGCCCTCGGCGGGCACCTCCCACAGGTCGTCCACGAGGCGGTCCACGGGCACGGCACGGCCCTCGGCGACCAGGAGCCGGGCCAGCACCGCGCGGTGCCGCGGCCCCTTGAGGGCGAGCGGTCCGTGCGCGCCGACGGCCTCCAGGGGGCCCAGCACGCGGAAGCACACCGCCGCCTGCGTCGCCTCTCCCCCCATGGCAGCCAATCTATCCGGCCCTCCGCACCGGACGGGGCCGCCGGCGCCCCTGCTCAACCGCTGCTCATCGGCTGCTCATCGGCTCCCGGCAGGCTCGTGGACGACCGAGTTCCCCGGCGACCGCCGGGGACCCGACTCCAACCCACCGGAGGAGACCACCGTGGAACCCAGGATCCCGGGATTCGACTACCAGCGCGTGCCCGTCGCCGAGGGCGTGGCGCTCAACGCCGCCGTCGGCGGCTCGGGCAGTCCTCTCGTGCTGCTGCACGGCTTCCCCCAGACCCACCTGATGTGGCGGCACGTCGCGGCCGACCTGGCCGCCGACCACACCGTCATCTGCCCGGACCTGCGCGGCTACGGCGACAGCGACAAGCCCGCCGACACCGACGGCCACGCCTACGCCAAGCGCACCATGGCCGCCGACGTCGTCGCCCTGGCCCGAGCCCTGGGCCACGAGCGCTTCGCCCTGGCGGGCCACGACCGGGGCGCCCTGGTCGCGATCCGCGCCGGGCTGGACCACCCCGGCGCCGTCACCCACCTGGCCTCGCTCGACGTGCTGCCGACCCTGGACATGTGGGAGGTCATGCGCGGGGCCTCGGCCGCGGTGGGCTTCCACCTGTACCTCATGGCCCAGCCCCCGGGCCTGCCCGAGCAGCTGATCGGCGCCAGTCCGGACGCGTTCTTCGGACACTTCCTGGACATCTGGACGCGCGACCCCGAGGCGGTCCCCGCCGAGGTGCGCGCCGCCTACCTGCGGGCCTCGCGCGAGGCCGTGCCCTCGATCGTGGCCGACTACCGGGCCTCGGCCGGGATCGACGTCGAACACGACGAGGCCGACCGCGCGGCCGGGCGGCGCCTGGCCATGCCGGTGACGGTGCTCCAGCAGGACTGGGGCGCGGCGCTGGGCTACGACGCCGCCGCGGTGTGGCGGGCCTGGGCCCCCGACCTGCACCACAGCACGGTGACCTGCGGCCACTTCATGGCCGAGGAGGCCCCGGCCGAGGTGGTCGGGGCGCTGCGCGACCTGCTGGCCCGGTAGGCGCCGCCCCGGGGCGGCGCCGCGGACTGGCCCTCGTGCTCGACGGGCTGCGCGCGGACGCCGCCCGGGGACCGCTTCCCGGCGCCCCGATGACTCCGCGGCAGGTGTACGACGTCATGGGCGGGCTCACCGGCACGCCCTGAGCCGGGCGCCAGTGCCCTGGAGGACGGTCGGCCCGGTCCGGCGGGGCGTCGCCCCACCAGTGGATCCGGACTCTGTCAGAATTCCTCGGAAAAAGATCGGTGGACGTGTCGATCCGCGGCACCCCCCGTTCGACCTAGGGGTGGAAGGGCCCGGAAGGGGTCCGCGACACCCAGGGAGACAGAGCCATGAAGTACATGCTGATCATGCGCGCCACCGACGAGGCCTTCGCGAAGATGGGCGAGATCGACTTCGACGAGGTGCTCGCGACCATGGGCCGGTACAACGACGAGCTGATCCGCGCCGGGGTGCTGGTCGCCGCGGAGGGCCTCGACGACGCCGCCGAGGGCGTGGTCGTCGACTACTCCTCCGAGCCGCCCGTGGTCACCGACGGCCCCTACGGCGAGACCAAGGAGCTGTTCGGCGGGTTCTACATCCTCAACGTGGCCTCCAAGGAGGAGGCCGTGGAGTGGGCCAAGCGGTCGCCGATGACCGGCCCCGGTTTCAAGACCGAGATCCGCCGGGTCACCACGATCGACGAGTTCCCGCAGGACAACGAGTGGATCCAGAGGGAGCGGGCCTGGCGCGAGGCCACCGGCCAGCTCTGAGCGGACCGACCGGAGATGGCTGACCCCACCGGCCGCGAGGCCGTAGCCGCCGTCTGGCGGATCGACTCGGCGCGGATCGTCGGCGCGCTCGCGCGCTACACCGGCGACTTCGCCCTGGCCGAGGACCTGGGCCAGGAGGCGCTGGCCGAGGCGCTG
The DNA here is from genome assembly GCF_000381685.1 of Nocardiopsis sp. CNS-639. Taxonomy (NCBI): domain Bacteria; kingdom Bacillati; phylum Actinomycetota; class Actinomycetes; order Streptosporangiales; family Nocardiopsidaceae; genus Nocardiopsis; species Nocardiopsis sp. CNS-639. The sequence continues at coordinate 162,918 of NZ_KB906855.1, forward strand.
GTGACCTGGCCGCGCGAGGGCGTGCCCCGCAACCCGGCGGGGTGGCTGCTCACCGTCGGCCGCCGCCGCGCGATCGACGCGTTCCGCCGCCGCTCCGCCCTGGACGACAGGTACGCCGTCCTCGCCCGTGACCTGGGCGAGGGCGGCGCCGCCTCGGGCAGCGCGCCCGCCGACCCCGCACGGGAGGCCGACGACGTGCTGTGGGATCCGGACCGGATCGACGACGACGTGCTCGCGCTGATGTTCACCGCCTGCCACCCCGTGCTGTCGCGGGAGGCCAGGGTGGCGCTCACCCTGCGGGTGGTCGGCGGTCTGACCAGCGACGAGATCGCCAGGGCGTTCCTGGTCCCGACCGCGACCGTGCAGGCCAGGATCACCCGGGCCAAGAGGACCCTCGGGGCGGCCCGGGTGCCCTTTGGGGTACCCCCGGCCCAGGAGCGGCCCCAGCGGCTCGGTTCGGTGCTCAACGTGGTCTACCTGATCTTCACCGAGGGCTCCTCGGCCAGCTCCGGCGGTGACCTGCTCCGGCTCGACCTCGCGGGCGAGGCCCAGCGCCTGGCCCGGGTGCTGGCCCGTCTGGTCCCCGACCAGCCCGAGGTCCACGGCCTGCTGGCGCTGCTGGAGCTGACCGCGGCGCGCTTCCCCGCCCGGACCGGGGCGGACGGGCGGCCGGTGCTGCTGGAGCACCAGGACCGCCGCCGCTGGGACCGCGCCGCGATCCGCCGGGGACGGGCCGCCCTGGCCCGCGCGGGGAGGACCGGCCGGGGGCTGGGCGCCTACGGCCTCCAGGCCGCGATCGCCGAGTGCCACGCGCTCGCCCCCTCGGTGCGGGAGACGGACTGGGAGCGGATCGTGCTGCTCTACGAGGCGCTCGGCCGTCTGGCGCCCTCCCCGGTGGTGGACCTCAACCGGGCGGTGGCGGTCTCCATGGCCCGGGGACCGGCCGAGGCGCTGCGGATCGTGGACGAGCTGGCGGCGGCCGGGGCGCTGGCGGACTCGCACCTGCTGCCGAACGTGCGCGGGGAGCTGCTCGTGCGACTGGGGCGCACCGGTGAGGCGCGCACCGAACTGGAGCTGGCCATGCGCCGGTGCGGCAACGAGCGCGAGCGGGAGGTGCTGGAGCGCAGACTCGCCGACCTGGGCTGACCGTTCCACACCCCCCGGGGAGCGCCGCGCCGCGGCCCGCGCCGGCCCTGGGACTCCGGCGCGGCGGGCTGACCAGGGACGGGGCTCCCACCAGGCCGGAGCACCGTCGTACCTCAGTACTATGGTCGCTCCGCTCGCATGGAAAACCGCTGTCCCTGCGGGCTTTTCGACGTCCACGGGGTCACGACGGCCCGCACCGCAAGGGAGTCCGATGGGGGCCGAGCCGCACCGCACACTGCGTGGCCGCTACCAGCTGCTGGCCGAGATCGGCCGGGGCGGGATGGGCCGGGTCTGGCGCGCCCACGACACCGAGCTCAACCGCACCGTCGCGGTCAAGGAGATCCTCCTGGGCCCGGGCCTGGACGACCACGAGCGCGACCGGATGGCCGCCAGGGCCCGGCGCGAGGCGCAGGCCACCGCGATGGGCGGCCACCCCAACATCGTCACCGTGCACGACATCGTCCAGGACGACGGGCGCCCGTGGATCGTCATGGAGTTCCTCAGCGGGCGCTCCCTGCACGCGCTGGTCCGCCAGGAGGGCCCGCGCGGCGCCCGCGTGACCGCCCGCTGGGGGCTCGACCTGCTCAGCGCGCTGAGCACCGCGCACGGGCAGGGGATCACCCACCGCGACGTCAAACCCGAGAACGTCATGGTCACCGACGCCGGACGGGTGGTGCTCACCGACTTCGGCATCGCCACCATCGCCGACACCTCCTCCGTCACCCAGACGGCCGGGGTGATGGGCTCCCCCGCCTACCTGGCCCCCGAGCGGCTGGCGGGGAGCCCGGCGACCCCGGCGAGCGACCTGTGGTCCCTGGGCGCCACCCTGTACCACATGGCCACCGGCACCTCCCCGTTCCGCCGCGAGGGCATCCCCGCCACACTGCACGCCGTCACCTCCGAGGAGCCGCCCGACGTCCTGGGCCGGGGCCCGCTGGGCCAGGCGGTACGGGGCCTGCTGGTGAAGGACCCGGCCGGGCGGATCGACGCCGACCGCTGCCGCGCACTGCTGACCGCGGAGGCGGAGGCGGGCACCGCCGCCGCGGCCCCCTCGGCCACGACCGTGTCCGTGCCGACGCGGCCGTTGAGCGCGCCCACACGGGCGGTCACCCCGGGGCCGGTCCCGCCCGGAACCCCCGGACCGGTTCCGCGGGGCCCCGCGGCGGTCCCGCCGCAGACCACGGTCACGACGGCGCCGGAACCGCGGCGGGGCGGACGGCTGTCCTGGCCGATGGTGGTGCTCACCCTGGGCCTGGCCTCGCTGGTGGCGGTGGCGGCGCTGGTGGTGGTGCTCGACCCGTGGGGGTCCGACACCGGCGCCGCCGCCACCGGGACGGGCACGGAGGAGTCCCCCGAACCCGGCGCCGGAGAGCAGCAGGCCGGGGGCGGGAACGAGGGGGACGCCACCGCCCCCGAGGAGACCGGCGCGCCCCAGGAGGGCGGCGCCGACGGCGCCCCCGTGCCCGGGACGACCTGGACCGAGGACCCCGAGGGCTTCGGTCTGAGCGTCCCCGAGGGCTGGATCCGCCGGGTGGACGGCAGCAGCGTCTTCTTCGAGTCCCCCGACAACGCCGACTACCTCCAGATCGACATGGCCGAGCACCCCACCGACGACGAGTACCAGCACGTCCTGGACCAGGAGCAGGGCGTGTACGACTCGGGGCGGCTGCCGGGCTACGAGCGGGTGCGGATCACCGACGTCACCGGCGACACCGGCTTCCACTCGGCCACCGAGTGGGAGTTCACCTGGCGGGACGAGACCGGCGAGACGCGCCGCGTGCTGACCCGCAACATCGCGGTGGCGCCCGGGGTGTACTACGCGCTGGCCTGGGCCTCCACCGACGCCTCGTGGGCCGACCAGGGCGCCCAGCGCACCGCCGCCATGGAGTCCTTCGACCCGGCCTGATCCCGCTCCGGCCCGAACCACCGCGATCCGGTCCGCCCGCCCCCGCTCCCCGGACCCCGGCGCCGTGGTGCGGGGGCGGCGCCGCGGCCGCGCTCAGCTGCCCAGGTAGCGCAGCACCGCCAGCACCCGGCGGCTGTAACCGGAGGCGTGCCCCAGGTCCAGCTTGTCGAAGATCGCGTTGACGTGCTTCTCCACCGCGCTCAGCGACACGTACAGCCGCTCGGCGATCGAGGCGTTGCTCAGCCCCTGCGCCATGTGCTCCAGGACGTCGCGCTCGCGCGGGGTGAGCCGGGCCAGCGGGTCGGTGTGGGTGGTGCGCGCCAGCAGCTGGCGCACCACCTCGGGGTCGAAGGCCGCCCCGCCCGCGCGCACCCGCTCCAGGGCCTCCAGGAACTCCCCCACCTCCGACACCCGGTCCTTGAGCAGGTAGCCCACCCCTCCCGAGGCCCCGGCCAGCAGTTCGGCGGCGTAGCGCTGCTCCACGTACTGCGACAGCACCAGCACCGCGACCCTCCCGTGCTCGGCGCGGATGCGCAGCGCCGCCCGCAGCCCCTCGTCGGTGTGGGCGGGCGGCATCCGCACGTCCACCACGGCGGCGTCGGGCGCGTGCTCGGCGACCGCGGCCAGCAGCGCGTCGGCGTCGCCGACCGCCGCCGCCACCTCGTGGCCCTCCTCCTCCAACAACCGCACCAGGCCCTCCCTGAGCAGGACCGAGTCGTCAGCGATCACCAGGCGCATGGGGGCTCCGTATCGTGGTCAGGGGCAGCGCGGCGCGTACCGTGGTCGGACCGCCCCGGGGACTGTGTACCGCCAGTGTGCCGTCCAGGGCCCGGACCCGCCTGGCCAGGCCGGTCAGTCCGCCGCCGGCGGGGTCGGCGCCGCCGCGGCCGTCGTCGAGCACCCGCAGGTCCAGGACGCCGTCGGCGTCGTCCAGGTGCACGATCACCACCTCGGCCCCGGCGTGCTTGACGGCGTTGGTGATGGCCTCGCGCGCCACGAAGTACACCGCCGTGGCCAGTTCGCGGGGCGGCGGGGCCGACAGGCGCGCGCGCACCCGCACCGGCAGCGGGCTGCGTTCGGCCACCTCGGTCAGCGCCGCCTCCAGGCCCAGGGTGTCCAGCGCGGTGGGGTAGACCCGCCAGGCCACCTCCCGCAGTTCGTCCAGCAGTACCCGGGTCTCGGTGTGCGCCTGGCGGACCAGCCGCGCCGCGCGCTCGGGGTCGTGGCCGCGCTGGGCCCGCCCCAACAGCATGGCCAGCGCCACCACGCGCTGCTGGACCCCGTCGTGCAGGTCGCGTTCGATGCGCCGCCGCTCCTCGTCCACAGCCCGCACGATGCCCGACCGGGTGGAGGTCAGCTCGTCGATGCGCCGGTGCAGCAGGTCCTCGCTGCTGGGACCCACCAGACGGCGGGCCAGGGCGCGGTCGGCGGCCGAGGCCAGCGCCACCACCAGCCACGTCGCCGCCAGGACGACCAGGCCCATGAGCAGGCCCACGCTGATGCTGGAGACGTGTATCCGCGCGCCGGGCATGAGCACCGGCACGTGGGTGCCGCCCCCGGTGAACAGCTCCAGTGCGGCCCCGCCGACGAAGACCACCACCAGCATCAGCGCCGTGGGCGCCAGGTAGCCGCACAGCAGCGCCGCCGGAAGGCGCAGCAGCAGGTAGGCCACGCGCGGGGCGGCCTCGGCCCCCGGGCCGACCACGCCGCCCCCCGACCACCGGGCCAGGCGGGCCAGGTCCGCGTCGCCCAGGCGCACCGCCCACCGGGTCACCACGCCGCGGAACCGGTGCCGGGCCCGGGAGGTCAGGAACGGGGCGCACACCAGCGCCGCGGCCGCCGCGAGGACCCACACCAGCGTGAGCACGGCGGTGCACAGCCCCAGCAGGGTGCCCGTCAACTCGCGCCCGGCCCGTGCCAGCGGTGCGACCGCCGCACGCACCCAGGCGCGGGGGCCGTCCCCGTCCCCGGCCCACTCGGCCATCCGCCCCTCCCCCTCTTCCCTTCCGGCCGTCCGCACCCGCCGCCTCAGGCGTCCCGGAACCGGAGCACCAGGGCGCCCGCGGCCAGGCTCGCCGCGGTCCAGCACGCGAGCACCGCGCCGCCCGCGGCGGGCGTGAGCGCGTGGTCGAACCGCCCGATCACGAAGGCGCTGTCCACGAACGAGATCCCGGCGAGGAACGGCATGCGCCCGGCGAGGTAGACGCCCACCTCGCTGCCCATCAGCAACAACATCACCGGCAGGCCCAGAATCAGCATGAACACCGTGGTCAGCGCCGCGGCGGCTGACCGCAGCGCGGTGCCGACCCCCAGGGTGGACACGGCCACGGCGGTCAGGTACACGGCCATGCGTACCACGTCCGCGGCGGCCTGCCCCGGGTCCAGGGTGCCGTACCCCTCCAGGTAGGGGTGCCGCGTCACCAGGTGCGCCAGAAGCGTACCGACCGCCCCCGTCACCAGGGACGCCGCGAACACGGTGGCGGCCACGGCCAGGGCCTTCGCCGCGAGCATGCGCATCCGCACCGGGACCGCCTGGAGGGTGGGGTGGATGGAGCGGGAGGAGTACTCGGAGGTGATCACCGGCAGCGCCACGGCGATGACGGCGAACTGCACGGCCCACATGGCGGCGTAGACCGCCATCTCCGACGCCGGGACCTCGGCGGCCGGCAGGTTCCCGTTCTGCATGTTGCCGACGGTCGAGACGGCCGCGCCCGGCGCCACCACGGCCATGAGCAGCAGGGCCGCGGCCAGGCCCCACCAGGTGGAGCGCACCGAGCGGAGCTTGACCCACTCGGAGGAGGCGGCCGCGGCCAGGTCGGCCAGGGCACGGGCCGGGCCGGGGGCGCGGTCGGCGGCGGAGACCGGGGGCTTCCCGGTCGTGGTGGAGGTCGTCACGGTCGGCTCCTGTTCGCGGTGGTGTACTGCACGCTGTCGGCGGTCAGCTCCCGGTAGGCCTGCTCCAGGGACGCGTCGCGCGTGCTCAGCTGGTGCAGGGCCACCCCCGCCCGGTGGGCCAGTTCCCCGACCCGTTCGACGGGTACGCCGGTGACCACCAGTTCGCCCGGGCCGGGGCGCTCCACCCCGGCCCCCTCCGCCTCCAGCGCGGTGACCAGGTCCTCGGGGTGGGGCGCGCGCACCAGCACGGCCGTCCACGCGCTGTTGCCCAGCACCTCGGCCAGGGGCGCGTCGGTGATGAGCCGCCCCCGGCCCAGCACCACCAGGTGGTCGGCGGTCAGCTGCATCTCGCTCATCAGGTGGCTGGAGACGAACACCGTGCGCCCCTCGTCCGCCAGGGAGCGCATCAGGTCGCGGATCCAGCGCACGCCGTCGGGGTCCAGGCCGTTGACGGGCTCGTCGAACAGCAGCAGATCCGGGTCGCCCAGCAGGGCGGCGGCGATGCCCAGGCGCTGGCTCATACCCAGGGAGAAGGCCCCCGCGCGCCTGCGCGCCACCTCGGCCAGCCCCACGGCCTCCAGCACCTCGTCCACGCGGCGGTCGGGGATGCGGTGGGTGCGGGCCAGCCCCAGCAGGTGGGAGCGGGCGCTGCGTCCGGGGTGCACCGCGCGGGCGTCCAGGACGGCGCCCACGTGGTGCAGGGGCCGGTCCAGCTCCCGGTAGGGGCGGCCCCCGACCAGGGCCTGTCCGGCGGTGGGCCGGTCCAGGCCCAGCACCATCCGCATCGTCGTGGTCTTGCCCGCGCCGTTGGGCCCCAGAAAGCCGGTCACCCGGCCGGGGCGGACCTCCAGGTCCAGCGAGTCCACGGCGAGCGTCTCCCCGTAGCGCTTGGTCAGTCCCCGCAGGGTGATCATGTGCGGTCCTCGTCTCGTCGTTCGTGCGGCGGTGACCACGTTAGGAATCCGGACCTCGGCCGGGCCATGGTGCGTACCGCCAGGTCGGGTGCGGTGCGCGCCAGGGCGGGGGTGGGGTTTTCCTCAGGGCGGGGACGAGGCCGCGCCGTCGGCACCGGACCGGTGGGGCCGTTTCGTCCCCGAAGGCGTTCGGGCCCGGATAGCCTCGGTCCGTTCCCCGTTTGCAGGAGGTGCGCGGTGTCCCGGACCTGGACCGCGATCGACTTCGAGACCGCCAACCACGACCGCGGCAGCGCGTGCGCGGTCGGTCTGGTGCGGGTGCGCGACGGCGCGGTCGTGGACCGGTACACCACGCTGATCCGGCCGCCGAGGCAGGTGGACTTCTTCTCCCGCCACAACATCGCCGTGCACGGCATCACCGCGGCCGACGTCGCCGACGCCCCCTCCTGGGAACAGGCGCACGCGCGCATCGTGGAGTTCGCCGACGGCAGCCCCCTGGTGGCGCACAACGCCGCCTTCGACATGGGGGTGCTGCGCCAGGCCTGCGGGCACACCGGGCTGCCCCACCCGGCGTGGGAGTACGCGTGCACGCTGGCGCTGTCCCGGCGCACCTGGGGCGGGCTGCCCGACCACAAGCTGCCGACCGTGTGCGCCCACATCGGGCACCGGGTGACGCACCACCACCGCGCCGACGCCGACGCCGAGGCCGCCGCGCGCATCGTGATCGCCGCCATGGAGCGCTACGGCACCCCGTCGCTGGCCGACCTGACCCGTGCCGCGCGGACGGACCTGCGCCGGGTGGAGGCCTCGTCCGGGAGCGCGGTGCCCGCCCCGGTCCCGGCCGCCGCCGCGCCCGCCCAGCCCGCGCTGTTCGCCGCGTCCGCCGCGGTTGCCGTGTCCGAGGACCGGTTCGGACGGTGGCAGCGCGACGCCCAGACGCCGCTGCCCGAGCCCTCTCCGGACGCCGACCCCACCGGGCCGCTGTACGGGCGCACCGTGTGCGTCTCCGGCGACCTGGAGTCCATGGACAAGCCCGAGGTGTGGCGGCGCGTGGCCGAGGCGGGCGGGCGGCCCGCCAAGAATGTCACCAAGAAGACCGACGTGCTCGTTCTCGGGGGCCACGGCGGCCCCGGCAAGACCGCCAAGCACCTGCGGGCCGAGACCTACCGCGAGCGCGGCCAGCGCATCGACCTGGTCACCGAGGCCGAACTGCTGGCCCTGCTGGGGATGACCACCCGCCCCTGACCGGGACGCGCCCCGCGTCCGCGGGCCTGAGGACCGCTGCGGTCACCGACGTGCGCTTCCCGGCCGGGGCCGCCTGACGCCGGGCGCCGCGCCGCGCAGGTCCGTGCGCCCGCGGCCGGTACCGCGCACAGGGCCGCCCGCGCCCCGGAACGGACGCGGGCGGCCCCGTGGGGTCGGTCAGACCCTCTCGTTCGGCGACGTGGGAAAGCGCAGGATGGCGCCGTTCTCGTTGCTGGTGTGGCCGTGGTCGAGGACCTCGCCGAAACCGGCGTCGGCGGCCATCGCCGAACGCAGCATCAGCGCGCTGGCCGGTGCCCGGAACGCCGCGTCGGGGTCGTCCAGGTCCGCCGGGTTCTTCGACACCAGCACCGGCTCGCCCGGTGAGCCCCACAGCTCGGGCTCGCCGTCGCGGTCGGCGCCCAGCAGCAGGGTGCGCACCCGCGCCTCCGACAGCATCGGCAGGGTGGACTCGGTGCCGCGCACCGCCTGGTCGTTGGCGAGTTTCTGGTGGTAGTCGGCGATGATGTCGTCATGGCCGTCGATGACGAAGTCGCGCAGCGCCTCCGCCGCGGCCGCGTGCAGGCGCTCCTCGGCGTCGGGGCCGCCCCGTCCGCCGGCCACCAGCCTGATCGGGATGCTCAGCTTGCGCTCGCCCAGGTTGTCGCGCAGGTAGGCGATGGCCTCCTCGTCACCGCCGACGAAGATGATCCGGGCGTCCACCTCGGCGACGGCCTCGCGCACCTGCTGGGCGATCCGGGCGGTGTTCTCCCGCCAGGTCTCCATCGGGTAGTGCTTGCCGTCGAAGCGGCCGTTGTACCCGCTCAGGACACCGGGCCCGCCGCGGCCCATCGGGTCGATGTTGCGCAGGTCGGCACCGGAGAAGTCCTTCTCGGAGGCCGGTTCGCTGGAGGGGTGGCCGGTGTAGGAGAACACCTTGGCGTTGACCCGGTCCAGCGCCACCAGGACGTAGGGCAGGTAGCGCCCCCGGTCCACGACCACGGGAAGGGGATCGGGAACCGGCATGCGCAGGGCGCGGCTCTGCGCGGGCGGTTCGGAGAGCGTGTACGCGCCGAGCAGGCGCCCCTCGGAGGCGAACAGGGAGTGGCCGTGGCTGCCGAAGGCCCGGGAGGACCCGTCCCTGACCGCCTGTTCCAGCACGTCCAGGGTCGCCTTGTCGGTGCCCAGCGAGGAGAGTTCGTCCCGCAGGTGGCGCCAGCGCAGTTCGAGTTCCTTGCCGGCGTCGGTCCTGTCGCGGCTGGTGTCCAGGTGCACCGAGGCCACCGGAGCGTCGCTCTCGTACAGAGGTCGCAGAAAACCCAGGTCCATGTGTCCGCGGGGCGTGTGTCCCCGCCCCGCCCACCTCCTTCTCGGGGTCGGTCTGCGGGCCATCCTCGGGCCCATGATGCTTGCTTCGGGGCACGCCACGTCGGCACAGACGCGCTTCTTGCCCAAGGATTTCCCGTCCTTGGACGGGCCCCCTACCCCGTCGGCCGCCGGACATGGGCGGCGAGGGACAACGAACTCACAGAAGAGGGTCGCCGACTGTCGGGCGCGGAGGGGGCCCGCGTCGCTAGCGTCGGTGACGCAGCAGAGGAGGGCACCATGCTGGACCGGCTCAACCGGGCCCTGGAGAAGGTCGAGGAGGACACCGGGCGGCCGGTGGACGTGGCGGAGATGGCGCGGATCGCGCTCACCTCCGAGCACCACCTGCGCCGCCTGTTCTCGGCGCTGGCGGGGATGCCCCTGTCGGAGTACGTGCGGCGGCGCAGGCTCACCCTCGCCGGGGCCGAGGTGCTCGGGGGCGGCGACAGCCTGCTCGACATCGCGGTGCGCCACGGCTACGGGTCGGCCGAGGCCTTCGCCCGGGCCTTTCGCGCCATGCACGGCGTGGGGCCGGGCGAGGCGCGCCGGACCGGCGCGGTGCTCGCCTCACAACCGAGGATGTCCTTCCGCCTGACCGTCGAGGGGAGTACCACCATGCGTTACCGGATCGTGGACAAGGAGGCCTTCCGCCTCGTGGGTCCCAAGGTGCGGGTGCCGATCGTCCACGAGGGCCGCAACCACGCCATGGAGGAGTTCGTCAGGAACCTGGACAAGGGGGTCCGGGCGCGCGTCGCGGAGCTCTCCGACCAGGAACCGCGCGGTGTCCTGGGCGTCACCGCCGCCCTGTCCCCGGACCGCGGGGAGGGGAGCCTGATCGACTACTACGAGGCCGCGGCGACCTCCGCCCGGGGCGCGGAGGGCATGGAGACGCTGGAGGTGCCGAGCGGTACCTGGGTGGTCTTCCCCAAGTCGGTGCCCGTGGCGCGGTGCCCCGAGGGGTTGCAGCACATGTGGGCGGACGCCTTCGGCCAGTGGTTCCCCTCCAACACGGCCTACCGGGCCACCGAGGGGCCGGAGATCCTGCGGGTCTCCTACACCGAGGACGGCGCCACCGCCGAGGCCGAGCTGTGGCTGCCCGTCGAGCGCGTCTGACGCGCCCCCGCAGCCCGGCGAAGGCGCGCGGCCGCTGACGCGGACCGGCCGTGGCGGCCGTTTCCTAGACGCGGGTGCGGCAGCGGTCCAGGAAGCGGCGCAGCACCTCGTTGAACCGCTCGGGCCGCTCCAGGTTGGGCAGGTGCCCGGCGCCCTCGATGATCTCCACGACCGAGTCCGGCACCAGCACGTGCATGGACTCGGTGAGATCGGGCGGGGTGAACACGTCGTGCTGGCCCCCCACCAACAGGGTCGGCGCGGACACCCGGCGCAGCAGGGGCGCGTAGTCCTGGCGTCTGGCGCGGCCCAGCAGGGCGGCCGCCGCGCCCTCGGGCGGGGCGGCGTACATCATCGCGCGCACGTGGTCGGCCACCGCGGGCAGCTCGCGCACGTTGGCGGCGGTCATCATGCCCACGAGCACCTCGTCGCCGTAGCCGCGCATGCCCTCGGCGCGCAGCCGCTCGGCCAGCGCCACGCGGGCGGCACGGCCCCGCTCGGTCTCGGCGCTGGGGTTGGTGGCCGCCAGGGTCAGCGAGTCGACGCGGTCGGGGAAGAGCCGGTACAGCTCCAGGGCGATCTGGCCGCCCATCGACAGCCCCACCACGCTCACCACGTCCAGGCCCAGGTGGTCCAGGAGCGCGTCCAGGTCGCGGGCGAAGGTGTCCAGGGTCGTGGTCCCGGGGACGATGGTGCTGCTCCCGTACCCGCGCAGGTCGGGGGCGATCACCCGGTAACCGCGTCCCGCCAGGGCCCTGACCTGGGGTTCCCACATGGTGCGGTCGAAGGGGTGACCGTGGATCAGGAGGGTGGGGTACCCGGCGCCGCGGTCGGTGTAGGTGACGTTGATCCCGCGCACGGAGGCGATGCCCGGGCCTTCACTGCTCGCCGTGTTCGTCGTCTGATGTGCCACAGGAACCGATGCTATTCAGGCGTGCAAGGGCCCTGGCCACCGAGGGTCCCCCAGAGCCGGGTCACGGCCGGGCCGTAGGTGGTCCCTCGACACCTACGGCCCGCGGGTACCGCGTCCCGCCGTTCTCGGGCGCGGTACGGCGTGGCGGGCGCGCCCGCCACACGGCGCCGGACGCGGAGCGTCCGGCTACAGGTAAGACGCGCCCGGACGCCGTCGGGTTCGGACGCGGTTCACCGCCGCGCCTCCCCCTTCCGGTCAGGGGAGCGGCGGACCGGACGGGCACCGCGGGTACCGCGGCCCAGGAAGAGCGCCGCCACCAGGTAGGGCAGTGCGAACAGGGCGAACGCCAGGGCGTGCCCGGTCACCGCGAACACCCCCGCGTACAGCAGGTAGGAGGCCGTGGTGAGGGCGTCGGTGCCCAGACCGGCCAGGGAGGTGACGGTGGCCCGGCTCGACCCGGTGATGCGGTCCTGCAGGCGGGCGTCGGCGACCACGCCCGCGGTCTGGCACAGGCCGAAGCCCACGCCGATCAGCACCCATCCCACCGGGCCGTCCAGCAGGGCTCCGGCGGCGATGGCGGGCGCGGCCAGGCCCACCAGGACGGCCAGGGCCCGTACGGGCAGCCGGGAGGCGGGCCCCGCCAGCAGCCCGCCCAGGAGCACGAAGGCCCACACCACCAGGACCGCCACGGGAACGGTGGCGGCGGGGACGCCGGACTCGGCGACGAGCAGGGGGACGTACTCGTCCAGCGCCTCCCAGAACGCGGTCACCGCGACCACCAGCACGATCGCGCCGCGCACCCGCCGGCTGGAGCGGGCCTCGGCCAGTCCGCCGCGCAGGGCGTCCAGGTAGCCGGAGGGCCCCTCCTCCGCTTCCCCGGCCCCCGCGGCGCCGTCGGCGGAGGTGGGTCCGCCCTCGGCGGCGCGGTGCTCGGGCAGGGCCAGGGCCGCCAGGGCGCACAGCACGCAGGCGGCGACGCTGGCCGCGCCGACCGCCGCGTAGCCGCCGTGGGCCATGACGGGGATGGCCAGCAGGGTGGCGGCTCCGACGGCGGCCACGTCCAGGGCGCGGGTCACGCCCATGACCCTGGCGTAGCGGTCGGCCGCGTCGCGGCGGGCGAGTTCGGTGTAGACGAGGGCTTCGAGGGAGCCCGAGGACAGCGCGCCGCCCGCGCCCCACAGGACGAAGCCGAGCGCGAAGGTCCAGTAGCCGGGCCACAGCAGCCACAGCACGAACGCGCACGCGGCCAGGAGCGGCGCGGCGGCCAGCAGGTAGCGCCTCGGCACCACGTCGGCCCAGGCCCCGGCGGGGACGGACGCGAGGACCGAGGACAGTGACCAGACCACGAACAGGGAGCTGATCTGGGCGACGGTCAGGCCGGTCTCGTCGAACAGCAGCGCGTACAGCGGGTAGAGGAGGACGAACTCCCCCAGGGCCGCGTAGGCGTACAGGGGTCGGGTCAGACGGGACGCACGCATGCCGGGGGCACGCGGGGACAGAGTGATCATGGAGGTCTTTCGGTCGAGCGGAGACGGGCACCGGGGCGGGGACCGCCCGGGGTGGACCGCGTGCTCGGACCGAGGACCGGCTGGGGACTTAATGTCGCTGGAACATGCCTCCAGGATAGGGGTGCGCCAGCCGCAGCGACAGGGGGTGTGGACAACCCGGTCACGGACGTCGTACACGGGTGCGCGGGGCCGCCGAGCGGGCCCGAGTGCCCGCACCCGCGGCCCCACGCTCGCAGCCGTCAGTCCGCGCGGCCGGGGCCGGGGACGATGTGCTCGACCACGTCGGTCACCAGGTCGTGAAACCGGTCCTGGGAGAAGAGGTCGGGCAGGGTGAGCCGCTCCAGGATGAGCCAGTTCAGCGCCAGGTAGAGCAGGACGACGGTGGACGCGTCGCCGGGCATGCCGGACTCGGTGTGGAAGGCGATGTTGGCGTCCAGGTCGGCGCGGACGCGCTCGGTGAGCAACTGGCGCAGCTCCGGTCGGCGGGTGGCCTCCAGCCGCAGCTCCAGCAGGGCCAGGTAGCCGGAGGGGAAGTCGGTGAGGCGCCCCACCATCTCGTGCATCAGCTCGGCGACCCTGTCGCGGTCGCGCGGTCCCGCCTGGGCCGCGGCGATCACGTTGTCGTCGGGGTCCAGACGCTCGTAGAAGCGGTGGCCGACCTGGGTGAGCAGGTCGTCGCGGTTGTTGAAGTAGTTGGACGCCGTGCCGTTGGGGACGGCCGCCTCGGTGTCCACGGCCCGGAAGGTCAGCCCCCGCGCGCCCTCGCGGGCGAGCACCTCGATGGCCGCGTCGAGCAGGGCCGCCCGGCGTGCCGGATTCTGCCTCATGTCGGTTCTCTCCTCAGAACGAAGTTGACACCACTTCGAGCGTAGTACTATGTTCTTACCACTCCACACAGAGTACTACGGAGTGAGTAGAACTGAGAGGAAACCCCATGCGTGCCGATTCCCTCCGCCTGGACCTGACCGCCGCGCCGTCCGCCGAGGTCCGCCCGAAGATCACCCTGCCCTTCACCCCTCCCCAGCCCCAGCCCCGGCGCAGGTACCGCGACGAGAGCCCCAAGCCCCGTTCGGTGCGGCGCGCCAGGCCGCTGCCCAAGCCGGGCGGCGTCCGCTGAGCCCCGACCGCCCCGTGGGGGCCAGGGGGAGCGCGCGGGCTCGTGCGCGACCGCACGTGAGCGCCGGGAGCCCCCTGGCAAGGCGGACGTCCTCGGAGGGGGCGCGGGTCAGATCCCGTGCAGCTCGCGGGCCCAGGCCTCCAGCCCGGCGGCGAACCCCTCCCGCTGCTCCGGAGAGAGCCGGTCGAAGGCCCGCAGCAGGGTCCGGGCTCGACTGGCCACGAACGCGCGCATGAGCTCGCGGTGCTCGTCGGCCAGCGACACCAGCGCGCGCCGCCGGTTGGCGGGGTCCTCGCGGCGCACCACCAGCCCCACCCGGGACAGGTCGCCGACCAGTTCGCTGACGGTGGAGGGGCCCACCCCCAGACGGGAGGAGAGTTCGCCCATGCCGAGTTCCTGGCCGTGGACGAGCTGGGACAGCACCGCGCCGTGTCGGGCGGTCAGGTGGTGGTCGGTGAACAGCCGCCGCAGTTCGGCGGGCATCTCGGCGTGGGCGCGGCGGTAGTAGGTCTCGATCAGGGGCACGAAGCGCAGTGCCCCCTCCACCGCCGCGCGGTCCGGAACGCGCGTGTCGTCGGCCTCTTGCCGGCCCGCCCCCTGCTCCATGCGCCGATGCTACCGGGGGGCGTGACGTGGTCGTTCGGGGCTCAGTCGGCGACGCCGACGGCCCGGCGCACGGTGGCCGGGTCGTCCAGGACCCGCAGCAGCGCGTGCGCCAGGTCCGCGCGCGAGATCCGGTAGCCGGAGGGCACGTTGCGGTCCAGGACCAGCCGGTACTCCCCCGTGGCCGGGGCGTCGGTCAGCTGGGGCGGGCGTACGACGGTCCAGGCGGCGCCGCTGGCCTCCAGGGCGGCCTCCATCCGCCCCAGGTCGAGGTAGGCGTCGCGGAAGAGCCTGCCGATCAGCGGCATGAGCAGCCGCTGCGGCAGCGGTCCGCCCGGCTCCTTCGGGCCGACGGGTGAGGCGCTGACCACGGCCAGACGTGTGGCGCGGTCGTCCTCCAGCGCGCTCAGCACCGCGCCGGTCCAGGTGGTGGCGGGAAATCCGCCCTTGGCGCTCGCGGCCAGCGCCGAGACCACCGCGTCCGTCGCGGAGAGCAGGGAGCGCAGCCGGTCGGGTTCGGGGACGGGCATCCGGACCGTCTCCAGGCGCTCGTGGGTGACGGGCAGCCGCGCCGGATCGCGGACCAGGGCCGTGACCCGGTGTCCCGCGTTCAGGGCCTGGTCCACGACGTGGCGCCCGGTGCCTCCGGTGGCGCCCAGGACGGTGATGCGCATGCTGACTCCTCGGGGGGTGGCGGGGAGGGCCTTCTGGAACCCATCTTATTTCGGGTGCCCGAAGTATCCATTCGGGGTGGGCTTCCCGCGCGCGGACGGCCGCCGTCCGCGCTCGGCGCGACGAGTTTTCCGGTCCTCCGGCGTGTTGCGGGCCTGACCTGCGCCGCAACAGGCTGTCACCTGTTAGTCACGCTAAGGGGTCCAACGTTCACCACCCGGTGGTTGGGACGTTCCGCTCGCCATGGCCGGATAGAAGCGACGGTCCCCCGCCCGGCCCGACAGAGGGTCGGGCTCCCCCGCGACCCGATCAGGAGACCGCCCATGCCGGGAACCCCTCGCACCCCCGCCCCCCTTCCCGTCCCCGACCCGATCGTCAGCAGCACCACACGGCGCCAGGCCCTGGTCGGCGGCGCGGCCACCCTGGGCGCCGTCGCGCTGGGCACCTCCTGGAGCCCCGGCGTGCGGGCCGACGCCTCCGTCCGCGCCGACATCCCCGCCCGGTCCGGCGGCATCGGTGAGCCCTTCACCCTGGGCGTCGCCTCCGGCGATCCCTTCCACAGCAGCGTCGTGCTCTGGACCCGTCTGGCACCCAACCCCTTCGCCGAGGACGGGCTGGGCGGCATGCCCGACCGGCGGGTGGAGGTCGAGTGGCAGGTCTCGCGGGAGGAGGGCTTCGGCCTGCTCTCCGCCTCCGGAACCGTGGAGACGGGCCCCGACGCCGCCCACTCGGTGCACGTGGAGGCGCAGGGGCTGCGGCCCGGCACCGAGTACTTCTACCGGTTCCGCGTGGGCAACGAGATCAGCCAGGTCGGCCGCACCAAGACCGCCCCTCCTCCCGGGATCCGCACGGACCGGTTCTCCTTCGCGTTCGCCAGCTGCCAGAGCTACACCGCCGGGCACTACAACGCCCACGCGCACCTGGCCGAGGAGGACCTGGACCTGGTCGCGTTCCTGGGCGACTACATCTACGAGACGGGCGGACAGGGGAGCCTGGGCCGGGGCCACCTCCCCGACCGGGAGGTCCGCACCCTGGCCGAGTACCGCGTGCGGCACGCCCAGTACAAGAGCGACGCCAACCTCCAGGCCGCGCACGCCGCCTTCCCGTGGGCGGTGGTCTTCGACGACCACGAGCTGGAGAACAACTGGGCCGACGACCGCTCCAACGGCGAGGACGTCCCGCCTGAGGAGTTCCTGCGCCGGCGCGCCCAGGCGCTGAAGGCCTACCACGAGCACATGCCGCTGCGCTTCGCCCAGACGCCGGTCGGCCCCGACATGCAGCTCTACCGCAGACTGGCCTTCGGCGACCTGGTGGACATGCACCTGCTCGACACCCGCCAGTACCGCGACCCGCAGGTGTCCGACGCCGAGCGCGGCGACCCCTCGCGGACCCTGCTCGGCGCCCGGCAGAAGCAGTGGCTGCGGGAGGGGCTGTCCTCGTCGCGGGCCCGCTGGAACGTGCTCGCCCAGCAGGTGTTCTTCTCCCAGCGCGACTTCGCCGAGGGCGGGGCGACCGACTTCAGCAACGACGCCTGGGACAACTACCTCGTGGACCGCGACGAGGTCCGCGACCAGCTGGCGCGCACGCGCAACGGGGTGGTGATCACCGGGGACGTGCACGCCAACTACGTGTGCGACGTCAAGGCCGACTTCGACGCCCCCGAGTCGCCGACGGTGGCCACCGAGCTGGTGGGCACGTCCGTCACCAGCGGCGGTGACGGCACCGAACAGGCCCCCGGCGACGAGGTTCAGCTGCGGGAGAACCCGCACATCAGGTTCGTCAACCGCAAGCGGGGCTACGTGCGCAACGTCGTCACGCCCACCGAGTGGACGGCCGACTACCGCGTCGTGGGCCACGTGAGCGAGCCGGGCTCGCCCGTCCGCGACCGTGCGCGGTTCGTGATCGAGGACGGCGTGGCGGGCGTGCGCGTGGAGGGGTGAAGACGACGGGGCGTGGCCACGACCACGCCCCGGTCGCCGACGTCAGCGGGATCCGCGCCAGATACCTGTCAGATCCACGTCGATGTCGAACGGAGCGGACAGCTGGAGGCGTCCGCGGTGAACCGTGGGCCTGGCGTACCCGCCGGTGGGAGCGAGTTCGTGAGCGAACACCACGGCTTCGTTCCCATCCTGCTGAACCAGCCAGAAGTGCGGTATGCCCGCTTCAGCATAGATTTCGGGTTTGCGCTGACGGTCACGGAGCTCCGACTCGGGGGAGACAACCTCGACTGCGAGCAGCACCGCCTCCGGCGGGAGCCAAGTTCCGTCCAGGTCGCCGATCGCTTGGGCTTGTACAACGAGCAGGTCCGGTTCGGGGCGCTGCCGTTTACCGATACGGACGGTCATTTCTCGGCAGACCACCAGGTGTTCAGGTGCTTGCCCGTGCAGTGTCCGGTCCAGGAGCGACAGCACGAAGGTGTGGAAGAACTTCTGAGGGGCCACCAGTACCAGGCTTCCGTCGATGAGTTCGGTGTGCGGCGGAAGATCCGGGATGCTGTCCAGGTCGTCGGCGGTGAATCCCTCCGGAGGCGGGGTCAGCGGCTCGTACCGGGATTCGGTGGAGGACTGGCGTTCGGCCACAGGGGAAACGGGCATGTCGCTGCCTCCGGTCGTCGGATCGTTCTCGTCACCCACGGTAGCCACGTCCTTCGGGTAGCGACGGCGTTTCCGGGAAAGTCCTACCCCTGGTCGTCGGGGCTGATCCACAGTGCCTCGGCGGCCACCAGACCCAGGGCCTGGGAGCGCTGGGGAGCGCCCGCGTCGGCGCCCACGGTGATCTGCATCGACCCGGCGTAGGGGCGGCGCTCGGCCACCTCCACCCGCATCCCGATGCCGATCTCGATGTCGGCCAGGTAGCGCAGCAGGTCGGGATCGGTGTCGTTGACGCGCACGATCACGCCGCTGACGCCCTTCTCCGCCTCCGACAGCAGCAGGCTCTCGCGCTCGACGATGTGGCCGTCGCGGGTGGGGATGGGGTCGCCGTGCGGGTCGACCACGGGGTCTCCCAGGTGGTGGGCGATGCGGTCGACGAACTTGTCCGAGACCACGTGTTCGAGGATCTCGGCCTCGTCGTGCACCTCGTCCCAGGAGTAGCCCAGCTCGGCGACCAGGTAGGTCTCCAGCAGACGGTGGCGGCGCAGCACCGACAGGGCCGCCTTGGTGCCCGGCTCGGTGAGGTTGACCGCGCCGTAGCGCCGGTGCTCCACCAGACCCAGTTCGCTGAGTTTGCGCAGCATCCCCGACACCGAGGAGTTGGACACCGACAGGCGCTCGGCCATGCCGGAGATGGTCACCGGCCCGGTGCCGCGTTCCTGGAGGTCGTAGATGACCTTCACGTAGTCCTCAACCGAC
Organism: Nocardiopsis sp. CNS-639; assembly: GCF_000381685.1. Taxonomy (NCBI): domain Bacteria; kingdom Bacillati; phylum Actinomycetota; class Actinomycetes; order Streptosporangiales; family Nocardiopsidaceae; genus Nocardiopsis; species Nocardiopsis sp. CNS-639. Next base: position 181,659 of record NZ_KB906855.1, read on the forward strand.
GTGGACGGTCGTGTCGGTGCGTTGTCCATGATCCCAACCGTATCGCGGACGGCTCACCGGCCACCATGTGCGCATCGGCCCTGTGGACAACCTCAGGCGCGGTACTCCCGGGCGTCCGGAGCCGGCGCGGGACGGCCGCGCGACTCGGGCTGGGCATCGAGCCCTCCGGGACCCTGCGGGTGGCGGCCTTCCCCACCGCGCTGGCGTGCCTGCTCGTGCCGATGGCCGCCGCCCTGCGCGCCGACCACCCGCGCCTGGACGTGCGGCTTCTGGAGGCCGAGCCCGGCGAGTGCACGGACCTGCTCTTCCGGGGTGAGATCGACCTGACCGTCATCGAGGTCGCGCCGGGCTCCCCGCCGCCCACCGACACCCGTTTCGACCAGGCGCCGCTGCTGGACGACGTGCTCGACCTGCTGGTGGCCGACGGCCACCGCCTCGCCGGGCGCGCGAGCGTGCCGCTGGAGGAGGTGGCCACCGAGTCCTGGGTGCTGTCGCCACCGGACACGACCTGTCGCGCACACGCCGTGATGGCGTGCGGCGCGGCGGGCTTCACGCCCCACGGGTCGCACCAGGCGCGGTCGTGGAGTTCGGTGACCACCCTGGTCGCGCACGGCCTGGGGGTGGCGCTGGTGCCCCGCCTGGTGCACGTCTCCCCCGCCCTGCCGGTCACCCGGGTGCGCTTGGACGGGCCCCGCGCCCCTGTGCGCAAGCTGGTGACCTGCACCCGCAGGGGGTCGCGCGAGCACCCCTCGGTGAAGGCGGCCGTGGGGGCGCTGGAACGGATCGCCCCCGAGGCCACCGCCTGAGCCCCGAAGCCAGCGGACTTCCGGGGGCGGAAATTCCCGTTCTCAGGACGCAGGGTGACTCTCTGGATACATTTCAAGGGATGCCTTAACATGAAGTCGACCTTGAATGTCTGAGGAGTTCCCTTGTCCTGGCCCATCAAGGTCACCGAAGAGTACGCGGAGTGGTTCCGAACGCTCCTCAAGGAGGATCTCGATTCGGCTGTGCAGGTCACCCAGGCCGTTGGCCTTCTGCGTCAGGAAGGGCCCGCTCTGGGGCGGCCCTTCGTCGACCGACTCAAGGGGTCTCGCCTGCACCACCTCAAGGAGCTTCGTCCGGGCTCCGGTGGACGTTCCGAGATCAGGATCATCTTCGCTTTCGATCCCTCACGTTCGGCTCTGCTCCTGCTCGGGGGCGACAAAGCGGGAAACTGGAAACGGTGGTACCGGTCCCGCGTTCCGCGTGCCGAACAGCTTTACGCCGACCATGTCGACCAAGCGGAGGAGTGAGCATGCCCAAGCGCGTCCCACAGGACTGGGAAGCCCTGGAGGAGGAACTGTATGCGGCTGGTGCGAACCGTGAGGAGGTCGAGGCCGGGACTCGTCTTCTCCTGGCTGAAGCGCGCGGTTACCAGCTCGCCGAGACACGCAGGTTCCACGAACTGACTCAGCGGGACATCGCCGAGGCCATGGGGGTCAGTGTGGCCAGGGTGTCCCAAATCGAACATGGAGAGGTCGCGTCGTTCGACGTCGTGGCCCGTTACGTTGAGGCACTGGGTGGTCGGCTTGAACTCGTCGCTCGTTTCGGAGACCACGAACTGCGTATGCCTGTGAGCCAGTCGCCCGCGGCCTGAGCCCACGGGGTTGGACCGGATCCGGGAGCCGAGTACGGGCGAACCCGTCCCGAAGTGCCTCGACGAGGTTTCTCTTGCCTCGGATGCGCACCACTCCTCGTGGCTGTTCTTTCCCGGTGGTGAGTGTGAGGTTGCGGCCAGGGGAACCATGACGTGTCTGTACTCCGGTTTGCCCGTGAGCGACCGGGCCGGGGTACTCACGTGGCCCACGGCGTTCTTCGGACGACCTGCGGACGAGGTCCTCGGAGACGAGGCGCTCTGGCGGACCAGTGACACCGCGTGGGTCTTCGTCGACGAGCACCCCGAGCGGGCGGGCGGCGCCCTGCCCACATGAGAGGTGGAGGACCCCGAAGAGACTCTGGCCCGCCTCGCCACCCACGGCATCGGCCACGACCCTGTGCAGACCTACGACAACGGTGTGCGCCGCGTCGTGTCCGACCCGGACGGCGACAACCTGTCCCTGGCCCCGGCCCCCGCACCCGGGGAGGAGTACGCACGCCGTCGCAGCGCTCCCCTGTTCCCGCTGTTGGCGGGGCGGCTCGCGTGGGGGTCACCCAGGGCGGCGCGCGACCACCGAGAAGTTCAGCGGAATCCTGGGGGCGCCCTCGGGCAGCCGCCACCCCTGCGGGCACTCCACCAGGCCGGAGAAGGCGGGCCAGTCCATGAACGGGTGCTCTCCGAGCGCCTCGACGACCAGCCCGGCCTCCAGCAGCGCGCCCGTCACCTCCGCCAGGTCGTGGCGCCACTCGTGGTTGACGGTCTGCGTGATGGAGTCCGCGGGTCCGTCGGTGTAGGTGGCCGCGTCCTCGTAGACGTTGGCGCCCCCGCCGCTGAGGTAGTCGCCGCTCACCTGCCACGGTTCGAAGTCCATGGCGCCCAGGATCGGGTGGTCGTCGCGGATCGCGAACACCCCGCCCGGTTCCAGCAGGTCGTGGATCGACCGGGCCCACGAGCGCAGCTCGGGCAGCCACACGATCGTCCCGGCGCTGGTCACGATCACCTCGAACGTGCGGTCGATGACCTGGGAGGCCGTGCGCGCGTCGCCCTCGACCCAGGTGACGTCGGCGCCGACGGCGTCGGCGATACGCCGGGCGTGGGCCAGCGAGTTCGGCGACAGGTCCAGGCCGTGGACGTCCACGGCGCCCAACCGGGCCCAGCAGACGGTGTCGGTGCCGATGTGGCACTGCAGGTGCAGCAGCGACCTCCCCGCCACCGTGCCGCCCTCCAGGTGGGGCGCGAGTACCGCGAGGTCGTTGCGCACGACCGGGGAGGGGCGGGAGGGGTCCGCGATCAGCCCGTCGACGTCGTACATCGCGGACCGGGCGTGGACGTCGGCGCGCTGGTCCCAGTTCGCGCGGTTCTGGGCGATCGCCCTGTCGTACTCGCTCACGTCTGGCCGCCTCGCTCCGTGTACTCGTGAAGTGGTGCGCGCGGGCGGGCGGCGCCCGCCCGCACCGGTGTCCTGCCCGCCAGGAGACGGGGTCCCCCCGGTCGTCGGACGCGCCGCCCGATGGTACAGCTCCGCGCGACCGCCCCGCCGGGATTTTCCGGGCGCCCGCCGGACCCGTGCTCAGGGTGCGGGCGTGCCCTGGTGGTAGTACAGCCGCCACGCGCCGTCCGCGTTGCGGCGCCACAGGGAGCTGCGCAGGGCCCGCGCCCCGTCGGCCTCGGTGGCGTAGGTCAGGTGCACCAGGTCCGGGGCGAGCAGCCGCCCCACCATGTCGGTGACCCGCACCCGGCGCCGTTGCGGCCCCGTCGTGTCCGGGCCGTCCATGACGGGGAGCTCGGCCAGCATCGTCTCCCGGTCCCAGCGCCTGCCCGACCTGCCCACCTTGGTGAACTCGGGGTCCAGCAGCTCCCCGGCGAGCCTGCGCGAGGCGCGTACGTGGGGTTCCAGCAGCCGCAGCTCCCCCTCGATCACCCGCTGGACCGCCTCGCCTGCCCCGTCTGCGGCTCCGTACACGACCGATCCCTCGTCCGAGCTGTCCGACCACGGCGACACCGACCAAGCGGTGCGCGGTCACACCGCGGCGTCGTGTTCACGGACGGGGCGCAGGTGGTCCAGCTCCCCCCGCGCGACCGGGTAGGGGCGCTCGGCGGGCAGCAGCCGGGTCGCCGCGGCGGTGTCCCCCTCCTGGACCAGGGTGTGCATCCGGTGCGCGAGCGGGGTGACGTCGGTGATCGAGACGATCCACTCGTCCGCGTAGCGCCGCGCGGCCTCGCCCGCCAGCCCCAGTTGCAGGGAGCGGTGTTCCAGCGGGGTCAGGTACAGGTCGCGCTCGGGGTCCCACTGCACGCGGGCCGACGCCTCGCGCAGCCACGCGCGCCAGGTCTCCCGGTCGGGGTGGACGGCGGGCGCGTGGTGCGACAGGCACGCGTTGCGCAGCGCCCACGCGAAGCCCGCTCGGGTGATCTCCACCGCCAGCACGGTCTCCTGGTCCCTCTTCAGCCCCCATCCGGAGCGATACATCATCCACATGAACGAAGGCTTGAGCCAGGTCATGCGGTCGCGCTTCCAGGCGGAGGGGAAGCGTCCCTCGCGCGCGGCGGCCAGCCCGAGCGAGGGGGCGTAGGCCTGGTAGACGGTGACCGTGGTGTCGGTGTGGAGCGCGCGGATCTGGTGCCTGGGGACGTCCATGGGCCCAGCGTGGTGCCCGGGAACCGGGCGCGGCAAGCGGTTTTCCGCCCCGCCGGGGATCGGTCAGCGGGCGCGGGCGGGCACGTCGGCCTTGAGCAGCATCTCCTCGTACTCCTCCTCGGGATCGGAGTCCAGCACGACCGCTCCGCCCGCGCCGATGGTCAGCTCGCCGCCGCTGAGCACGGCGGTGCGGATGACGATGCTGAGGTCGGCCGCGCCGGAGGAGGACACGTAGCCCAGCGCGCCGGAGTAGACCCCGCGCGCGGAGGTCTCCAGGCGGTCGAGGATGCGCATGGTGCGCTCCTTGGGCGCGCCCGTCATCGACCCGCCGGGGAAACAGGCGCGGACCGCCTCCACGGCCGACACCCGCGGGCGCAGCACGCCCCGCACGGTGGAGACCAGCTGGTGCACGGTGGCGTAGGACTCGGTGTACATGAACGCGGGCACCTCGACGCTGCCGACCTCGCACACCCGCCCCAGGTCGTTGCGGAGCAGGTCGACGATCATGAGGTTCTCGGCGCGGGTCTTGGTGCCGGTGCGCAGCTCCCGGGCCGCGCGCGCGTCGGCGGCCGGGTCGGCGTGGCGCGGCGCGGTGCCCTTGATGGGGCGGCTCTCGGCCGCGCGGTCGCCGTCCACGCGCAGGAAGCGCTCGGGCGAGGCGCTGAGCACGCTCGTGGGCCCCAGTCGCAGCAGGGCGGCGTAGGGCGCGGGGCTGGCGGCGCGCAGGCGGCGGTAGGAGTCCAGGTCTCCTCCGTCGTGGGGCAGGCGGACCCGGTTGGTCAGGCAGATCTCGTAGCTCTCCCCGGCGGTGAGCTCGGCCAGGCACTCCTTGACGTCGGCGACGTAGTCCTCGCGCGGGCGCTCCAGCAAGCGGGCCAGGTCGGCGGACGGGGCGGCGGGGGCGGGCGCGGGCAGCGGCGGCAGGTCGGTGAGGGCGGTCAGGGTCGCGTCGAGCCAGGCGTCGCCGTCGGGGAGGTCGTCGGCGCACACCGCGTAGGTGCGGTCGCGGTGGTGGTCGACGGCCACGAACCGGTCGCAGCGCAGCCACACCGCGTCGGGTTCGGACGAGGTGTGGGCGCTGTCGCCGCCGCAGTCGGCCTTGAGCTCGTAGCCGAGGTAGCCGACGTACCCTCCGGTGAAGTCGAAGGGCAGGCCGGAGGGCGAGGGCGGGGGGAGGCGGCGGTCGAGGGCGTCGAAGACGCTGCCGGGCTCGCGGTGCTCGGTGCCGTCCGCGGCGCGCACGGTGACGGGACCGCCGACGCGGTAGGTGAGCACCTCGCCGGTGGCGGCGCCGAGGAAGGAGAAGCGCGCGGGCCCCTCCGGGCGGGAGCTGTCCAGCCAGAACGCGTACTCGGCGTCGCCGTACAGGCGGGCGAAGGCGGCTTCGGTGTCCACGGCCAGGGGGAGTTCGCGCACGCGGACGGTCGGGGCGGCCGCATCCGCGGGGGTGTCGGGGCGCTCTCCGGGCACCGCAGTCGGGGCATTCCCGCCCCGGGCGGCCGCGTCCCGTTCCGGGGACGGGTCCGGGGTCGCGGCCGCGAGGGCGGTGTGCGTGCGGGCCAGGTCCAGGAAGTTCGCGACCAGCTCCGCGCCGTGCTCGCTGGCCACCGACTCGGGGTGGAACTGCACGCCCCAGCGGGGCAGCGTGCGGTGCTCCAGGCCCATGACCACGCCGTCCTCGGCCCATGCGGTGGCCGTCAGTGTCTCGGGCAGGGGCTCGGGAACGGCCAGGGAGTGGTAGCGCACGGCGGTGAGGCCCTGGGGCAGGCCCGCGAACAGGCCCGCGCCGGTGTGCCGGATCCGGGACAGGTGGCCGTGGCGGGGCTGGGGGGCCGAGACCACGTCCGCCCCGGCCAGGTGGGCGATGGCCTGGTGGCCCAGGCACACCCCCAGGACGGGCAGCCGGGTGCGGGCCAGGAGTTCGGGGACGCGGCCCAGGTCGCGGGGGTTCTGGGGGCGGCCCGGGCCCGGTGAGACGACCACGGCGTCCAGGTCCGCCGGGTCGATCCGGTCCCAGCGGGGATCGTCGTGGGTGAGCACCGCCGGGGTCCGGCCGAGGACGCGCGCCAGGAGCTGGAAGAGGTTGTAGGTGTAGGAGTCGTGGTTGTCCACGAGGAGGACGCGCATAACCACCCTTTTCGTCCGGATCCCGACAATCCAGGTTACGGCGATCCGGACGGAGCGGTTGTCCACAGGCGTGAAGGACCCCTGGAGAAGAACCCCGGACAGGGGTACACAGGAAGGGGAGGAGCGGTTCTTCCAGGAGTGGGGAGCAGACGATGACCTACGTCATGGCCGCGGTCGTCATCATGGTGATGGTGGCGCTGGGCGTCTTCTTCGTCGTCACGGTGGCGTCCGTGGCGGGCGCGGCCCGTGCCGACCTGGCCCGACCGGGGCGTCGCCGGACCCCCGCCGCGCCCGCGCCACAGGCCGTGGACGCGGCGGAGGAGGAGCTGCGGCTCAGATACGCGCGCGGCCAGATCGACCGGGAGGAGTTCCTCCAGCGCAAGATCGACCTGGAGCGCTGAACCCTCAGCCCCGCATCTCCTCCAGGGTCTTGCCGCGGGTCTCCTTCACGAACCTCAGCACGAAGAAGAACGACACCAGCGCGAAGAACGCGTACATCAGGTACGTGCCGCTCAGGCTCCAGTCGCGCAGGCTCGGGAAGCTCACGGTGATGAGCCAGTTGGTGAGCCACTGGGTCGCGGTGGCCACGCCCATCGCCGCGGCGCGGATGCGCAGCGGGAACATCTCCCCCAGCAGCACCCACACGACCACGCCCCACGACAGCGCGAAGAAGAGCACGAACAGGCTGGCCGCGGTCAGCGCCACCGCGCCCCAGCCGAACGACAGCGTCACCTCCTCGCCCCGCACCACCGCGTGGTTGAAGGCGTAGGCGGCCAGCGCCAGCGCCACCGTCATCCCGGCCGAGCCCACCAGCAGCAGCGGCTTGCGGCCGACCCGGTCCACCAGCAGGATCGCCACGAACGTACCCACGATGTTCACGATGGAGGTGAACAGGCTCAGCAGCAGCGAGGCCGACTCCTCCACCCCCACCGACTGCCACAGCGAACTGGAGTAGTAGAAGATGACGTTGATCCCGACCAGCTGCTGGAACGCCGAGACGGCCATGCCGATCCACACGATGGGCAGCAGACCGTAGCGGCCGGTCAGGTCGCTCAGCCTGGGCCGGACCTCCGAGCCCAGCGCCTCGCGGATCTCCCCGATGCGCTTGTCCACCCGCTCGGCTCCGCCGCCCTCGACGTCGGCCAGGATGCGGCGGGCGCGTTCGGTCTGCCCCACGCGCACCAGGTAGCGGGGAGACTCGGGGATGAGCACGCTCAGCCCCAGGTAGACCAGGGCGGGCAGGACCTCGACGCCCAGCATCCACTGCCAGGCCTGGATCGGCCCCAGCATGCCGCTCGCGGTGCCGTCGGCCATCTGGGCGATGCCGTAGTTGACCAGCTGCGAGGCGGCGATGCCCAGCACGATGGCCAGCTGCTGCAACGACGCCAGGCGGCCGCGGTAGGCCGCGGGCGACACCTCGGCGATGTAGGTCGGGGCGATCACCGAGGCCAGGCCGATGGCGACACCGCCCAGGATCCGCCAGGCGGTCAGGTCCCACACGTTGAACGGCAGCGCCGAGCCGACGGCGCTGACCGCGAACAGCACGCCGGCGATCTGCATGGTGCGGATGCGGCCGAGGCGGTCGGCCAGGGCGCCCGCGACCGCGGCGCCCACGACACAGCCCAGGAGCGCGGCGGCGACCGTGAAGCCCAGCGTGGCGGCACCCACTCCGAAGTACTCCTGGATGGCGGGTACCGCTCCGTTGATGACCGCGCTGTCGTAGCCGAACAGGAAACCGCCCATCGCCGCGGCCGCGGCGATCATCGTCACGTGGACGATGTTGCCCTCCCCCGCCGGAACCGACTCGTCCCCGGCCTGTCTGGCTCCGCTCACGTCTGGTGTCCCTTCCACGTCGCACAGTGCTCGTCCCCAGAGTGGACACGCCGGGAAGCCGAGGGTCACGGACAAAACGCCCACGGGCCAAAAGATGTCCATCGTTTGGCCCGCAACGTGTATCGGTCCCGCGGCGCCCGACCGCGTACGATCTGGACGGGTTCCCGACGGTGCCGTGAGGAAGGTGTGTCCTGTTGACCGTGCTCTTCGACCTGTTCGGTGTCCTGGCCCGCCACCAGTCCGAGGAGGGCAAGGACCGGTTGGTCCGGATCGCGGGCGCGCCCGCCCCGGCCTTCTGGGAGGCGTACTGGGCGCGGCGCCAGCCCTACGACCGCGCGGACGTGAGCGCCGCCGAGTACTGGCGCGGCGTGGGCGAGGACCTGGGCACACGCTTCGACGGGGAGCGCGTCGCCGCGCTCGTCGAGGCCGACGTCGCCAGCTGGAGCGCCGTGGACGAGACCATGGTCGCCCTGGTCGGGGAGCTCGCGGCCTCCGGCCGGCGGATCGGGCTGCTGTCCAACATCCCCGAGGAGTTGGCCGCCCACTACGAGGCGCACCACCCCTGGCTCGACCGCTTCCACGTGCGCGCCTTCTCCTGCCGTATCCGCCGCGCCAAGCCCGAACCGGACGCCTACCGGTGGTGCCAGGAGGCCCTGGGCGTGGAGGCGGGGCGGATCCTCTTCGTCGACGACCGCGAGGAGAACGTCCGGGCCGCCGAGGCGCTGGGCATGGGCGGCCACGTGTTCACCGCCGCCGACGGGTTCCGCGAGGGCCTCGCGCGCTGGGAGTCCGCTCCGACGGGCTGAGCCCCGTCCGCCGCGCGGTCCGGGGCTCGGCTCGGGTACCGCCGCCTCAGGCGGCGTCCTCTGCGGCGAGGGCGGACCGGAAGACGGCGAAGTTCCCGGTCATCCACAGGGGCGTCAGCTTCACACCGGCGATGCGCCAACCGCTCGGGGTCCGGGTGAACCGGTTCGTGTAGTACCCGTAGACCGTCTGGTCGCTGTCGCCCAGGCTGTTGGGCAGGTGGTGGCTCGCCCGCACGTAGGCCACACACGTGGCGTGGTCGTCCCCGTCGAAGGTGATCACGTGGTTCGTGATCATGTGCTGCGTGGCCTTGAAGGACTCCATCCGCGGCGCGGTACCCGCGACCCACTCGTCGGCCGCCATGCGCATGGCCGGTTGGCCGAAGCCCTCGCCGAAGTCGACCTCGACCTCGTCGGTGAAGCAGGAGCGGAACAGCTCCCAGTCACGGGAGTCGGTTCCGGTGGCGTAGCGGGTCTGGACCTCGCTGATCTCGGCTCGGTCCAGCAGACGCCTGAGTTCGGCGTCGTGGGGCCGCGTGTGGTGTGTCCGCATCAAGGGACGTTCCTTTCTGGAGCGCGCCGGTGTCGACGGCGGCGGAGTCGGTGGACGGTCGGGTTCATGGCGTTGCGGGGGATGTCAGGCGGCGTGAGGTGTCCTCAGTGGAAAGGCCACTCCGGTGAGTTCCTCGGAGGCCTGCCACAGTCGGCGCGCGGCGTCGACGTCACGCGCCTTCGCCGCGCGTGGGACCGGCTTCGGGGCGCCCCGGAGCCCCATCAGACGGCGGGGACCGGCGTAGCTGTCGCCGGGGACGTCCGCCGTGGCGGCGTAGAGCGTGGGCAGGGCGCCCTGTTCCGCGCTCTGCGTGGCCAGACCGATCAGTGCCTGGCTCGCCCGCAGCCACAGGCCGCGCCCCTCGGTCCTCATCAGGTTCGTGGCCGAGATTCCGGGGTGGGCGGCCGTCGATGTCACCGGGGAACCGGCCTCGGCGAGGCGCCGCTGGAGTTCCGAGGCGAACAGGAGGTTGGCGAGTTTGGACTGGCCGTAGGCGGGATAGGCCCGGTAGGGCTTGTGCTCCCAGTTGAGGTCGGCGAAGTCGATCGAGCCGATCAGGTGCGCGAGCGAGGCCACCGTGACGACCCTTCCCCGGATCCGCGGCAGCAGCAGGTTCGTGAGCGCGAAGTGGCCGAGGTGGTTGGTCCCGAACTGCGACTCGAAACCGTCGGCGGTGCGGGACAACGGCGGGAGCGACAGGCCGGCGTTGTTGACGAGCAGGTCGACGGGCTCGGTGAGTCGCCGCGCGAACGCCCGGATCGAGGACAGGTCGGCGAGGTCGAGTTCGCGGACCTCGACGCCACCGGTCATCGTCGCGGCGGCGGCGCGGCCCCTGTCGAGGTCGCGGACGGCGAGCAGGACCCGGGCGCCGCGTTCGGCGAGGACGCGGGCGGTGACGCGTCCGATCCCGCTGTTCGCGCCGGTGACGACGGCGGTGCGGCCGGTCATGGAAGGGACGTCTTCGGCGGAGAACGCTGTCATGACCCCCGAATGTAGTCAGTGCAAACAATGATGTCAATGCAAACATTGCGTGTTAGGATGGCGGACGTGACCCCACCCGCCGGGCAGCGCCCCTACCACCACGGCAACCTCCGCAGCGCGATCCTCGACGCCGCCGCGCGCCAGCTGCGCGAGCACGGAGCGGACCAGCTCTCCCTCCGGGACCTGGCCAGGGAGGTCGGCGTGAGCCACGCCGCGCCGCGGCGGCACTTCGCCGACCGGCAGGCGCTCCTCGACGCCCTGGCCGAGGCGGGGTTCGTCCGGTTGGGCGAGGAGCTGCGCACCGCGCTGGCGGAGGCCGGGGACGCGTTCGACGTGCGGGTGCACGGGGCCGTGCTGGCCTTCGCCCGTTTCGCCACCGAGAACGCCGCGCTGCTCGAACTGATGAACTCCGGCAAACACCGGCCGGGAGCCACACGGCTCGTCGAGGCGGCCGAGGCCGCCTTCGGGCAGGTCAGCGAGCTGATCGAGGAGGGCCAGGAGCGCGGCGCGCTCGAACACGGCGACCCCGAGCGCATCGGGATCATCCTGTACGCGACCGTGCAGGGCATCGCGACGATGGTCAACGGCGGCATGATCGACGCGGACAGGCTCGACGGGCTGGTCGAGACCGCGGTCGAGCAGTTCCTGCGGGGCGCCCGCCCCCACGGCCGGTAACCGTCCGCCGACCGAACCCGCCGCCCCTCTATCGTTGCCGTTGATGACAACCCATGGAACGGACATCACCGAGGACCTGGTCCGGGACCTGCTGCGCGAGCGGCACCCCGACCTGGCGGACCTGCCCCTGAGACTCGGAGCGCGCGGCTGGGACAACCAGGTGTGGCGGCTCGGCGACGACCTCGCCGTCCGGTTGCCCTGGGCGACGCGGTCCGCGGACGCGCTGCTGCGCAAGGAACACACCTGGCTGCCCGCCCTGGCCCCGCTCCTTCCCCTGCCGGTCCCCGTCCCGCAGCGCCTCGCCGAGCCCTCCGCGCGGTTCCCGCGGCCCTGGCTCGTCACCACCTGGGTGCCCGGCGAACCCGCCGACCGCGCCCCCGCGACACGCGCCGAGGAGGCCGCCGCCACCCTGGCCGCCTTCCTGACGGCCCTGCACCACCCCGCCCCGGACGACGCGCCGACGGGCCGGGACCGGGGGAACCCGCTGGCCGAGACCGCCGAGGACTTCACCCGAGGACTCGCCGCGGCCGTCGAACGGGGTCTGGTCCGCGACCCGCACGCCGTCCGCGCGGTCTGGGAGGACGCCGTCGCCGCGCCCGAGTGGGCGGGCCCGAGGGTGTGGCTCCACGGGGACCTGCACCCGGCCAACGTCCTGACCACGGGCGGCGACCTCTCGGGCGTGATCGACTTCGGCGACCTCTTCGCCGGTGACCCGGCCTGCGACCTCGCCGCCGCGTGGATCCTGCTGCCGGACGGCGCCACCGACCTCTTCCACGCGGCCTACCGGCCGGGCCCGGACGCCGCGACCCTGCGCCGCGCCCGCGGCTGGGCGGTGCTGCGCGCCCTCAGCGGTATCCACATCGGGGACGCCGGGGTCCACGGCCGCCCCGGCGGCAAGGCCACCTGGGGCCCGCCCGCCCACGCCTCGTTGCGACGCCTCACCGCGTCGCTCCAGCGGTGACCAGGGGGTGTCCCGGCGGGAGCCGCTGACCAGCGCTTCACGCCCTCAGCGGTTCCCGCCGCCCCCGGCCCGCGTACGGCGGCCCCAGGCGACGAAGACCGGCGCCAGCGGCCACCGGGCGGCCCGGACCCCCTTGCGGAGTCCCCGGCGGGAGGAAGGGCGGGGGCAAACAGCCGCCCCGCACAAGACTTCCGCCGCGTTTTTGGCTGGTTAGGCGACTGCGCCGTCCGCGTCCGGAGCCCCAGGATCGTCCCCGTGACCACATTCCTTCCCCTGGCCGAGAAGGCCCTTCGCCGCGAGACGCCCACCCGCGCCGAACTCCTCGGGGTTCTGAGCAGCTCCGACGACGACCTGATGGACCTGGTCGCCGCGGCCTTCCGTGTCCGACGGCGTTACTTCGAGCGCCGCGTCAAGCTCAACTACCTCGTGAACGTCAAGAGCGGACTGTGCCCGGAGGACTGCTCCTACTGCTCCCAGCGCCTGGGCTCCGACGCCGGGATCGTCAGGTACACCTGGCTCAGGCCCGACCAGACCCGCGAGGCCGCCTCCCACGGGGTGAGGGCGGGCGCCACCCGGGTCTGCCTGGTGGCCAGCGGGCGCGGCCCCACCGACCGCGACGTGGAACGGCTGGCCCCCGCCATCGAGGGCATCAAGAGCGAGCACCCCGGCGTGGAGGTGTGCGCCTGCCTGGGCCTGCTCTCCGAGGGCCAGGCCGACCGGCTGCGCCGGGCCGGGGCCGACGCCTACAACCACAACCTCAACACCTCGGAGGAGCGCTACGCCGACATCTGCACCACCCACGAGTTCGCCGACCGGGTGGACACCGTGACCAGGGCCAAGCAGGCGGGCCTGTCCCCCTGCTCCGGGCTGATCGCGGGGATGCGGGAGAGCGACGACGACCTGGTCGACGCCCTGTTCGCGCTGCGCGAGCTGGAACCGGACTCGGTACCGGTCAACTTCCTCATGCCCTTCGAGGGCACCCCGCTGGAGGGCACGTGGGAGCTGACCCCGCAGCGGTGCCTGCGCGTCCTGGCCGCCGCCCGGTTCGTCTTCCCCGACGTGGAGGTGCGCCTGGCGGGCGGCCGCGAGATCCACCTGCGCTCCCTCCAGCCGCTGGCGCTGCACATCGCGAACTCGGTGTTCCTGGGCGACTACCTCACCAGCGAGGGACAGGCGGGCCGGGCCGACCTGGAGATGATCGAGGACGCCGGTTTCACCGTGCAGGGCGCGGGCGAGCCCACCCTGCCCAGGGAGCGCCACGACCTGCTCAGGCCGCGCCGGAGGGGCGCCGGAACCGCTCTTCCGCCCAACGCCTGACACCGGCGCGACCCGGGGCGCGGCGCGCTCCGTCCCCGCGCGCCGCGCCGACCCGTCCCGCTCAGGAGCGCGGGACGGGCTGCTCCGCGTTCCAGACGGGGATCTGCTGGTAGTTCTGGGCCGCCTCGGCGGCCAGCGCGTCCTCCTGCCGGTCGCGCACGCACTTGGCCAGGGTGAACGTGGACGTGATCACGTAGAGCAGGCCCAGACCGAGGAAGGCCCGGATCCACAGGTCGACGGGGAGGTAGACGATCCCCGCGCCCACTCCGACCGACGCAGCGCCGAAGGACAGGACGGACTGGAGGAAGAACTGCGGGGTGGACCGGGGCTGGGGGGTGTAGGGGTTCATGCGTCCATGCTGTCGACTCCCCGGATCGCGCGCCTGAGTACCGCTACTCAACTCTTCGCCTGGCCCCGCCGGGCCCGGACGGTCCGGGCCGCTCCCGCCGCGGACGGGGTCAGGCGGGGGCCATGGGCCGGTCGGGCCGGAAGGGGGACAGGTCCACCCCGGGGTCCTCCCCCATGGCCAGCCGGGCGGCGACCAGCCCCTGGAAGGGCCCGAAGGTCAGCCCCTCGCCGCCCAGCCCGGTCGCCACCACCACACCGGGCAGCCGTTCCACGGTCCCCAGCAGCTGCCGTCCGTCGTGCGTGCACGGCCGCAGCCCCACCCGCGTCTCCACCACCGTGGCGTCCGCCAGTCCGGGCAGCACCTCGACCGCGGTGGAGAGGTTGTGCAGCAGACCCGACGCCGTCGTCCGCCGGTCGAACCCGGCCTCCGGTTCCCACGTGCCGCCGGTGACCACCCGGTCGGGACCGAAGGCCGACACGAAGTACCCGTGCTCGCCGAACCGCACCACCGGCCAGGCCCGGGTGTCGCGCCCCGGCAGCGCGAAGTGCGTCACCTGCCCGCGCACCGGGTGCACGGGCAGGTCCACACCGGCGGTCGCCAGCAGTCCGGCCGACCACGCGCCCGCGGCCACCACGACCACGGGCGCCTCCAGGGCCTCGCTCCCCACCCGCACACCGCCCACCCGGCGGCCGTCCCACAGCAGGCGGCACTCCCCCTTGAAGTAGCGCAGCCCCCGCTCCTCGGCGGCGTTGAACAGGGCGACCCGCGCCGCCGCCCCGTTCAGCCGCGCCATGCCCTCCACGAACACCCCGCCGTAGGCTTCGGGCAGCAGCGGGAACCGCTCGCGCGGCCCGCCCGGGGCCAGGCGCTCCACCGCGCCCATCGTCGCGAACTCCGCGCGCTCGGACAGGTTGCGCAACAGGTCGAACCCGGCGTCGTCGCCCTCCCGGTCCACGGACAGGCCCCCGACCACCTCGTAACCGGTGGCCTGGCCGTCCTCGGCCAGCTCGGCCATCAGCCGCGGGTAGTGCTCGGCCGCGCGGGCCTTGAAGTCCCACACCGGCGGCTCGTCCCACGGCAGCGGCCAGGGGAAGACCACCCCCAGCCCGGCGGCCGTGGCCTGCCCGGGGTGCGAGGCGTCCACCAGCGCGGTGGACACGCCCTTCCTGGCCAGGTGGAACGCCGCGCTCGTCCCCACGATCCCGCCGCCGACAATGATCACGTCCATGGCCACCACCCTGCCCCCGCCCGCACCGGCGAACAAGCCGAACGACCCGCGTGCCGCGTCCGGAAAAAGGGTACGGGTGCGCGATAGGTTGTGCTCTTCCCAGATCCCGGCGCCGCACCCCTGGAGGACGTGTACGTGGACGGATACACCTACTACGGGGTCGCCCTGATGCGCCGCCCCGGCCCCGACCTGGCACGGGGCGTCGCCCCCCGCACGGAGGTGGACCCGGTCCTGGCCGCACGCCAGTACACGATCTACCAGGAGGCCGTCGCCTCGGCCGGGTGGCGGGTGTGCGAGGTCGAACCGGCGCCCGAACACCCCGACGCGGTGTTCGTGGAGGACACCGTGGTGGTGTGCGGGGACCTGGCGGTCCTGACCCGCCCCGGCGCGCGGGAGCGCCGCGGCGAGGTGGAGGGGGCCGAGGCGGCGGTGCGCAGGCTCGGACTGCGGGTGGCGCGGATCGAGGCGCCCGGGACCCTGGACGGCGGTGACGTGCTCCAGGTGGGATCGTCCGTCTACGTGGGCGTGGGCGGGCGCACCGACGCCGAGGGCGCCGCCCAGCTCGAACAGCTGCTCAAGCCGCTGGGCCGGGAGGTCGTGCGCGTGGGTATGGGCGCGGCACCGCACCTGAAGTCGGCGGTGACCGCGCTGCCCGACGGCACGCTCGTGGGCCTGCCCGAGCTGGTGGAGGCCGACGCGCTGCCTCCCGTGCGCCGTGCGACCGAGGAGCGGGGCGCGCACGTGCTGCCCCTGGGCGGACGCGACGTGCTGGTCAGCGCCGCCGCGCACGAGACGATCCACCAGCTGAGCGCCGACCGGTGGCGGGTGCTGCCGGTGGACATCTCCGAGTTCGAGAAGCTGGAGGCGTGCGTGACCTGCCTGAGCGTCCTGATCCCCGACCGGTCCTGAGAGGTCGGCGGCGCGGATCGGCGCGGGAGGGCACGCGGTTTGGCCCCGCCCCCTCCCTCGGGGGAGGGCGGGCCCTCTGCCGTGGGCAGAACCGGAACCCGCGGCCCCCGCGCGGTCGTTGGTGGGGGTGCCGAAGACCGACGAAGCCCCCGGGAGAACGATGAGCGCCGTCCGACTGATCCGCAGCCAGACCCTGACCGGGGCCGTGGACTACGCCTACGCCGCCACGGTCCGGGCGCCCGCGCGCGTGGTGTGGACCGCGGGGGCCTGCCCGCTCGACGGGGACGGCCGCACCGTCGCGGTCGGCGACTACGCGGGCCAGGCCGAGCAGGTCATGCGCAACCTGCGCACCGCGCTGAACGACGCCGGAGCCGACCTGGCCGACGTCGTCAAGACCACGGTCTACGTCGCCTCCGACCGTCAGGAGGATCTGGTGGCGGCCTGGGATGTGGTGCGCGCGCACATGGGCGGGCACGACGCGCCCAGCACCCTGCTCGGGGTGGCCGTGCTCGGTTACGACGACCAGCTGGTCGAGGTGGAGGCGGTCGCCGTGACCGGCTGAGGCGTCCCTCCCCCGCCCCGGGCGTCCCGCCCGACCGGCCGGCGCCAGGAGTGGAGGACCGAAAGCGTCCTCCGCTCCTGGCACACTGCCGACATGAGAGCGACCTCCGCGCGCCTGCTGCGCCTGCTGTCCCTGCTCCAGACCCGCAAGGACTGGCCGGGCGGCGAACTCGCCGACCGCCTCCAGGTGAGTCCGCGCACCGTCCGCCGCGACGTGGACCGCCTCCGCGAGCTGGGCTACCCCATCCAGGCCACCATGGGCACCGGGGGCGGCTACCAGCTCGGCGCGGGCGCCGCCCTGCCGCCCCTGCTGCTGGACGACGACGAGGCCGTGGCGGTCGCGGTCGGGCTGCGCACCGCCGCCCAGGGCGGGGTGTCGGGGATCGAGGAGACCTCGGTGCGCGCCCTGGCCAAGCTCTTGCAGGTGCTGCCCTCGCGGCTGCGGCGCCGGGTGGACGCCCTGGGCGCCTTCACCGTCCCCATGCCCTCCGACGGGCCCACGGTGGACGCCGACGTTCTGGCGCTGGTGGCCGCCACCTGCCGGGACAGCGAACGGCTGCGCTTCGACTACGAGCGCCACGACGGCAGCGCCTCGCGCCGGGTGGTGGAGCCCCACCGGCTGGTCTCGCGCGGGCGGCGCTGGTACCTGGTGGCCTGGGACACCGAACGCGACGACTGGCGCACCTTCCGGGTGGACCGGATGCGCCCGCTCACGCCGACCGGGCCGCGGGTGCCCCCGCGCGACCCGCCCGAGCAGGGGGTCGCCGCCTACCTGCGGGAGCGCATCGACGTGCACATGTGGCCCGTGCGGGCGCGGATCAGGCTGTTCGTCCCGGCGGAGGAGGCCGAGCGCACGGCGGCGGGCTTCGGGCGGATCGAGCCGGTGGACGAGCGCTCGTGCGTGCTGGTGTGCTCCGGGGACTCGCTGCTCCACATGGCCTGCTACCTGGGCATGCTCGACGTGGAGATGCAGGTGGAGGAGCCCGCCGAGCTGCGCGGGCACATGTCGCGCCTGTCGGAGAGGTTCGGCCGCGCGGCGGCCTCGGGCTGAGCCCGCGCGCTCAGAGTCGGTGGACCTCGGTCAGGTCGATGTCCACGGGGTAGGGGAACTCGACCTTGAGCCGGTCGTGGTGGATACCGGTGGGCACATAACAGGCCTTGGCCGGGTCCAGCTCGTACACGTACACCACGGGCGAGCTGTCGTTGTTCTCCACCCGCCAGAAGTGGGGGATGCCCGCCTGGGCATAGAGCTGGGGCTTACGGTGCCGATCCCGCTCCATGGACTCCTGCGACACCACCTCGACCGCAAGCGCCACCGCATTCGGCGGGAAGGTGCTCTGCCGATTGTCCACCGCCTCGGTGGCCACGACCATGATGTCCGGCTCGGGGCGCTGGCGCGGTCCGAGCGTCACGGTCATCTCACGGCGCACACGGTAGTGAGCTGGAACCGTGTGGCGTAGACCGATGGTGAGCAGGTCCATCACAACGCTGTGGAAGCCCATCTGGGGACTCACGAGGACGAGGCTCCCGTCGATCAGTTCGGTATGCGGGGGAAGGTCGGGCAGAGTGTCCAGGTCCTCGGCTCTGAATCCCCTGCTCGGGGGGATGAGCCAGTCCGGTACCGGCTGTGCGCACATACCCGCCTACCCATCGTGGGAGAACACCTGTGTGGCAATCGTAGCCCGGCCCCCTCCCGTTCGAGCGGAGTTCGCCCGAGCGCGCGCCAAAACCACTACTTTAGGGAGTCGTTTCTTTCCGGAGAGTAGTGAAAGTAGTGGTGCAGGTGACCATCCACGACCACAACCCCGAACTGCGCGACCTGAGCGCGCCGCCCACCGTCCGGGACCTGTGCCCCGGTTACCGCCTCGCCCGCTGGGACTCCCCCGCGACCCTGGCCCCGCCCTGCCGGGAACGCCTGCACCGCGTCCTGCGCGACCTGGCCGCGCGGGCCTTCGGCGCCGACCACTCGTCCTACTGGCGCGCCCGGATCGACGCCGGGTTCTTCGACCAGGTCGCCTCCCTGGCGCTGATCCTGGGCCCCGACGGCTCCCCCGTCGGCTGGGGCGGCTACCACCGCCGCCGCTTCGCCTCCCGGCGCGCCGTGTACCTGGACGCGGCGGGCGTGGTCCCCGCCCACCGCCGCTCGGGCCTGTCCGCCGCCCTGATGATCCACTTCCTGACCCGCGAGGTCCTCGCCCACCCGCTGCGGACCACCTACGTCGTCCTGCGCACCCGCCACCCGGCCGTCTACGCCGCGTGGCGGCGGAGCCTGGGCGACGCGCGCGTCTTTCCCAACGAGCTCCGGCCCCTCCCCGCTCGGGTCCGGCGCGTCGCGGGCGAGGCCGCCGAGTGGCTGGGCGACGGGCCCAACCTGGACCCCGACACGCTGCTGATCCACGACGCCTACCGCATGTTCGACGGCCGGATCTACGGCATCCGGCCCCGCAGCGGCCACCTCGCTCTCGACGACTATTTCGCCCACGAGGTCGGCCCCCGCGACGCCGTGCTGATGGTGGTCCGCATGAGCGTGCCCGCCCTGACACGGGCCACCGCCGCACGCCTGCTGCACGCGCGGCGGCGCCCGCGGGAGGCCGGGGACCTTCCCGCGGGCGCCGGGGAACCAGGGCGTGGGACCGCTCCCAAGAAGGAGAGGGAGGGAACGGCCGGGATCACGCCAGGGGCACGGCCTTGACCGTGGCCGGGCTGTAGACCAGGCTGCCCACGTCGCGGATCTGGTCCATGATCCGGGCCAGGCGCAGGCTCTCGGCCCAGGGCATGTCGGGGCTCTCCAGCTCACCGGCGGCCACGCACCGCGCGACCTCCTCGGCCTCGTACTCGTAGCCGTTGGCGCGGAAGGGCCGGGAGAAGGCCTCCGGCTCGTGGCCGTCGCGGTGCAGCACCACGTCGGTGGCCATCCAGAAGTTCGGGATCTCCAGCCTGCCCTTCGTCCCGGCCAGCACCCCCCGGTTGGGCAGCGTGGTCCGCGAGGCGCACGACAGCGAGCCGGTGCCCCCGTTCTCGCCGCGCACGAGCACGGTGGTGGCGGTGTCCACCATCCGGTCGGGAGACAGGTGGCGGGTGGCGCCCACCACGGTCAGCTCGCCCAGGTGCTGGGAGGCGAAGGCCAGCGGGTACACGCCCGCGTCGAGCAGGGCGCCGCCGCCCAGGCCGGCGTTGAAGAGGCGGTGGTCGGGGTCGTAGGGGGCGTTGAAGCCGAACTCGGCCGAGAGCCAGCGCACCTCGCCGATCGCGCCGTCCTCCACCAGGTCGCGGACCAGGCGGGAGGCGGGCAGGTAGCGCGTCCACATCGCCTCCATCAGGAAGAGGCCGCCCTCGCGGGCCGCCTCGGCCATCTGCGAGACCTGGAGGGCGTTCATCGCCATGGGCTTCTCGACCAGGACGTGTTTGCCCGCTCTGAGGCAGGTCAGGGTGTTGGGGTGGTGCCAGGGGTGGGGGGTGGCCACGTACACGGCGTCCACGTTCGGGCTCTGGGCCAGGGCCTCGTAGCTGCCGTGGCGTTCGGGGACGTCCCAGGCCCGGCCGAACTCCTCGGCGCGCTCGGGGGTGCGCGAGCCGACCGCGGTGAGCCGGGCCGTGGGGGTGGACCCGAGCGCCTCGGCGAAGGAGTGGGCGATGCCGCCGGTCCCGAGCACGCCCCAGCGCAGTACGCCGTTTTCATCTGTCATGGGAGCATCCTAAAAAACAGGGCCTCGCCGGGGTGCGGGCGGGGAAGGTGCTCGGTTTCCGCGGCCGCGGCCCGTACGGTGGCCAGGAGACGGGCGAGGCGCCCGCAGGCCACGAACGGAGGGGGATATGTCGGACAACCCAGGCACTCTCGCCCAGAGGCTCGGGGTGCGCCCCGGCGACCGGCTGCTCGTCCTCAACGCCCCCGAGCGCTACCTGCGGCTGCTGGAACCGCCCCCCGACATCCACATCGACCTGGGCCCCATCGAGGGCGCCGACTACGACGACGTGCACCTGTTCGCCCTGGACCGGGGCACCGTGGGCCGCGAGGCTCCCCGCGTCCTGGAGGTGGTGGGGCCGGGCACCCGCCTGTGGGTGTGCTACCCCCGGCGCGGCGGCACCATCATCACCGACCTGGCCGCGGACCGGGGCTGGGGCCCGCTCCTGGACTCGGGGTGGCGCGGTACCGCCCAGGTGCCGATCGACTCGGACTGGGCGGCACTGCGCTTCGAGCGCGCCGGAGCGGGCCGGTCTAACCCGACGTGACGCTGAGCGCGCCGCTGACGGTATCGGCCTGGATGCGGGCCTCCGCGTCCGGGGAGGTGTCCACGTCCACGCGGCGTTCCCCGGACGCGGACTCCCCGGTGACCTCGTAGGCGCCCTCGGGCACCCGCACGTCGATCCCGCCGCTGACGCTCTCCAGGCTCATCAGGTCGAAGGCGTCGTCGGTGGCGACCCCGATGCCCCCCGAGACAGTGGAGACCTGGGCCTCGGTGAAGCCCCCGCCCACCCGGACGTCGCCGCTGGTGGACTCGGCCACGACCGTGCGCGCGTCGAACCCGGACGCGTCCACGTCACCGGAGGTGCTCGCGGCCTGGAGGTGTTCGCCCGTCCCCTCGGCGATGATCCGGCCGCTGGCGGTCTCCGCGACCACGGAGCCCTCCACCCCGGTCACGTCGATCGTGCCGCTGAGGGACTCGGCGGTGACGTCGCCGCTGTTGCCGTCCACCCGCACCTCGCCGCTGAGGCTGCCCAGTTCCAGTTCGCCGTCGACGTTCTCCACGCTGATCCGGCCGCTGACCGTCTCCACGGTCACCGCGGTCCCCACCGGGACCGCGACCTCGTAGTCGATCCGGCAGCCGTCGAAGAACGGCACGCCCAGGCACTCGGCCTCCACCTGGAGGGCGCCGTCGTCCTCCTCGATGTCCTCCTCCGGTTCGGTGAGGGGGGTGCCGCGCAGGGTGCGGTCCACCTGCACCCGCTCGGCGCCGCCGGTGAGGACGACGTCGCCGCCGGTGCCGTTCTCGATCTCCAGGGCCTGGGGCGCGTCGTAGGCGTCGCTGCGGGTGCCGCGGTCCACGCCCACGTTGCCCAGGACCGAGAAGGCGGTCGCCACCACCACGCCCAGCACCAGCACCGCGCCCAGGAGCAGCCACGGGCCCACGCGGAACCTGCGCGGCTCCTTGCTCGATGAGGCGTACAGGCCCCGTGCCTTGAATGTCACTGTTCTTCCTTCCTCGTCGGGCTCGCGCCCCCTCTGGTGTCCGCGGTCAGTCCCGGTCCGCGCCGCGCAGGTAGCGCAGCACGGCCTGCACCCTGCGGTGGTCGTGGTCGTCGTGGCCCAGGTCCAGCTTGGTGAAGATCGAGCGGATGTGCTTCTCCACGGCGCGTTCGGTGACGGTCAGTCGCGAGGCCACGCCCGCGTTGTTCAGCCCCTGCGCCATGAGCTCCAGCACCTCGGTCTCGCGCGGGGTGAGCCGGGCCAGGGCGTTGTCACGCCGTCGGCTGAGCAGCTGCGAGACCACCTCCGGGTCGATGGCGGCGCCGCCCCCGGCGACGCGGCGCAGCACCGACAGGAACTCGTCGATGTCGGCGACCCGGTCCTTGAGCAGGTAACCGACCCTGCTGGCCCCGCTGCCGAGCAGGTCGGCGGCGTAGCGGCTGACCACGTGCTGGGACAACAGCAGCACCGCCACCTCCGGGTACTTCTGGCGGATGGCGATACCCGCCTGGATGCCCTCCTCGGAGTAGGTGGGCGGCATGCGGATGTCGACCAGGCACAGGTCCACGTCGGGGTGCTCCTCCACCGCCCGCATCAGCGCGTCGGCGTCGCCGACCTGCGCGACGATCTCCACCCCCGCGTCCTCCAGCAGGCGGGCCATCCCGCTGCGCAGCAGCACCGAGTCCTCGGCGATGACCACCCTGGGCCCTCTCTCCGCGGGCTGGACGGGGTTCGCACCGGTGTACACGGTCATGCCTCCCAAGGGATGTCGGCGGTCAGGACGGTGCCCTCACCGGCCGGGCTGTGGATGGTCAGGACGCCGTCGACCGCGTCCACGCGGTCCCACAGGCCGTTCAGGCCCGTGCCCGCCCGGGGAGCGGCCCCTCCGGAGCCGTCGTCGACGACGGTGAGCCGCAGCAGGTCGCCGCCGTCGCGGGCGGGGCGCGACACCCGCTCCACGGCCACGGTGACCCCGGTGGCGCCGGAGTGCTTGGCGACGTTGTTCAGCGCCTCGCAGGCCACGTAGTAGGCCACCCCCTCGGCGCGCGGGGAGGGGCGCTCCTCCAACTCGACGTCCACCCGCACGGGGACCGGGGCGCGTCCGGCGGCCACGGGCAGGGCCGCGCCCAGTCCGTGGTCGGTCAGGACCCGGGGGTGGAGTCCGCGCGCCACCTGGCGCAGCTCGTCCATGACCTCCCGGGACTCGCGCTGAGCCTCGGTGATCAGCTCCAGGGCCGTGTCGGGGTCGGTGGCCACGCGCGAGCGCGCCCGGGTCAGGGTCATGGTCAGGGCGAGCAGGCGCTGCTGGGCGCCGTCGTGCAGGTCGCGTTCGATGCGGCGGCGCTCGGCCTCGGCGGCGTCGACCATGCGCAGGCGGCTGTCCTGGACGTGCAGCAGGCGGCGGCGGATGCGCACCTCGGGCGCCTCGAACAGCAGCCTGCGGTGCAGCAGGACCTCGGTGGCGACCATGTAGGGGGCCAGGCGCAGTCCGACGAGGGCGCACAGCGGCCCGAGCACGACCAGCACCAGGGGGCCGACCAGGTCGCCGGGAGAGCCCATCACCAGTACGAACACGATCCCCATCAGGGCCCCCACGACCGACGCCCCGCCGCACACCACCAGCGCCACCACCACGCCCCCGGCCAGCAGGCCGTGGACCCCGGCGACGGTGCTGTAGACGACCGCCGACCAGGCGTCGCGGCCGAACACGAACCGCCAGGCGCGCACGAGCGGCTTGTCGTGGGCCAGGGGATCGGGCGGGCTGGTCTCCACGATCCCGAACACGTTGTCCAGCCGGTTGCGCTGGACCCGGCAGGACAGGCGGGCCAGCAGGGTCGCCAGGGCCGGGAGGCCGACCAGGAAGGCGAGCGAGTCCGAGAGCATCCGGTCGGGGACGAGCCGGGACACCTCGGGCAGCCAGGGGCCGGAGACCGCGAAGCCGACCCAGGTGGCCGAGACGACCAGCATGGACACGGGCACCAGGTAGCACAGGGCCAGGGCCAGTGAGGTCATCAGGTGCAGGACCTCGACCACGCGCACGCGCCAGCCGGACCCGTAGGCTTCGGCCACGCGGGGCAGGGCGGAGAGGGCGGTGAGGAACCCTCCTCCCCCGCCGTTCCTGGCTCTGGTGCGCGTGCTCTGACCGGTCACGCAACCAATCTAGGTTCGGCGGCCCGGGGGCACGAACCCAACAGCACGTGGAGTACCGGTGGTGCTGGCACCACTCGGGCGTTTCCGGGCGAGGGGAAGGACGGGTACGGGGTGGACGGAGCGGGGACGACGGCGGTGCGGCCGGTCCTGGCGGAGGTCGGTCGGGTCAACACGCTGTTCGCCGTGGAGACGGTCCCTCCCGGCCCGGGGTGGCTGCCGCTGGGAGGCGGCGGGGCCCTGGAGCCCCGCGCCCTGGCGGCCGAGGTGGAGCGGGTACGCGGTCACCTGGCGCGGTTGGCGGGGCGGCCGGACGCGGTGGTGGAGTGGCGGGTGGCGGCGTCGGTGTTCCAGCAGGGGCTGGCGACGCGGCTGCTGTCGCCGGTGCTGGCGGCCGGACTGTGCCACGGGGTGCTGGTGGACGCGGCGCGGTTCCACTGGGATCCGCGCCGGGAGGGGCCGGTGGTGCTGCGCACCGCGCAGGAGGGGGCCGCGGCGGTGACCGGGGGGACGGCGGAACTGGCCGACTGGGTCGAGCACACGGTGGTCCTCGGCGTCCTGGCCCGTGCGGCACGGGGACTGACCGGGGCGGGTGGCGTCGCGCCGGGGCTGCTGCGGGGCAACACCGCCGCGGCCCTGGCCGGGGCCGTGCGCGCCCTGGGCGCCGATCGGCCCGCGGTGCGCGCGCGGGCCGGGGAGGTGGCCGCGGACCTGCTGGGACGTCCCTCCCTGGCCGGGACCGGCGGTTACACGGGAGTGGACGCTTCCGGCCTGGGGGTGTTCCGGCGCACCACGTGCTGCCTGTACTACCGGGTGCCGGGCGCGGGGTACTGCGGGGACTGCGCCCTGCGCCGCTGAGTGATCCACACCTGTCCCCCCTCCGTGCTTCGCCGCCCCTCACCCCGGGTAGCTGCGCCCCTGGAAGAAGGTCGGCGAGGGCACCGGTGGGAGGAAACAGTGGCGGGTCGGGACAGGGCGGGCGCGGGCGGAGCCGTGGCCCGCGCACGCGCGTGGGTGAGCCGTGCGGTGGGCGCGGACGGGCACGAACGGCACACGGTGCTGTCCATCGGAAAGAGCGCCCTGGCCGCCTCGTTGGCGTGGTTCGTCGCACAGCACCTGCTCCAGGCCGCCTCACCGGCCTTCGCGCCCTTCACCGCGGTCCTGATGATGCAGGTCACCGTCTACCAGTCGGTGGTCCAGTCGCTGCGCTACGTGGGCGCGGTGGCGCTGGGGATCACCGTGCAGGCCGTCCTGGGCTTCGCCGCGGGCCCGGACATGCTGACCTTCGTCGTGGTCACGCTCATCGCCCTGATCATCGGCCGGTGGAGGCCCCTGGGCAGCCAGGGCTCCCAGGTGGTCACGGCCGCGTTCTTCGCCTTCTCCACCTTCCTGACGTCCCAGGGCTACACCGGGCGCCTGGTGGACCTGGCCCAGATCCTGTTGCTGGTGCTCATCGGCTGCGCCATCGGCACCGCGGTCAACGTCCTCGTGCTGCCTCCCATGCGCTTTCGCAGCGCGGAGTACGCCATCCGCTCCCTCGCGCACGCCGAGTGCAACCTGATCGGGGACATCCGGCGCGGAATGGAACGGGGGGAACTGACCGAGGACGAGGCCGAGAACTGGCGCCAGCGGGCCAACCGGCTCGCGTCGACCGTCCGGCAGACCCGTTCGGCGGTGGACACCGCGTGGGAGAGCGTCTACCTCAACCCGGCCAGGCTCCTGCGCAGACACCGCCACCACGTCGCCTTCGAGGGCTACCAGCAGTTGGTCGACGCCCTGGAGCGCACCACCCACCAGCTGGGCTCCCTGGCCCGCAGCATCCACCTGTGGAGCCGTGACGAGGAGCGCTCCGTCTACCAGGACTTCCTGCGCCTCTACGGGGACTTCCTCGCCTCGGTCGCCGAGATCACCCGCGAGCTCAGCGGGTTGGACCAGGACCGGCTCGGCCCCCAGTCCAGGAGGCTGTGCCAGCTCGCGGAGCAGGCCCGGGAGCGCCACGACGACCTCGTACGGGCCAAGGAGGACGAGGGGTCCCCGCCCTTCGACGACCTCCGGCTGCCCTACGGCGTCCTCCTGATCGAGGCGCAGCGGCTCATGGACGAGTTCCAGTACAGCTGTGACGTGATCCTGCACTACGTGGACCACCCCGGCCCCGCGGACGGGTCCGGCGGCGCCCGCCACATCTGACCGCGGCCGTACGCCCTTCCGGGGCCGCCGCGCGACGGGCGGCCCCGGAAGGGCGGTGGCGCCGGTCAGGCGCGGACGGACCGCCAGGCGGACAGGGCCACACCGGCGGCGGCGAGCAGGACGCCGACGGTCGCCCAGGAGAAGGCGGTGCGATAGCCCTCGACGGAGGCGGCGACGTCACCGGAGGCGCCCGCGGCGACCGCCGCGCCGACGAGGACGGCCATGCCGGTGGCCCCGCCGAGCTGGTCGACCGAGCGCTGGACGCCGGAGGCGACCCCCGCGTCGGCCTCGGTCACCCCGTGCAGGGCGGCGTTCTGCAGGGCGATCAGGCCGACGCCCATGCCGACGCCGACCAGGAGCATGCCGGGCATGGCGTCGGTCCACAGACTGCCGTCCACCGGCAGCCGCGACAGCCAGGCGGTTCCGGCCGCTGCCGACAGCAGGCCCGCGATCGCCGCCCCGGACAGGCCCAGGGCGCCGATGATCCGGCCGACCACGGTCGCCGAGACCAGGATCGCCCCGCAGAACGGCACGTACGCCAGCCCCGCCTGCATGGGGCTCATCCCCAGCACGTGCTGGAGGTAGAGCGTCACCAGCAGGAAGGAGGTCGACAGCGCCGCGCTGAGCAGCACCGTCGCCCCGTTGGCGACCAGCCTGGTGCGGTCGGCGAAGAAGGACAGCGGTACCAGCGGGTTGCGCGACCTGGCCTCGACCAGGACGAACAGCCCCATCGCCGCGGCGCCCGCGAGCACGGGGACGTACACCCGCGGCTCCGCCCAGGAGTGTTCCGCCGCCTGGAGCACCCCGTGCACCAGGGCCAGGGGACCGGCCGTCAGCAGCAGCCCGCCCAGGACGTCGGGGCGGCGCCGTGCGGCGCCGGTCGCGGCGGCCGGAGCGGCCGGGGTTTGGGCCCCCGGAGCCGCGCCGCGGACGCGGTCGGGCGCGACCAGCAGCGGGACCGCGACCAGGACCACGGCGACCACGGGCAGGTTGACCAGGAAGATCCACCGCCAGTGCAGCAGCTCGGTGATCACGCCGGACAGCAGCACCCCGCCCACCAGGCCGGAGCTGGAGATGGCGCCCCAGACGCCGAGGGCCCTGGCGCGCTCCTGGGGGTCGGGGAAGAGCATCGCGATCAGCGACATCGCCGCCGGGGAGGCCAGCGCCTCACCGGCCCCCTGCCCGAAGCGGGCGGCCAGGAGCCAGGGCAGGTCCGGCGCCGCGCCCGCGACCAGCGAGGCAGCGCCGAACAGGGCGGCGCCCAGGAGCAGCATGCGCCGCCGCCCCAGCAGGTCGCAGACGCGTCCGCCGAGCAGCAGCAGGCCGCCGCCGACCAGCGTGTAACCGGCGACGACCCAGGTCAGGCCCTGCGGCCCGGCGTTCAGGTCGGCGCCGATGGAGGGCAGGGCGATGTTGACGACCGTGACGTCCACGGCGATGAGGAACTGGAGCATCGACACCGCGGCGAGCGCCCACCAGCGGCGGGCAGCGGTGGGGCGCTCCCGGCGGCCTGAGCGCGCGTCGGGAGTTCGGAAGGAGTTCATGATGGCCGATCGGGTCGGACCCGCGTCGAGGCGGGCCGGGAAACGGAAGGGAAGCCGTTCCGCCCGCGCGGTACGCCAAGCGGGCCCCGCCGGTCCTCCCAGGACCGGGCGCGGCGCGCGGCGGGCGCGGACGCCCGCCTACTCCGTGACTGCGACTGCCATCATGCGCGGCAGTCTAGACCCTGCCGCCGGGTCGGCGCACCGGAAATACCCGGCCGCTCCCGAACCACCGCTGACGGGGAAGCCCCGTGCCCTGTCGGACGCGGGGATGCCGTGTCCGGGCCCCGGAGCACCGACGAGGTCCGGGCCAGGGCCGACCGGTACCGCGACTTCTGGCTGCGCGGCGCCCGGGAGACGCTCGGCTTCGCCTACCTGCCCCTCGCCCGGGTCTGGGACCGGACGCGGCCGTCCGTGCCGCCGTCTCCCGGCGCGGACGGCCGCCGCTGGTCAGGCCGCGTCCGCGGCCCGCCGGATCTCGGGCAGGTCGATCCGGCCCATCTTCAGCATGGCCTGCATGGCGCGTCCGGCCCGGCCGGGGTCGGGGTCGGCCAGCAGGTCGTCCAGCTCGGCTGGGAAGACCTGCCAGGAGAAGCCGAAGCGGTCCTTGAGCCAGCCGCACTGGCTCTCCTCACCGCCCTCGCTGAGCTTTGCCCAGTAGTGGTCGGACTCCTCCTGGCTGTCGCAGATCACCTGGAGGGAGACCGCCTCGGAGAAGGTGAACTCCGGGCCCCCGTTGAGCGCGGTGATCTGCTGGCCGTCGATCTCGAAGTCCACGGTCAGCACCATGTCGGCGGGCCGGGGCCCGTCGGGTCCGAAGTGCCGGACCCGCAGGATGCGCGAGTTGTCGAACAGGCCCACGTAGAAGCGGGCCGCCTCCTCGGCGCGGGTGTCGAACCACAGGCAGGGGGTGATCTTGTTGAGCCGTGTCATGGTCTGGTCCTCTCGGTGTGCGGCGCGGCCCTGCGCGCGTCCGCTCTACCCGTGATGACGCGTCCGGGCGGCGGAACTCATCGGTCCGGGCGGGGTTTTTCCCAGGAGTTTCGCCCCTCTCGCCCGTTCCGTGGCCGGTCGCCTCCGCGGCCCCGGGAGGAACCCCTCCGAACAGGACACCCCGATTCTTGTCTCATATGGCGAGAATTGAATCTCATTCACAGAGATGTCGGTGTAGGGTCCCAGGTGTTCGCTCCCGCCTGCGACCCATGAGAGGGCGTTCCGATGACGCGCTACACCCACGGCCAGCACCCCACGGTCACCGACTCCTACCGCTGGCGCGACGCGGAGAACTCCGCCGCCTACGCCCTGGACCGGATGGTCCCCGGCCACTCGCTGCTGGACGTGGGCTGCGGCCCGGGCAGCATCACCGCCGACCTCGCCCGCAGGGTCGCCCCCGGGCGGGTCACCGCCGTGGACGCCTCGGCCGAGGCCGTCGAACTGGCCCGCGCCAGCGCGCGGGAGGCCGGAGCGGACAACATCGAGTTCCGGGTCGGTGACGTCCACGACCTGGACCTGCCCGACGACGCCTTCGACGTCGTCCACGCCCACCAGGTCCTCCAGCACGTGGCCGACCCGGTCCGGGCCCTGACCGAGATGCGCCGCGTGGCCAGGCCGGGCGGGGTCGTGGCCGCCTGCGACAGCGACTACTCCGGCATGTACTGGTACCCGCGCCTGCCCGAGCTGGACGCGTGGATGGACCTGTACCAGCGCGTCGCGCGCGCCAACGGCGGCGAGCCCGACGCGGGGCGGCGCATGGCCTCCTGGGCCCGCGAGGCCGGGTTCGAGGACGTCACCTACGTGGCCGAGGTGTGGAACCACTCCTCCCCCGAGCGCCGCGCCTGGTGGGGCGGTATGTGGTCCCGGCGCATCCTGGAGTCGGACATGGGCCGCCAGGCGGTCGCGGAGGGCCACGCCACCCGGGAGGAGCTGGAGCGCATCTCGGCGGGCTGGACGACCTGGAGCCAGGACCCCGACGGGGTGTTCGTGGTCCCGCGCGGCGCGATCCTGTGCCGGGCCTGACCCGCCACGAGGGGTCCGCGGCCCGGGCGCGCCTCCCGCCGCGCCCGGGCCCCCGCGCGCCGACACCGCCGCCGGTCGTTGGCGGTGCGCCGTGCGGCGATCTATCTTCGACGTGTCTCGAAGAGTGGACGCCCGCGCAGTCCCCGCTGGAGGAAGCACCATGTCCGACCTGCCGATCGGCTACTGGCTCAAGCACCTGGACCGGCTCATCGAGAACGACCTGGACCGGACCCTGGCCGCGGAGTCGCTGGGGCGCCGCCACTGGCAGGTGCTCCACTCCCTGCACACCGACCCCGGCACGATCGCCGACCTGGACCGCAGGCTCGCCGCGTTCCTGGACGAGGACGAGTACAGCGTCACCCCGGTGGTGGAGGAGCTGCGCCGGCGCGGCTGGGTGGAGGGCCTGGTCTCCCTGAACCTCAGCGCGGCGGGAGAGGCCGCGCACGAGGCCCTCTTCGCCAGGGTCGACGAGGCCCGCCGCCGTATCTCGCGGGGGATCAGCGACGAGGAGTACCGGACCGCGGTCGACGTGCTGGAGCGGATGTCGGCCAACCTCGAACAGGGTTGACGCGGCCGGACCCCGCCCGGCCGCGTCCCGGTCAGGGGGCGGGAAGTTCCCGGGTGAGCTCGACGAAGGCCAGATCCGCGCGTTTGGGCAGACCGAAAGTCGCGTCACCGTAGGGGAAGGGTTCGGTCTTGCCGGTGTTGGTGTAGCCGCGGCGCTCGTACCAGGCGATCAGCTCCGGGCGCTGCTTGAGCACCTTCATCCGCATCAGGCGGCAGCCCCACTCGCGCACCGCCGTGTCCTCGGCCTCGGCCAGGACCCGCTTGCCCAGGCCCCCGCCCTGGATGCCGGGCCGCACCGAGAACATGCCGAAGTAGGCGCCGTTGACGCCGCGCTGGAGCTCGCAGCAGGCCACGATCCGTCCCTCGGCCTCGGCGACCAGCACGATCGTGTTGGTGCGCGCCAGCAGCTCGGCCATGCCCCCGGCGTCCACGCGCTGGCCGTCGAGCAGGTCGGCCTCGGTGGTCCAGCCCTGCTTGGACGAGTCGCCGCGGTAGCAGGAGTTGACCAGCTCGACGAGCGCGGGGACGTCATCGGTGACGGCGGTCCTGTAGACCAGGTCGGTCCAGGGCCCCGAAGCCGTCTCACTGCTGGTGGTCACACGCATCTCCCCCGTTGGTTCCGGCCGCTGGCACCCCCAGTATCGGCCACCGGACATAGCGAAGAACACGGACCCCTGGGGCAAGAGGGGCGCAAGGGGCATACGGAACACGGCGGCGGAGGAACACCGTGCAAGAAAGGCGCGGCGGAAGGGGATCCCGGCGCCGTGTGAGCGCGGGGCCGCCACCGACCCCGTGGTCCGTGGTGGTTTCCGTGGTCAGCACGGAGGCGCCGCGCACCCCCGCCGGGAGAGGCTGTGGACACGGAGGCCGGCACGGCCGCACACACCGGGCCGACCGCGGCCCGCAACCGAAGGAGTGACCATGACCAGCACCGCCAACGGCACGTACGAGGGGTTCTCGGCCGAGGAACGGGCCGCGATGAAGGACCACGCCCGGGAGCAGAAGAAGGCGGCGCGCCGCGCCTCGCGCGCGGAGAAGGCGGCGGAGGCGGAACGCGACGTGCTCGCCAAGATCGCCGGGATGCGGGACTCGGACCGGGTCATGGCCGAGCGCGTCCACGCCGTCGTCACGGCCAACGCCCCGGCCCTCGCGCCGAAGCTCTGGTACGGGATGCCCGCCTACGCTCTGGACGGCAAGGTCGTCTGCCACTTCCAGGGCGCGGCCAAGTTCGGGACGCGCTACGCGACGCTCGGGTTCAGCGACCTAGCCCAGCTGGACGAGGGCACGATGTGGGCGACCGGTTTCGCCCTGACCGAGGTGACGGAGGAGACGGAGGAGACGGAGGCGCGCATCGCCGAGCTGGTGAGGCGTGCGGTGAGCTGAGGCGCGGTCACCGGGTTCACGCGGTCACCGGCCCCGGCCCCCGCGCGCTCATCGGCCGGGCGCGAGGCCGAGGCCGGTGAGCGCGGCCCCGCCGGCGGCGGCGTGCTCACCCCCGGCGAGCACCAGCGTGCGCGCCGCCTGGTAGCGGCAACCGGCCGCGTCGAACGCCGCGGCGGCGGCGAGCCGCCCCGCCGGGTCGCCGTCGAGCAGCGCCTCCGCACGGTCCACCTGGGCACCGGCGACCGGGTTGCCGGTGACCACGGCCCTGGCGGAGGCGATCCGCTCCCGGGCCTTGGGGTGCCCGGCGAGCACCGCCGCCTCCGCCCTGAGCGCCACGTACCAGTGGAGCCAGACCCAGCACACCCACTTCCACACCCGGTCCGGCTCCGGTTCGACGCGCTCCAGGGCCGACTCCGCGTCCCCGTGGTGGAGCAGGACCATGGTGTCGAAGACCGCGCCGTAGCCCAGGCGGTGGTCGGCCTCGGAGCCGGCCCGGTCGACGATCGCGAGCCAGTCCGCCCGTGCGTCGTGGTCGCCGCGCAGGCCGTGGACCATCGCGACCGACGCGGCGGCGGGCCCCAGGGAGCGCGTCCGCGGCCGGCCGTTCTGCTCCCACGCGTCGAGGAACCTCGTGCTGCCGGTGAGCACCCCGTCGACGTCACCGCTGAACGCGTCCGCGACCAGGAGCCAGGACGTGGCGCTGTGACCCGCCTCGGCCAGCAGCGGGTGGTCGGCGAGCTGCCTGCCCCACCGGCGGGCCTCCGGCAGCCGCCCCACGCCGAGGGAGGTTCCGGCGGCCATGGCCAGGGCGTCCATCAGCTCGTGCGTGCTGGCGGGGGTGGGCGGTCGCGGGGCCAGGATGTCGACCCTGCGCCGGGAGGCGGCCGCACCGGCGAAGGCGTTCCCGGCCCAGCTCTGGGCGCCCGAGAGCGCGTCCAGGGCGGCGGACTCGGCCACCGGGTCGCCCGCGCCGCGGGCGAGCGCGACCGCCCGTTCGGCGCTCTCGACCGTCTCCTCGGCGGTGTTGTCCGGATCCCCCTGGACCGCGCCGAACGCGTCCGCGACCACCGCCGCCTCGGCCAGCGCGACGGCGGCCCGGGCGGCCGGGGCGTCGCCGGACAGCTCCCGCGCCCGCGCGAGCGCGTCCCTCACCTCCTCCACGGCGGGAAGCCGCGTGAACGAGCTGGAGAACCGGTACGCGACGGTGGCGGCGGCCGCCAGGTCGCGGCCCGCGCCCGCGGTGTCCCCGGCCCGGAGGGCGGCGTGCGCGGCGGCGCGGTGCAGGCGGTACATGTCGTCGTCGAGGCCGCGGCATCCGGCCACCGCGGCGGCCTGGCGCAGCGCGTCGGCGACGGCGCCGGTGTCGGCGAGCCGCGCCGCCTGCTCGAACCGCTGCTGGGCCTCGCCGAGCAGGGTGCGGGTGAAGGACAGCTCGGCCACGGCGCGGGCGAGCCGGTGGGCGTCCGCGCGCTGTTCGGGCTGGTCACAGGCCCAGATGAGGGCGGCCCGCATGTCCTCCGCCGCGGCGTCGAACCGGGCGCGCCAGTCCGCGCCCGCGGTCGCGGTGAGGTCGGCCGCGCCGGCCAGGCACCAGTCCAGGTGCCGGGAGCGGACGCGCGTCAGCTCGCCGGTGTCGGCGAGCCGCTCCGCCCCGTACTGGCGGATGGTCTCCAGCGCGTGGTAGCGGGTACCGGTCGCGGACGGTGTCACGGAGAGCAGGCTGTGCTCGGCGAGTCTGCCGAGCCCGTCGACGACCGAGGCCGGGTCCAGCGGGGCGAACCCGGCGACCCCGGCGGCGGCCTCGGGGGTGAACGGCGCGACGAACACCGACACCCGGCGCAGCAGGGCCTGGTCCCGCGGCCCCAGCAGGTCGTGGCTCCAGTCCAGCACCGCCCGCACCGACCGGTGCCTGTCGTCGGCCCGGGAGCCGCCGGTGAGGACCCGCAGCTGGTCGGAGAGCCCGGCGGTGAGTCCGTCCAGCCCCAGCGTCGAGCACCGCGCCGCCGCCAGTTCGATGGCCAGCGCCATACCGCCGAGCCGTTCGCAGACGGCCACGACCTCCTCACTCGCGGCGGGTCCCTGAGGCCAGCCGCCCACGGCCGCCCGGTCCATGAACAGGGCCACCGCGTCCGACTCCTCGCCGCCGTCCCGCGACAGCGGCGGGACCGGCAGGACCCGCTCGAACGGCACCATCAGCCGGGCCCGGCTCGTCACGAGCACCCGCAGCCGCGGGCAGGCCGCCAGCAGCCGTTCCAGGAACGGCGTCACCCCGTCGCGCACGTGTTCGCAGTTGTCCAGGACCAGCAGGGCCCGGCGGTCCGCCAGCGCGGCCAGGACCGTGTTGTCGACGCCGCTTCCGGGCTGCTCGCCCACGCCCACGGCCGCCGCGACCGCGGCCCCCACGCGGCCCGGTTCGGTGACCGGGACCAGATCGACGAACCACACCCCGTCGGCGAAGTCGTCGGCCACGTCCGCCGCCACGGCCAGGGACAGGCGCGTCTTGCCCACCCCGCCCGGCCCGACCACGGTCACCAGCCGGTGCGACGTCACCGCCCCGGCCAGTTCCCGGCGCTCGCGGACCCGGCCGACGAACGACGTCAACGGCGCGGGCAGGGCGGGCGCCGACCGCTCGCGCTCGGCGCGTGCGGAGGCGGTCGCGTGCCGGGCGAGCGCCCGCCGGTCCGGCAGCGCCAGTTTGCGCAGGAGCGAGGAGACGTGCGACTCGACGGTGCGCACCGACAGGACCAGGCGCGCGGCGATCTCCGCGTTGCTGAGGTGCTCCCCGAGGAGGGCGAGTACTTCGGCTTCCCGAGCCGAGACCACTGGACTGGACACCGAACTCATCTGTTGGTTGGGCGTGGACACCCCGTCCTTCAGGGCGGGGAGGAAACGCCCTCTCCCTTCTGTGGCTTTCTGTTGGATTTGGCTCATGCGGTCGCGGAGCGGTCGCTACGGTGTGTGCCATGATCAGGAAGAGCGTGAAGCGGGCGTTCAAGTACCGTTTCTACCCGACCGATGCGCAGGCGGCTGAGCTATCGCGCACGTTCGGGTGCGTGCGCCTGGTCTACAACCGCGCCTTGGCCGAACGCAGCGCAGCGTGGCAGCAGCGTCAGGAGCGGATGGGCTACTCCCAGACCTCGGCGATGCTCACCGCCTGGAAGAAGACGGAGGAGCTGTCCTTCCTCACCGAGGTCTCCTGCGTCCCGCTCCAGCAGACGCTGCGCCACCTGCACACCGCCTTTCGCAACTTCTTCGACCGGCGCGCGAAGTATCCGCGGTTCAAGTCCAAGAAGAAGTCCCGCGCCTCGGCGGAGTACACCCGGTCCGCCTTTGGCTACCGCGACGGTCACCTGACCCTGGCCAAGATGGCCGAACCGCTGGACATCGTGTGGTCGCGCCCCCTGCCTGAAGGAGCAAGGCCGTCCACGGTGACGGTGTCCCGGGATGCGGCCGGGCGCTGGTTCGTGTCCCTGCTGTGCGAGGACACCGTCGAGTCGGCTCCGGCCGCCAACGACGCGGTGGGTGTGGACATGGGTGTGACGTCGCTGGTGGTGTTGTCCACGGGGGAGAAGGTGGCCAACCCCCGCCACGAGCGACGCGACCGGGCCAGGCTGGCCAAGGCGCAGCGGGCGCTGGCCCGTAAGGCCAAGGGCAGCGCGAACCGGGAGCGGGCCCGCCGCAAGGTGGCGCGGGTGCACGCCCGCATCACCGACCGCAGGCGCGACTTCCTGCACCAGCTCTCCACTCGACTCGTCCGCGAGAACCAAGTGGTCGTGATCGAGGATTTGACGGTGCGCAACATGGTCAAGAACAGGAGGCTGTCCCGGGCGGTCTCGGATGCGGCCTGGCGTGAGCTGCGCACCATGTTGGCGTACAAGTGCGCCTGGTATGAGCGGGAGCTGGTCGTGGTGGACCGGTTCTTCCCCTCCTCCCGGTTGTGCTCGACTCTCGGGTGCGCTTATGTGCACGCGTCGTTGCCGCTGAACGTACGGACGTGGACGTGCCCCCGGTGCGGGGTGGTCCACGACCGCGATGTGAACGCGGCGCACAACCTCAGGGCCGCCGGGCTGGCGGCATCTGCCTGTGGAGCTGGTGTGAGACCTCAACGGGAGTCCTCCCGGACGGGGCGACCGGCAATGAAACAGGAAGGCCGCGGGGCGACCCGTGACGAGGCGTTGGCCTCGAACCACCGGTAGGTGGTTCCGGATTCTCCTGCCTTCAGGCAGGAGAGGGAGTCAATATGGGTGGTGGTTTCCGTGGCCGGTACGGAGGCGGTCCGCGCCCCGGCCGGGGGAGGCTGGGACCACGGCGATCGCACCCGGCCGAACCCGCCGGGCCGACCGCGAACCACGACCACGGGGAGTGACCGTGACCAGCTCTCACGCGCAGGAGACCACGACGGCGCCGGGTCCGGCGGGCGCCGAGCCCCGCTCCGGTGCCCGGCGCCGCCGCGACACCGAGGAGCGGCTCGCCCGCGACGTCGACGTCTGGGTGGCCAGCGCCTCGGAGGACGGCGTGCCCCACCTGGTGCCGCTGTCCTTCGACTGGGACGGCGAGTCGCTGTTGGTGGCCACCGCGGCGGGCAGCCCCACCGGCAGGAACCTGGCCGCCACCCGGACCGTCCGGCTGGGGCTGGGCGGCACCCGCGACGTGACCATGATCGAGGGCCGGGTCGAGGTCCTCGGGATGGACGCGCTGACGCGGGAGCGGGGCGACCGGTTCGCCGGGAGGACGGGCTTCGACCCGCGCGCGCTGGCCGCCCCCTACCTCTGGTTCCGCGTCACGCCGCTCCGCGTCCAGGCCTGGCGCGAGGTGAACGAGATGGCCGGACGCGAGCTGATGCGCGACGGCCGCTGGCTGGTCTGACGCCGAGGACGGACGCACCGCCCGGCCCGGGCCGGGCGGTGTGAGGTCCCCGGACCCCCGGGTGCGGCCGACCGGGGCGGGTCGGGCCGCTTCGTGTCCCCCGCACGCCGACCGCTCAGGAGGCCTGGCGGTGCAGCCAGGCCTCCTCGGTGCGGGCCAGGAAGGCGCGCAGCTCCCGCCGCGCCCCCTCGGGGCCCTTCATGCCCGGGGTGACCATCAGCTGGAGGGCGAGCCCGTCCACCTGGGTGTGCAGGTACCCGGACCACTCCTCGACCCACGGGTCGGGGTGGGGCTGGAAGGGATCCTCCACCGGCTGCCCGGTGAGGGCGGCGATCAGGAGCCGGTAGAGCCTGCGCTGGCTGTTCCAGCGCTGTTCCCGGTCGCGGTCGTACTCCCCCAGCAGCCCGGCGGCCTCCCAGGCGCGGTACTCCGCGCGGCGGGTCGCGTCCAGGGGCAGGAGCTGTTCGGCGTACTCGGCCATGCGGTCCAGGAGCGGGGCGTTCGGGTCCTGGGTGCCGTTCAGGGCCGTCACGCGCGCGGTGACGCGTTCCTCGGACAGGTTCATGGCGAAGACGAGCAGGTCCTCGCGCGTCTGGAAGTAGTGGCGCAGGGCTCCGGGGGACCAGCCCGCCTCGGCGGCGACGGAGCGGATGGACACGGCGGCCGGGCCGGACTCGGCGATGACCCGCCACAGGGCCTCGGCCAACTCCCGGCGGCGCTGTTCGTGGTCGACGATCTTGGGCACCTCCCCTTTCTAGCACACATGTGTTATTTTATTTGACACAGCCGTGTGAAAACGAGAGCGGGAGGAGACCACCATGCCGTCCCTCGAAGTGCTGTTGCCGGTCGCCGGACTGGCGCTGCTGGACACCCTGAGCCCCGCCACCATCGGGGTCTCGCTGTACGTGTTACTCAGCGGGGCGCGGTCGGTGGCCCGCCCCCTGTTCGTCTACCTGGCCACCGTGGCCGCCTTCTACTTCGCCCTGGGCTGCGCGCTCATGCTCGGCCTCGGCTTCGCGTTCGAGGCCCTGGACGACCTCGCCGACAGCCCCGTCCTGGGCTGGGTGATGGTGGTGCTGGGCGGGGGCATGCTCGCCTACGCGCTGTTCATGCCGAGCGGACCTCGCCGACAGCGCAGGCCCGCCTCGCTGCGCACCGGCGCGATGGTCGCACTGGGCCTGGCCACCGGTCTGCTGGAGGGCGGCACCGCGCTGCCCTACTTCGGCGCCATCGGCATCATGACCACCGCCGGGCTCCCCGCCGTGGCCTGGGTGCCGCTGCTGGCGGCCTACAACGTCGTCATGGTGCTCCCGCCGATCCTGCTCTACCTGGCCCACCGCGCCTTCGGCGAGCGGCTGCGGCCCCGGATGGAGCGCTGGCGCACCAAGGTCGAGTCCGGCTCCCGGGAGGCCCTCGGCTGGATCATCGGCATCGTCGGCTTCCTGGTCCTGCGGCACGGGCTGTGGCTCGCGGGGGTCTTCGACGGAATCATCAGCCTTGGACCCGTCACCTTGGAGGCCGCCGCCCTGCTGGGCGGCCTGTGACCGAAGGCCCGCGGCGAGGCGGCGCCGACGCGGGGTGGAGCCAGCACCACCCCCGGTCCGCACCCGTACCGCCCTGACTCCGGGCCCGGCCGGGCGTAACTTCGGGGCCATGGACACGACCCGCAACGCCGTCGCCCGGCTCCTGGCCGACACCCGCCACATCCTCCTGGGCCTGCCGTTGGCCCTCATCGCCTTCGTGGTCGTCCTGACGGGTCTGGCCGCCGGGGCGGGCACCGCCGTCGTCATGGCGGGCCTGTTCCTGATGACGGGCACCCTGTACGCCGCACGCGGGTTCGCCCACGTCGAACGCGTCCGCCTGGCCGACCTGGGCCGCCGACCGGTGGCGCGCCGCCCCTACCGCTCCCCCGCCCCCGGATCCGGTCCCCTGCGCCGGGCCCTGACCCCGCTGACCTGCCCGCAGAGCTGGCTGGACGTCCTGCACGCGCTGGCGCTCCCGCCCGTGGCCGTGGTCGGCTTCTGCCTCACCGCCACCTGGTGGGCGGGC
Organism: Nocardiopsis sp. CNS-639; assembly: GCF_000381685.1. Classification (NCBI taxonomy): domain Bacteria; kingdom Bacillati; phylum Actinomycetota; class Actinomycetes; order Streptosporangiales; family Nocardiopsidaceae; genus Nocardiopsis; species Nocardiopsis sp. CNS-639. The sequence goes on from NZ_KB906855.1 coordinate 220,172, forward strand.
GCCCTGGCCGGGCTGCTCCAACCGCTGTGGGGCTGGTCGCTGTACACCATCCCCGGCTACACCGACGTGGGCACCTACCTGCTGCCCGAGTACCCGGTGTTGGCGACCACGGCGGTGCACATGCTCGCCGGAGTGCTGTTCGCCCTCACCCTGCCCCTGGTGGCGCGCGCCTGCGCCCACACCCAGGCCACGCTGGGCCGGGCCCTGCTGCTGGCCCCCGAGGACCCCTGCGTGGGCGTGTACACCGCGGCGCCGCGCCAGGAGGAGACCGCGCGACCGCACGGCCGGAACACCGAGCCCGCGGTCACGGGTGTGTGAGGCCCACCGCCCGGCGCACCCCCGCCGCCCGCCCCGTGGGTCGGGCGGCGGCGCCGTCACCGGCCAGCGCCGCGTGACCGTGCCGTTCAGGACCGCCTCCGCTCCCCGTACAGCTCCGAGAGCAGTGCCACGGCCGCGAAGGTGGCCGGGTGCGGGTCGTGGCGCCGCCAGAGCACCCGGACCGGGACGCGCGGGGCGTCGCCCACCAGGCGGAAGGCGATGCCGTCGCGCCGGTACTGGGTCACGGTGCTCTCCGCGGTGATCCCGACGCTGCGCCCGGTCGCGATCCCGGCCAGCCAGTCGTCGATGTCGTTGACGTGCTCCAGGGCCGGGCGCGCCCGCTCTGGAAAGGTGTCAGCGAATCTGGGAAAATTCTGACGAGAGTTTTCAGATACGCCCCCACGGCTACTTCCTGATTCGCTAACGTGTTCGATCATGAAGGCCACCGTGCAGGTCAAGCTGCTGCCCTCTTCCGAGCAGGCGAGGGCGTTGTCAGTGACTCTGCACTCCTGCAACGAGGCTGCTAACGCTGCCTCCCAGGTTGCCTTTGACACCGGTGCCACGCACAAGTACGCACTCCACGAGCGGGTCTATCACCGTCTCAAAGCCGAGCATGGCCTCTCAGCCCAACCGGTGGTGCGCGTGATCGGCAAGGTCGCCGATGCCTACACCACCCGAGCTTCGAACTTGCGCGCAGGCGACCTCGGACCACCAGGTTCCCGACGTCGGGAGAAAGCCACCGCCACGCCGGTCAGCTTCCGCCCGGACGCGGCTCAACCCTTTGACAGTCGGTGTCTATCCTGGCAGGTGGATGCCCGCACCGTCTCGATCTGGACCGTCCAGGGGCGAATGAGGAATTTGTCCTTTGCCGCTTCGACCGAGCAGCTCAAACTGTTGGCCGAGTACCGCAAAGGGGAAAGTGACCTGGTCCACCGGGACGGCATGTGGTTCCTGTACGCCACCTGCGAGATCCCCGAGGAGCCGCTGAACACCTCACCCGCCGGGTTCGTGGGGGTGGACCTCGGAGTTGTCAATATCGCCGCCACTTCCGACGGGCGCCGGTACGCGGGCCGGGGGTTGAACCGGCACCGCAAGAGGATGAACCGGCTGCGCGCCAAACTCCAGCGCAAGGGCACCAAGAGTGCCAAACGTGTTCTGAAGCGGCTGCGGCGTCGGGAGGCGCGCCGTGCCCGCGATGTCAATCATCAAGTCTCGAAGAACATTGTGAAGCGGGCTAAACGCACCGGACACGGGATCGCCCTGGAGGATCTCCGGGGGATTCGTGGTCGGGTACGGCAAGCCAAAGCCCAAAGGGCTACTCTGCACTCCTGGGCGTTCGCGCAGTTGCGGGACTTCATTACGTACAAGGCCCGCAGAGCGGGGGTGCCCGTGGTCATCGTGGACCCGGCCTACTCCTCCCAGACCTGCTCGGAGTGCGATCACCCCAGCAGAAACAACCGCACCACCCGAGCAAAGTTCGCCTGCGTCTCCTGCGGCGTGACCATGAACGCCGATGTGAATGCTTCCCACAACCTTGCCCGCTGGGGCCAGGTCGCGTGGCACGAGGGGCGCCTGTCAGCCGTCCCTACGCCCCCTCCCTGAGAGGGTGTTGGACGCGGGAGGAGACCTGGCAGCCAGACCATGGGCCTACTCGCAAATTCGGTCCTTCAGGGCCGAGAAGCTGATGAGCGTGCACCCGGTGATGGCCGCCCTGGCGGGGCTGGTGGTGCTGGGCCAGGAACTGGACGGTCTGGACTGGGCGGCGATCGGGGCGGTGGTGGCCGCCAACGCCGTCAGCGCCCTGACCTCGGGGCGCGCGAGGAGGTCCCTCCCCCGGCGCGGGACGGCTCACGGAACCACTCGCCTGGCTAGAGGGAACCCGACAGCAGGAGCATGAGGCCGACGAACGTTCCGATGAGGACGAAGCCCAGGCCGACGACGACCATGACCGCGCCGGGTCCGCACCCCCAGCGGTGGGCTTCGGGCACGGAGAAGCGCGCCGGGGCCCCGGGGTCGTACCTGACCCGTGCGCTCTGCCCCGGGACGGGGCGGTAGGAAGTGCTGGAGCGGCGGTAGCGGCGGTGCACCTCGCGCCCGTCACCGGCCGAGAAGTGCACGGTGAACGGATGGGTGTACACGCGGCGGCGGTTCACCGTGGCGTTGCTGGCCTCCCGCCAGGAGTCGGTGACGGTCCCGTCGGCCTCCCCGGTGTAGCCCCGTCCGCCCGCGCGGTCGCGCACCGCGGACACGGTCGCGGAGAGGAGCATGCCGAGGCCGACGACGGTGAACAGGAACGGCAGGTAGCGCAGGAGACCGCCGCCGTCCCCGCCGACCAGGGACAGCGTGACGACGACCGCGGTGAAGACGGGAACGGCGAGCATCGTCAGGAGCGCGGCGGCGATCGCCTTCGTGCCGCCGGGGCGGTGTCCGAGGCGGACCGGGTAGTGCTCGGACGCCGAGCCGGGCAGGGCGGCGCTCTCCACCCGGACGAGCCGCGGGTCGTCGGCCGAGTGCAGGAGTTCGACCGGGGTGCCCTCGCGGACGAGGTATCCGCCCAGCCCCGAGGTGTCGACCGCCTCCCGCTCCCGGCCGTCGGCGTCGCGGAAGGCCACGGTGACGGTGTGGCCGTGGGGACTCCGGGTAAGGGGGTGCACCGATGTGACGACTCCCCGTACGCGCACGCCGGTCCGGTCCAGGAGTCGGGCGTCGCGCCGGACCCGCAGGGCCGCCGACAGGTCCTTGGAGCCGGAGTGGACCGAGTACACGGAGAAGATGGCCAGGAGGAGGAGCGCGAGGAGTCCTTGGGGGTCCACCGGGCCGTTCTACCAGAGCGTCGGCGGCCGGAGAAGAGGTGTACGGGGACCGGATCCGGCCGCCGGAGCCGGTGCACGGGTGTCGGTCACGGGTGTTCCGCCTCCCCGCGCGGCGGTCTCCGGGCGGTGGTAGGTAACGCAAGGGGCGTCCGTCGAGGGTGTTCCGCCTCTTCGCGCAGCGGTCTCCGGGACGCGGTGGGCGACGGGAGAGGGTTCCGCGCCCGGGTGCCGGTTGGGGGTGTCCCGTTCTCCCGCGCGGCGGTCTCCGGGCGGTGGCGGGAGTTTGACCTCAACATTTGTTGAGGTTCTACGGTCCAAGTCATCAACTCCGACAGATCCGGTGGACGCCCATGAGTATGGAAATGGCCGCTATCAACTCGATGTACCACGCCATGTACGCCCGCGAGGACCAGCGCCCCTTCTCCCTGCCCGTCCTGCGCCGGATCGCCTCCTTCGCCCGTCCCCACGCGCGCCAGCTGGCCTGGTTCACGGCCCTGAGCGTGGTCACCGCCGCCCTGACCGTGGCCTCCCCGCTCCTGGCCGGACGGGTCGTCACCGCCATCACCGGGGGCGGCCCGCTGGAACCCGTGCTGTTCCTGGCCGGGCTCATCGCCGCCGTCGCGGTCCTCGAAGCCGCCCTGGGGCTGGTGGTGCGCTGGCTCTCCTCCCGGGTCGGCGAGGGGCTCATCCTGGACCTGCGCACCACCGTCTACGACCACGTCCAGCGCATGCCGGTCGCCTTCTTCACCCGCACCCGCACCGGCGCCCTGGTCAGCCGACTCAACAACGACGTCATCGGCGCCCAGCGCGCCTTCAGCGACGTGCTCTCCGGGGTGCTCAGCAACCTGGTCACCCTGGTCCTGGCCCTGGCCGTCATGCTCGCCCTGTCCTGGCAGATCACCCTGCTCGCGCTCGTGCTGCTGCCGCTGTTCGTGGTGCCCGCCCGCCGCATGGGCGCGCGCCTGGCCAGGATCGAGCGCGAGCGCACCGTCCACAACGCGGCCATGGGCACCCAGATGACCGAGCGCTTCTCGGCTCCCGGCGCCACCCTGGTCAAGCTCTTCGGCCGCCCCGAGGAGGAGTCGGCCGAGTTCGCCCGCCGCGCCGGGCGGGTCCGCGACATCGGCGTGCGCACCGCGATGGTCCAGGAGGTCTTCTTCACCGCCCTGACCCTGGTCTCCGCGCTCGCCCTGGCCCTGGTCTACGGCCTGGGCGGCTTCTACGCCCTGGCCGGCCGCCTGGACGCGGGCACGGTGGTGTCCATGGGCATGCTCCTGACCCGCCTGTACGCCCCGCTCACCTCCCTGGCCAGCGCCCGAGTGGAGGTGATGAGCGCGCTGGTCAGCTTCAGCCGGGTCTTCGAGGTCCTGGACCTGCGGCCCCTGGTGGAGGAGCGGGAGGAGGCCCGCGAGGTCCCCGCCGGGCCGGTGTCGGTGGAGTTCGACGACGTCTCCTTCGCCTACCCCTCCGCGGACAGGGTGTCGCTGGCCTCCCTGGAGGAGGTCGCCGTCCTGGACACCGCAGAGCAGCGCGAGGTCCTGCACGGGGTGTCCTTCCGGATCGAACCCGGGCAGACGGTCGCCCTGGTGGGCTCCTCCGGCGCGGGCAAGTCCACCATCGCCCAGCTGGCCCCGCGCCTGTACGACGTGGACTCGGGCGCCGTGCGCCTGGCGGGGGTGGACGTGCGCGACCTGTCCTTCGCCTCCGTGCGCGCCACCCTGGGCATGGTCACCCAGGACGGGCACCTGTTCCACGAGACCGTGCGCGCCAACCTGTCGCTGGCCCGGCCCGGGGCCACGGAGGAGGAGCTGTGGGACGCGCTGCGCCGCGCCCGCCTGGACCAGCTCGTCGCCGCCCTGCCCGACGGTCTGGACACGGTGGTCGGCGAGCGCGGGTACCGCTTCTCCGGCGGTGAGCGCCAGCGCCTGACCATCGCCCGCCTGCTGGTGGCCGGACCCGAGGTGGTCATCCTCGACGAGGCCACCTCGGCCCTGGACTCCACCTCCGAGGCCGCGGTGCAGGCCGCCCTGGCCGAGGCACTGGAGGGGCGGACCGCGCTGGTCATCGCCCACCGGCTCTCCACCGTCCGCGCCGCCGACGCCATCCTGGTCGTGGAGGCCGGGCGGATCGTGGAGCGCGGCACCCACACCGAACTGCTGGCACGGGGCGGCCGCTACGCGGAGCTGTACCGGACCCAGTTCGCCGCCGACGACCCCGCGGGGGTCCCCGCCGGACAGGCGGTGTCCTAGAGGAGTTGCGGGGGAAGGCCAGGACGGAGCCTTCCCCCGCCTTCGGGCGGGCGCCTCCGCAAGGGGGCCGCTTCCGCAGCCACAGACCCCGTCCCCCGGTGGCGCCACACCGGGGGACGGTTCTCCGTGCCCGGTCAGCACGCGGGGACGTGCCGACCGGGCGGTGCGTACGGCGTCGAGACGACCCCTGAGGACGCTCCGGAACCCTTCCCGAGGCCGGAAACGGGTCAGATGTGGCGCACCACGCGGGCCGGGTTGCCGACGGCCACCACGTTGGCGGGCAGGTCGCGCACGACCACCGCCCCGGCGCCCACCACGGTGTTCTCCCCGATCGTCACACCCGGGCAGACGATGACCCCACCGCCCAGCCACACGTTGTCGCCGATGGTGATCGGCTCGGCCGCCTCCCACTTGTCGCGCCGCTGCTCGGGGTCCACCGGGTGGGTGGGGGTGAGCAGCTGGACGTTGGGGCCGATCTGCACGTCCGCGCCGATACTGATCGGGGCCACGTCCAGCATCACCGCGCCGCAGTTGACGAACGTGCGCGCGCCGATGGTGATCATGGAGCCGTAGTCCACCCGCAGCGGGGGCCGGACCCAGGCGTCCTCGCCCAGCTCGCCCACGAGGTCGGCCAGGAGTTTCCGGCGGTCCGGGTCGTCCACGGAGGCGTTGTTGAACGCCGCCGCACGCCTCTCCGCCCGGACGAGGTCGGCCTGGAGTTCTGGGTCGTCCGCCTGGTAGAGCTCACCGGCGAGCATGCGTTCCTTCTGGCTGGTCACCACGGTCCCTTCGTGTCGGTCGCGTTCCGACCCTAGCCCGGCGCACACGCGGGTCGGGACCCGTCTCCGGTTTTCGCGGAGACGGGTCCCGACCGGTCCCTCACAGGATCCGACGCGCTCCGGGAACCGCCCGCACGGCGGTGGCGAGCGCCCAGCAGGCCGGAACCGCGAGCGCTCCCATGCCGAGGAACTTCACGAGCGCGCCGGCCTCCCAACCGCTCAGGGCCACACCCAGCCCCACCAGCACCAGCGGGTGCAGGACGTACACGGCGAAGGCGTTGTCGGACAACCAGCGCGTGAGGCGGTTGCTCCCGCTGGCGAAGCGCCGGAAGCCCACCAACAGCATGAGTATCGCGCCCGTGGCCAGGACGGACTCGGAGGTGATCTGCGCCAGCGCCTGCCAGGTGCCCGACGCGGGCGTGATCTCGCCCAGCAGGACCGTGACCGCCGCTCCCGCCGCCAGACCCGTCAGGGCCAGGGCCGCGCCCCACCACCCGGCGGCGCCGGGCAGCCGGACCAGCCAGTTGCCCCGGTAGGCCAGCACGCCCAGGACGAACAGGGTGACGTACTGGGGCAGGAAGCCGGGGCTGGGCAGCCCCACGATCGGCCAGTACGGGGCCGGGGCCAGGTAGCGCCAGGCGAAGGTGACCAGTGCCAGGCCCAGGGTGAGGGCCGCGACGGGCACGGCCCAGCGCAGCGGAGCGGTGTCGGCGGGCCGCGCGGGGGGCTCGACCGCCGCGCCCGTCTGCCGGGCGCGGCGCTCGCGCAGGCTCCGCACGGCCACGTAGGCCAGGGTCATGACCAGCAGGACCTCCACGAACCACATGGGCCCGGGGTCGTAGGTCACGATCAGGAACAGCCAGAACGGCAGCTCGCCGCCCTCGGCCGCGAACATCTCGACGGCGGGACCGTAGTTGGGGATCATCAGGAACGGGCGGACCAGCAGCACGAACAGCAGGAAGGGCGCCCCCAGGCGCACCAGGCGCTCACGGACCAGCCCGCGCCCGCCCCGGCGGTCGGCCGCTCCGGGCACGAAGTAGCCCGCGAGCAGGAAGAACAGTCCCATGAAGTAGGTCTGGTTGAGGAAGACGAACAGGTCCAGAAGGCCGCCGGAGGGGTCCTGGGCCGGTTCGAGGTAGAACCACACCGGGATGTTGCCGTAGGTGAGCGCGACGTGGTGCAGGACGACCAGCACGGTCAGCGCGACCCGCAGGTTGTCGACGTGGTGCAGGCGCCCGCGCGCGGGCGGCGCGGGGTCCGGGAGGAGGGGTGGGCTGGCGTGCTGAGTCATGGTGTCCTCGTCAGTCGTTCGGGGGTGGGGAGCGGTCGGCGCGGGTGGCGCGCACGAGCAGTTCGCCCAGCTCGCGGGCGTGCGCCATGAGGTCGTGGCCGGGATGGACGCTCCAGTAGGCGAACATCGCGTCGATAGCCGTCTGCTGGGTCACCGCCATCACCCGCACGTCGAAGTCGCGGAACTCGCCGCTCTCCTGTCCGGACCGGTACAGGCCCTCCAGGGACTCGTAGAGCACGTCGGACTCCGCCGCCCCGTAGCGCGGGGAGCCGTCCGCCTTGCGCGCGTGGGTGAAGATCTGCGCCAGCGTGGCCATGCGCTCGGGGTGGGACAGCGCGTACTCGGCCACGCCGCGCACGTGGGCCCGCAGCATGTCGGCGGCGTTGGTCTGCTCCAGCATCCCGGGCAAGACGGACTCGGCGATCTCGGTGTAGACGTCGGTCACCACCTGGTCCATGAGCTCGTCCTTTCCGGCGAAGTGGTAGGAGATCACGCCCTTGCTGATCCCGGCCGTGCGCGCGATCCGCGCCAGGGAGGCGTTGGGGTAGCCCACCTCGGCGATGGTCTCGACCGCCGCCGCGGTGATCTGCGCTCTGCGGGCCTCCTCGATGAAGGACCGCTTCTGTCCGCCTGGTTCGTTTTTTGACCGCATGGCCAGAATCTAGCACGCACGGTCAGGAAGCTATCGGGGATGTCCCTGACCCGACCCCGGACCGCCACCCACCCCTTCCGGGGCCCGCCCCTGTTCCCCCCTCCGGGGCGTGCACGGCGACGAGCGCACCACGGACGGCACTGCCTGGCACGTCACCCGCTGGTGTCAGCCCCGTGGCCTCCCGTGCGGCGTGCGGATAACACCGCGGGGACACACAAGGGTGCCCGCGCCCCCGTAGGGACACGGGCACCACGGTCGGAGGGCCTCAGTCCAGGCAGAACTCGTTGCCCTCGGGGTCGGCCATCACGATGAAGCCGGTCTCCATGGGCGGCTCCGGCTCGTGGCGGCGCACCCGCGTCGCCCCCAGCGCCAGAAGCCGCGCGCACTCGGCCTCCAGCGCCGCCATCCGCTCCTCCCCCAGCAGCCCGGGCGCCACGCGCACGTCGAGGTGGAGGCGGTTCTTGACCACCTTGTCCTCCGGCACCCGCTGGAAGAACAGCCGGGGGCCGCGCCCCTCGGGGTCCTCGATGGCCGACCTCGTGTTGCGCTGGTCCTCGGGCACGCCCACCTGCTCCAGGAAGGCGTCCCACGCGGCCAGCGGATCGGCGCCCTCGGGCAGGTCGGCCCCGGGCGGCCCGGGGTGGACGTAGCCCAGCACGTCGCGCCAGAAGGACGACAGCGCCCGGGGATCGTGTGTGTCGAAGGTGATCTGGACGTCGAGGCTCATCGGTTCGCTCCGTTCGCGGCTGCCGCCGTGTGCAGGTGGAGGTCGCGCAGCAGGCAGACCTCGGACAGATGATGGATCAGCTCGCGGTGGATGTGCAGCACCAGGTCCGCCATGGGCGCCTCGGGGTAGGGCTCCTTCGCGCCGACCGGGGTCCGCAGCGCGGCCGCGTCCAGGCCGCGCACCCCGGCGAGCCACACGTCGACCTGGGTCTGGAGCTGGTCGAGCGCGTCGGACGCGTTTCCGGCGTACTCCCACGTCTCGTACGAGGCCGCCGGTGCGCCGAAGTGCGACGCGTTGCGCATGGCGAGCACGCCGACGATGACGTGGCCGAGCCGCCAGGCGATCGTGGTGAAGGGCGCGGGGTCCGGCTCCGGGAAGGCGAAGTCGATCGTGAAGTCCCCCGAACCCGCCTGCACGGGCGCCGTCGAACCGCCGCGCGGCCACACGCTCCAGCAGTCCGGCACCGGTGACCAGAAGTACTCGTCGTCGGTGAGGCCCTCCAGGCGGGGCCGGATGTGGTGGTTCCAGTGGAACTCCCACTGCTCGCGCAGGGTCTGGTTCCAGTCGGGTTCTGTGGTGTCCATGCGGCCACTCTGGCACCACTGGCGGACGGAATCGGTCCGCTATCTCTGACAGTGTGGACCGCATGGACACGGCAGGCGCAGACGAACGCGGTACGACGGAACGGGTGCTCACGCTGCTCGGACTGTTGCAGCGGCGCCGGGTCTGGACCGGCCCCGAACTCGCCGACCGGCTCGGGGTCACGCCGCGCACGGTGCGGCGCGACGTCGACCGCCTGCGCGCGCTCGGCTATCCGGTACACGCCAGTCAGGGGGTCGGCGGGGGCTACCAGCTCGGTCCGGGCAAGGATCTGCCGCCGCTGCTGCTGGACGACGAGGAGGCGATCGCCACCGTGGTCTCGCTGCTCGCCGGCGCGGGCGGCGCGGACGGTGCGGAAGGCGGCGCGGGCGACGCCGCGCTGCGGGCGCTGACCAAGCTCGACCGGGTGCTGCCCACCCGGTTGCGCGACGAGGTGCGCGCGCTCTCCGGTTCGGTGGAGTCCTTCGGCCCGGGCCGCGTGCCGGTCGATCCCGAGGTGCTCATGACGCTGGCCCGGGCCTGCCGCGACGAGGTCGAGGCCGGTTTCGACTATCCGTCCGGGAGCGGGGTGCGACGGCGGCGGGTCGAGCCCCACCGCCTGGTCGCCTCCGAACGGCGCTGGTACCTGCTCGCCTACGACCTGGACCGCGACGACTGGCGCAACTTCCGCGTGGACCGGATGACCGCCGTGGTCGCGCGGACCTGGCGCTTCCACCCCCGTGCGGCCCCCGACGCGGCGGCGTACGTGCAGGAGGGCGTGGCCAGCCGGGTCTACCCGCGCCGGGCGCGCTTCCTCGTACACGCGTCGGCCGAGACGGTGCGCGCGCAGATCCCCGCGTCGGCGGCGGTCGTGCGGGGCCGGGGCGACGGGCGCTGCGAGGTGGTCAGCGGCGGCCACGACCTCGACTTCGTGCTCATGCACGTGCTCCTGTTGGGCCACGACTTCGAGGTGCTCGACCCGCCGGAGCTGGCGGGACGCTGCCGCGTGCTGGCGCGAAGGCTGCTGTCGGCCGGCGCGGCGGACCCGGCCGAGCCGGACGGCGAGGAACCCGAACCCTGAGCGGCCGACCGCGAGGGGAACGGCCCCGCTCCCACGACCCGACCACGTTCCCCCGCGCGCCCCGGGGCGGCACAGCAGGCCGCGCGTGCCCCGGTCCCGCGTCCCCCTCCGAGCCTGGGGCGGCGAGAAGGTGGTCTGCGCCCGGCCCTGCCCCGTCCGCATCCGCAGCAGGCGGCCTGTGTCTTGCTCTCGCGCCTCCATCCGCGTCTGAGGCCGGTGACGAAAGGCGTACACAGCGGACTGGCCCCTACGCACGTCTCTGGACGGCGCGGCAGGCCGCGCGTGCCCCGATCCCGCATCTCTCCCCCGCGTCCGGGGACTGCGCCTCAGCGGGACCCGACCGCCTTCTCCGGTACGCGTGTCTACCCGCGCCTCGGGGCGGCGCAGTAGGCCGCCAGCACCGCCGTGCCCCACACCGCCTGCGCCGCGAGCAGCGGCCCGGTCACCCCGGTGGCGAACGCCAGGAGCGCGGGCAGGCACCCGAGCACGGCGATGTCGGCGCCGGTCAGCGCCCACACCACCGGCCCCAGCGGCACCGGGCCCAGGGGCGTGTCCACGATGGGCATCGTGTGCTCGACGGGTCGGCGCCGCGCCAATCTCAGTGCCCCCGCCGCCAGCGCCGGAGCGCACAGCAACCCCAGCGGCCACAAGAGTCCCCCGGAGCCCGCGAGGCCCAGCCCGGCCAGTGCGAGGGTCAGCCACAGGCCGCCGAGCAGGGCGGGCAGCACCGCCCGCGCCGCCATGAGCGCGCGCGGACCGGTGCCCAGCAACCGCGCCAGCGCCGCGTCCCCGGCGTCCCGGCGCGCCCCTGCGGTGCCCGTCGCCGCGACCGCCAGAGCGCCCGCGGCGAGGACGACCAGCGCGCCCGTCTCCCCGGCGCCCGCCCGCGCGGCCAGCACGGGCAGGACGGTCGCCGCCGCCACCAGCGCCAGGAGCCCCGGCCGTCGCGCCAGCCGCCGCCAGTCCAGCCAGGCCACCGCCGCCGCTCCGCGCAGGCGCGACGGCCACGCGCGCGAGCGCAGCACGCGTGAGCGCCAGTGCGCGTCCTCGGCGATCCAGGACAGCGAACCCGGGTCCATGACCAGGAGCGCGCCGACCGCGAGTTCCGCCCTGGACGAGGCCTCCAGGACAGCGCGGGCCGGGATGCGCGCCAGGGCCCGCCAGGCCCGCCACGCCAGCGCGGCGGCGGCCCCGGCCGAAGCGCACGCCGCCGCGCCCCACGCCGACACGGGAGCCGACGCGATGCCCACGAGCACCCCGCGCCCCGGGCCCGCGCTCATCACCGTCGCGGCGGCCGCCGCGACGACGAGGGCGACGAGCAGCGCGGTCAGCCGGTCGTCCCAGGGCTGCGACGCCTGCGCCAGCACGGCCGTCGCCGCCCCGCCCACCGTCCACGACACGGCCAGGACCACGGACGCCAGCAGCCGGAGCGCCAGGGCGTCGGGGGCGCCGAGTGCGCTCAGCAGCGCCAGGCCGAACACCGCGCCGACCGCGGCGGACACCACTGCCAGGACCAGCAGGGCAGGGGCCAGCACCCCGCGGCGCGGCAACGGCGAGAGCACCAGCCACGCCGCGTCCGCCGCCGACACCGCCACCGGCCCGACCGCGCGCGCCAGCCTCAGGGAGGCCGCCAGCAGCAGCGCGACCAGCGCCAGGCCCGCGCCCGCACGCGCCGGATCGATCGCGTCGGGCACGGTCGCCACCGCGCGTCCGATCACCGGGGACACCGTCACCACCAGCAGCCCCAGGGCCAACAGGATGACGTAGCGGTCGGACCAGCTGCGGTGTCGGCGGTTGCGGGCCCGCACGAACGCCCGGACCTGTGTCGCTCCCGTCCGCGCCCCTTGTGTCCGCGTGGTCCCGTTCACGCGGCGGCCTCCAGGGCGACGTGGCGGGCGTCCTCGGCGAACCGCGGGTCGTGCGTCACCATCACCACCGTGCCGCCGTTCGCGGCGTACTCGGTGAGCAGTTCCGCGAGCCGTCCGCGGAAGGCGGCGTCGAGTCCGCGTTCGGGTTCGTCCAACAGCAGCAACCGGCTCGGCCGCAGCAGCGCCATGGCCAGGGACAGCCGCTGGCGCTGCCCGGTCGACAGCGAGGACGGGGCCCGGTCCGCGCAGCCGGACAGCTCGAACAGCTCCACGGCCGCCGCCACCTCCAGCCGTCCGGGGCCGTGTACGGCCCTCGTCAGCCCCAGGTGCTCGCGCACGGTCAGTCCCGGGTACCAGGTGGGTTCGTCGCCGACCAGGGCGACCTCGCGCCAGAACCCGGGTTCGTCCACGGGGGGTCGGCCCAGCACGCTGACCTCGCCCGCGGTCCGCTGGAGCCCCGCGAGGCAACGCAGCAGGGTGGTCTTGCCGACGCCGTTGGCGCCGAGCACCGCGACCACCTCCCCGGGCGCGACCGTGAGGTCGACTCCGCGCAGGACCGGGACACCGCCCAGTTCCACGTCCACGGCACGGGCCACGATGATCGGTTCGCTCACCGGCTCAGCCTAGGGCGTGGGCGACGGAGCCGGGCCACCACGTCCGGCCGCTGCCAGGCCGTCTCCGTTCCCGAGGCGGGAGCGGCACGGACGCGGGCCGCGCCACCCCCGCCGGTGCGACCGTTTCCGGGTCGGAGATCCGAGGGGACTGGAGTCGCCCGGTCCTGTCGGGGACCACCGAGTCCGCCGGCCGGTCGGGGGGCACGGTGCGTCCGTCCCGGCACCGGCTGCGCCGGGACGGACACGGGGGCAGTGCCCGGCTGTCCCCGCCGCACGCGAGGGCCTTCGGCGCGCGTACCCGCCGCTCAGGTCCTCCCGGAGAACATCGGTCAGCGCTCCAGGTAGGCCCGCAGGTGGCGGGCGGTGAGGGTGTCGCCCTCCTTCACCAGCTGGGCGGGGCTGCCCTCGAACACGATCCGGCCGCCGTCGTGCCCGGCACCCGGCCCCAGGTCGATGACGTGGTCGGCGTGCGCCATCACCGCCTGGTGGTGCTCGATCACCACCACCGTGTTGCCGTCGTCCACCAACCGGTCCAGCAGCGCCAGCAGCCGGTCCACGTCGGCCAGGTGCAGGCCGGTGGTCGGCTCGTCCATCACGTACACCGCCCCGTCGCGGGCCATGTTGATGGCCAGCTTCAGGCGCTGGCGCTCACCGCCCGACAGGGTGGTCAGCGGCTGGCCCAGGCCCAGGTAGCCCAGGCCCACGTCGTGCAGCCGGTCCAGGATCGTGCGGGCGTTGCCGCCGGAGAAGAACTCGCGCGCCTCCACCACCGACATCGCCAGCACCTCGCTGATGTCCTTACCGCGCAGCTTGTGCGTGAGCACCTCGGCCCGGAACCGCTTGCCCTCGCAGTGCTCGCACGGCGAGGAGACCCCGGCCATCATCGCCAGGTCGGTGTAGATGACCCCGGCGCCCTTGCACTCGGGGCAGGCGCCCTCGGAGTTGGCGCTGAACAGCGAGGCCTTGACGTTGTTGGCGCGGGCGAAGGCGGTGCGAATCGGGTCCAGCAGCCCGGTGTAGGTGGCCGGGTTGGAGCGCCGCGACCCCTTGATCGCCGACTGGTCGACCACCACCACGTCCTCGCGCCCGGGCAGCGCGCCGTGGATGAGCGAGCTCTTGCCCGAGCCCGCCACGCCGGTGACCACCGTGAGCACCCCGGTCGGGATGTCCACGCTGACGTCCTTCAGATTGTGCGAGTTCGCGCCGGTGATGGAGATGTGCCCCCGGGGCGTGCGCACCCGCTCGCGCAGGGTGGCCCGGTGGTCCAGGTGGTCGCCGGTGAGCGTGCCCGAGGCCCGCAGTCCGGCCACGTCACCGGTGTAGGTGACGCGTCCTCCCGAGGGCCCGGCGCCGGGCCCCAGGTCCACCACGTGGTCGGCGATGGCGATCGTCTCGGGTTTGTGCTCGACCACCAGCACCGTGTTGCCCTTGTCGCGCAGGCTCAGCAGCAGGTTGTTCATCCGCTCGATGTCGTGCGGGTGCAGGCCGGTGGTCGGCTCGTCGAAGACGTAGGTGACGTCGCTGAGGCTGGAGCCCAGGTGGCGCACCATCTTGACCCGCTGCGCCTCGCCGCCCGAGAGCGTGCCCGACTCCCGGTCCAGGCTCAGGTAGCCCAGCCCCACCTGCACCAGGGACTCCAGGGTGTGGCCGAGGTTGTCCAGCAGGGGCTTGACCGAGGGCTCGTCCAGGGAACGCACGAACCCGGCCAGCTCATCCACCTGCATGGCCGAGCACTCGGTGATGGTGCGCCCGGCGACCCTGACCGCCCGGGCCCGGGCGTTGAGGCGGGCGCCCTCGCACTCGGGGCAGGTGGAGAAGGTGACCGCGCGGTCGGCGAAGGCGCGCACGGCCGTCTGCATCTTCTCGCGGTCCTTGGCCAGGTAGGTGCGCCTGATCTTGGGGACCAGCCCCTCGTAGGAGAAGGAGTTGGCGCCCACCTTGACCTTGGTGACGGGCAGGTACAGCAGGGTGTGGCGCTCCTGGTCGGTGTAGTCGGCCACCTTCTTGTCGGCGTCCAGCAGGCCCGAGTTGACGAACACCTGCCAGTACCAGCTGCCCACCCCGTAGCCGGGGACGGTGATCGCGCCCTCGTTCAGGGACAGGTCGCGGTCGACGAGTTCGTCCACGTCGATCTGGTTGGTGCGCCCCAGGCCCTCGCACTCACCGCACATGCCCTCGGAGTTGTTGAAGCTGAAGGCGCTGGAGGGTTCCAGACGCGGGGTGCCGACCCGGCTGAAGACGATCCGCAGCATGGCGGCGGCGTCGGTGGCGGTGCCGACGGTGGAGCGGGAGTTGGCGCCCATCCGCTCCTGGTCCACGATGATCGCCGCGCTGAGGTTGCGCAGGCTGTCCACGTCGGGCCGCCCCATCGTGGGCATGAACGACTGGACGAAGGTCGTGTAGGTCTCGTTGATCAGGCGCTGGGACTCGGCGGCGATCGTTCCGAAGACCAGGGAGGACTTGCCCGAGCCGGACAGGCCGGTGAAGACGCTCAGCCTCCGTTTGGGGATGTCCACCGAAACGTCGGCGAGGTTGTTCTCCCGGGCTCCCCGGACCTGGATGGTGTCGTGGGTGTCCGCTGTGGTGGGGTGGGAAGACACACTGCTCCTCAGGAGTCCTTATGGCGTAAGCTGATGGCTGGAGAACGTTAGTTTATGGCGTAAGGAGATGCAAGTGGTGGTCTACGCCGGGCAGGGTGACGCCCGTCGCACCATGGAGCTGCTGTGGAGGTCGCGCGACGGGGACGGCGCCCGCACGGCCCCCGGCCCCAAGCCCGAACTCAGCGTGGACCTGGTGGTGGAGACCGCCATCGCCCTCGCCGACGCCGAGGGGATGCAGGCGCTGTCCATGCGCGCGGTGGGCCAGCGCCTGGGGCGCACCGCCATGTCGCTGTACACCTACGTGGCCAGCAAGAACGAACTCGTGGAGCTGATGTACGACCACGTCTTCGCGGAACTGGCCGACGCCGCCGAGGCCGACGCCGAACCAGACTGGCGCACGGCTACGACATCCTGGGCCACCCGGCTGTGGGACTTCTACCTGAGCCACCCCTGGACCCTGGAGGTCTCCCAGGCCCGGCCGGTGCTGGGCCCCAACGAGTACCGGCTGTTCGAGTCGCTGGCCGTGGTTCTGCACCGCGCCGGGCTGGGCCCCACGCAGATCCGCAGCGCCTACGGCAACCTGTTCACCCTCGTGCGCGGACCCGTGCAGATCGCCTCGGAGTCGCGCCGCGCCCCGGAGGTCACGGGTGTGGCCGAGGACGCCTGGTGGTACGAACGCTCCGCGCAGCTGGACCGGGTCGCCCCGGACTTCGACCGGCGCTTCCCCGTGCTGACCCTGATGTCGGAACAGGGGGCGTTCAGCAACGATAACCAGGACGAGCCCTACCTGGAACAGGAGGCGTGGGAGACCTTCCTTTTCGGGCTCAACGCCCTG
The DNA here is from genome assembly GCF_000381685.1 of Nocardiopsis sp. CNS-639. NCBI lineage: Bacteria > Bacillati > Actinomycetota > Actinomycetes > Streptosporangiales > Nocardiopsidaceae > Nocardiopsis > Nocardiopsis sp. CNS-639. Next base: position 236,578 of record NZ_KB906855.1, read on the forward strand.
CTGGACGGGCTCCAGGCCAGCCTCGGCCCGCGCGGGTGAGCCCGCCGGTCGCCCCGTCGGTCCTCCGGAAACGGGCGACCGGCGCAGCCGGGGTCAGAGCACGACCGGGGAGGCGGCCACCACCCGCCACAGCCACCGGACGAGCGGTGCTGTGGCGTGTTGGGCGACTCACAGGCCCAGCGCTGCCCGGAGCCCGTTCGCCACACAGGTCATGGTCGCGAAGCTGAGCGCTCCCTGGTCCTCGATGAGGTCCTCGCCGTCCAGCAGGGTGATGTCGTCACACATGACCCGCCCGACGAAGGGACGGTCGGCGGGCCCCAGCGCCACGATCGTGGTGGTGGGAGTACGCAGTGTCGTGGTCAGCCGTACTGCCAGGCAGTCTCCCAACGCCCGGTTGCGGTGGTTGTTGGACACCACCACCCAGGGTTTGCGCCCGAAGCCGATGTCGGCGGCGTAGACCCGGCCTCGCACCGGAACCAGTGCCGCCATCAGTCGGCCTGCTGGCGGCGGCTGACACGACCGCGCATGGCCGCTCTGGCCTCCCTGTCCTCTCTGGTGTCCTCCTGGGCCATGGCCGCGTACTCCTGGGCCAGGACCTCCTGGGCGACAGCGGTCCGGCCGGCCTCCAGCAGAGCTGCCAGGGCCGCGCTCTCGGACAGTTCGCCTTCGGGCAGTCCGCCGACGAGACCGGAGACGGCGCGGCGCTCGGGAGTCTCGGGGTGTTGGATCCGCTCAGCTATGCAGGCGGCGTTCGCCCGCACCGGCACGGACTTCCTCTTCCTGGTTTCCATGACTCACATTATGCGGCAGAAAGTGATTCAGGTGTCGGGGATTCGCGACAGAGGTTTCCCGGACGGACGCCGGTCACCGAGGCCGGGCGAAGGTGATGATCTCCGCGCTCGCGTCGGTGAGCGGACCGCGGTCCCAGTAGCCGTACTGCGCGCTCACGTCGAATCCGGCCTCGGCCAGGAAGCCGTTCAGGGCCTCGGCGTCCAGGAAGCGCAGCGTGCTGCGACTGCTCCGGGGCCCGCCCCAGTCCTCGACGCGGTAGCCGGAGGTGAAGGTGACCAGGTCGCCCTCCACGCTCTCCAGCCGGTGGACGCAGGTGGCCCTGCGCCCTCCGGGGCCGTCCACGGTGCGCACACGGTCGGGGGTCCACGCCTCCCAGCCCCGCGCGGCCGGGTTGCGGGTCTCGAACACGAACCGTCCGTCGTCGGTCAGGGCGCGGCGCACCGCCGCCAGGAACTCCCGCACCTCGTCGTCGGTGAGGAACGCCTGGAAGGCGTGGCCGGACATGACGACCAGGTCGAACTCGCCCTCGAAGGCTTGTGCGGGCAGTTCGCCCAGGGTCCACTCGACGTCGTCGCGCTCGCGCCGCCCGACCTCCAGCATCGCGTCGGCCGGGTCCAGGCCGACCAGGCGCCCGGTGTGGCCGCGCTCGCGCGCCACCCGCTGGAGCTTGCCCGTCCCGCAGCCCACGTCCAGGACGCGGCGGGCGTCCATGACCAGGTCGAGGTAGAAGTCGTCCTGGGGCGAGCCCCGCCAGGGGTTGAAGTAGTCGTAGAGCTCGGCCAGGTCCGGCTGGGAGAAGTGTCGGTCGACCATCGGGCCATTGTGGCCGACCGCTCCCCCGCCGTCACCGGGTTTTCGTCGCCCGCTCCGGCTCCCGCCGCGCGTCCCCGGGCAGCTCCACCGTCAGCGCCCAGGGGGACAGCGCATCCAGGAAGTCCGCGGCGTCGAACGCCTGCCCGGGGGCGAGGGCCCCGGTGGCGCGGACACGGCCGTCCAGCACACACGTCACCGCCTCCGCCACCAGAGGCGCGGTCACCGCGTAGATGTCCCGGCCGCTGGCGACGGCCCGGTGCTCGACCCCGTCGGCCAGGACCCGCACGTCCACCGCGAACCTCTGGGCGGACCTCCCGCTCCCGTCGACGGCCTCGGGTCCGGAGGTGGCCGGATCGCGCAACTCGGCCAGGGGCGCCTCGCTCAGATAGGAGTCGATCCGCTCCGCGCCCAGGTGACGGTGCATCGTGACGACCTCCGAGAACGGGAGTCGCACGACCTTCTGCCGCCCCAGGGGAGCGGGGAAGTCCCAGACGCGCGGCGGCGCCGACGCGCCGACCGGCACCAGCTTCCCGTCGGCGACCACCAGGCGGGGAGCGGTGTTGCGGCTCCCGGTGAGCCTCGTCCCCTCGGTGGGCCACCACCGGTCCAGCCCCATGGCGACCGTGACCTCCTCCACCCCGCCCCCTCGTCCGCCGACCGCGGCGGAGGCCAACAGGTCGGCGAGGCCCCCGTAGAAGGCCATCGCGGGCAGGACCACCACACCCGCCGCGGCTGCGTCCTCGCCGTGCGCGCGGTAGGTGGCCTGCACCGAGGGCTGTTCGGCGGTCACGTCCAGGTAGTGGGCTCCGGCCCGGACCGCGGCGGCAGCCAACGGCCCCGCGGTGTCCAGGAAAGGCCCGGCGCAGTTGACCACCGCCGCCACGCCCCTGACCGCATCCTCCAGCGCCGCCGGGTCCCCGACGTCGGCCAGGCGCACCTCCAGACCGGGGTAACCGCGGCCCACGGCGGCGAGGGCGTGCGCGTTCCTCCCCGACAGCACCGGCTCCAGACCACGGCGCACCAGTTCGGCGACCACGAACCGCCCGGTGTGACCGTAGGCGCCGTAGACCAGTACACGTCCGCGCGCACGCGGACCCGTCAAAGAGATTCGCTCCATGACGGCCATCCTCGTGCAGCGGACCCGCACCGGACCAGTGTCCGATCCGACGCCCTGCGTACAATTCGCGACATGCACACGGTCGCGATCGCCGTACACGAACACACGATGCCCTACGAGCTCGCGATCGCCGCGGAGGTCTTCGGAGTCGACCGCTCCGACCTGTCCCCCGGCGGCGACTGGTACCGCCTGACCGCGCACACCGCCGATGGCGCGGCCTCTCCCCTCCTGCCGGGAGTCCCCGCGCACCGGTTCGAGGACCTGCCCGGGGCCGACACCGTGATCGTGCCCGCCTCCCACGTCCCCGAGGCCCGTCCCGAGCCCGCGTTCCTGGCTACCCTGCACGAGGCCCACCGCACCGGAAGCCGGATCGCGTCCCTGTGCACCGGTGCCTTCGTGCTCGCCGCCGCCGGCCTGCTCGACGGCCGGGCCGCCACCACGCACTGGATGCACGCCGACGCGCTGGCCCGGCGCCATCCGCTCGTCGACGTGCGTGCCGACGTCCTCTACACCGACGCCGGGCGGGTCCTCACCTCGGCGGGGAAGACAGCGGCGCTGGACCTGTGCCTGCACCTGGTGCGCGGCGACCACGGAGCCGCGGCGGCCAGTGGTCTCGCCCGCAGACTCGTCGCACCGGCCCACCGCCCGGGCGGACAGGCCCAGTTCATCGCCCCACCGGCCGCCCCCCGCGCTCCCGACAGCCTGGGAGAGGCCCTGGAGTGGGCTCGCGCCCGCCTCGACCGGCCCCTGACCGTGGAGGACCTGGCCCGGCGGGCCGGTCTGAGCTCCCGTCAGCTCGTCCGGCGCGTGCGGGCCGAAACCGGGACGACCCCGCTCGTGTGGCTGCACCGCCAGCGCGTCCACCTGGCCCAGGAACTCCTGGAGAGCACCGACGCCACCGTCGAGCAGATCGCCGCCCGCTGCGGCATGGGTACCGCCACCACACTGCGGCGTCACTTCCACCGGACCGTCGGCGTGAGCCCGCTCGCCTACCGCTCCGCCTTCCGCGCGTCACGGACACCCCGGTAGACCGTTGCGGACCGGGCGGCCGGGTGTCCGGTACTACGGGGCCCGGCGCTACAGGGGCTTCGAGAACCGCACTCCCGACGCGGTGTAGCCGCGCCGCGTGTAGAAGGCGTGGGCCCCGGTCCGCCCGGTCGAGGAGTTCAGCACGGCCCGGGCCGCGCCCCGCTCCACGGCCCAGGTCTCGAACGCGGCGCACAGCGCCGTGCCCACGCCCTTCCCTCGTGCCCCTTCGGCGGTGACCAGCGCGATGAGCTGTGCGGCCGGGGTGTCGTCCTCCACCGGGAACAGCAGGTGCCCGGCGGCGAAGCCCAGCAGCTCTCCCGCGGCGGCCTCAGCGACCCAGAGTTCGTAGGTGGGATCACCGGTCAGCCGTTCGAGGCGACTACGTATCTGCGCGGCCGTCGCGGGGTGCGACAGCGCCGTGTAGAGCGGTACGAGCCCGTCCGCGTCGGCGGCCCGGACCGTGCGAGTGGTCACGCGGGGGGTCATCCTCCGCACGCTACCGAGGGAGTGCGCAGAGCGGTCGCCCCCCACCGGTTCCAGGCCTGGCGGACGGGGCGGAACAGGGCACACCGGGCTTCTTCGCGTCGGGTCGTCGTCCGGGCCCGGCCAATACCGCCAACTCCGCCCATGAACCGGGTCCACCTGCGAGCATGACCCCCATGACCACCACCGCACTGCACTACCGGGACGGCGCGTGGGCGCCGGGACCCGACCCCGTCAACGAAGCGTGCGCCACCCAGACCGTCGAGGAGGACTGGACGGACTGTGTCGCCCGTGCCGGGTTCAACCGGCGCCCGTTCGCCGAGTACGGCGGTCCCTGCTCGTCCTCCTACGCCCAGCTGTTCAGCGGCGCCGACGGCACGAGCTTCTTCATGCACATCGCCCACGGCGGTTTCGGGCAGCACCTGTACTTCCACTCCGTGGTGGACGCGCTGGACCACGCGGCCCGCTGGGCACCCGCGTTCGCCCTCCAGAACGACGACCCCGAACTGGCCCCACCCGAGGTCGGGACCGCCCCGGCCGTCCCGGGCTTCTCCGAGGACTTCGACGAGGAGGAGTTGGCCAAGCTGCGGCGGTCCCCTCACCCCTGATCAGGGCTCTGGGCGCGGAGCCGGGTCCGGCGGGGGCTCTCGCGGTCGCGGCAGCTCCGATCGACCGTGTGCGACCGTGCGAACGGGCGGCACCACCGTGCGCGGTGGTGCCGCCTACTCACAGGGGCGCCGGGTCTCATGAGAGGCGGCGGCTCACCCGCCTCGTCCCGACGAACCCCGGCCTATGCCGCAGCCGTTGGCGGGCCGCAGCTCCGTCCGATCCGCCACCGCACGCCCCCACGACGGGTTGTCCACAGCTGAGAAAAGCTCCTTCTCCCGCCGCCCCGGGCCGCCTAGCCTGATGTTGTGAGCGAAACCCCCAGCACCTTCAGCCAGCACGAGCACCCCTTCGACGTCGACGCCTTCCTGGCCCGGCCCCTGGTCGCCAGAGTGGCCGTCTCCGACTCCTCCGGCGCGCCCACGGTGCGTCCGGTGTGGTTCCTGTGGGAGGAGGGCGCGGTCTGGTGGATCACCGGCGCCTACTCGCGGATGTCGCGGTTCCTGGCCAAGGACCCCCGGGTCGCGCTGGTCGTGGACACCTGTGACCTGGAGAGGTTGGAGTTCCTCCAGGTCATCATGCGCGGCAAGGCCGAGGTCGTGCCCTACGACGAGGAACGCTCCAGACGCAAGCTCCGCCGCTACCTCGGCGACGACGAGTCCACCTGGCCCGCCGACCTGAAGGATTTTGACGACGACGCACGCCTCGTCCGCTTCGTCCCCGAACGGACCATCGTCCAGGACCTGTCCAAGACCCGACCCTGAGCCGCGGTCGGCAACGCCTGGCCGGACCGCTGACGACGGTTGACACGGCTCCAGAAGGCGGTGCCGCCGTCAGCGGGCTAGGAGCGGTCCGGAGCCGGGCCGGGGGCCGGCGGGGGCGTCCAGCGCGCCACCGAGGAGCCCGCGCGCACGACGGCACCGCCGGGGACCAGGCGCAGCGCGGAGTTGCGCACCGTCTGGCGCCACCCACCGCCCAGGTCCGCCCCGAACCGCGCCATGAGGACGGCCTGCGCGGCCATCGAGCGGCATCGCGGGCGCCGGACCGCGTCGAACTCCGCCAGGGCCCGTCCCAGGTCGTGGCCGTGCGCCGCCCGCCCGCCGACCAGGCGCCCGAGGCTGGCACCGTCCTCCAGGGCGGTGGCCGCTCCCTGCCCCATCGTGGGCAGCGCGGCGTGAGCGGCGTCGCCGACCATCACGACCCGCCCGCGGACGTAGCTGGGCAGTCCGCCCGGCAGGTGGTAGACGTCGTGGCGCATGAGCTGACCGGAAGCGGTGTCGGCGATGAGTTCACCGATCTGCGGGGCCCAGCGGGAGAACCGGGCGCGCGCCACCGCGCGCTCGTCGCCGACGACGGCTCCTTCCGGGGCGCGGACGTAGCCGTACCAGTACAGTTCCGACGCGCTGACCCGCACCGAGCCGAACTCCCCATCCGGCCCCCAGTACTCGACGAGACGTCCGTCGCGGGCGGTGTCGGGGACGACGGCCCGCCAGCTCGTGCTCCCGCTGTAGCGGGGGCGGGCCGTGGGGAAGAGTGCGGCGCGTACCGCGCTCCACATCCCGTCGGCGCCGACCACGAGGTCGGCCTCCGTGCGGTGGTCGGTGTCCCCTCCGCGCCACCGCACCTCCGCGCGCTCCCCGCCGGGTGTTCCGGGGCGCACACCGGTGACCCGCGCGTTCGCGGTCACCTCCGCTCCGGCCTCCTGCGCCGCCCGGCGGAGGGCGGCGTGCAGCCGCTGCCGGTGCAGGCCCAGCAGTGTGACCACCGCGCGCACCTCGGGGCGGTGGTCGGGGATGAGCAGGAGGCCGCGGCCCCGGGCGTCCCGGAAGCCCGTCGCGGTGGTCTCGTACCCGATCCGCGCGACGCGCTCGTCATCGAATCCGAGCGCGTACAGCGCGGCGACGCCGTTGCCGAGCATCGCGACCCCGGCGCCGACCTCGGCCTCGCCGGACCGGCGCTCCAGCACGGTGGTCCGCCAGCCCTCGCGGGCCAGCGCCACCGCCGACGCCAGCCCCGCGATGCCGCCGCCGACCACCGTCGCCACCGGTTCCCTCATAGCAGTCCGCTCCCTCGCCGCCGGGCGTTCGGCAGAGGACCGACCGCCGTTCAATACGATGGTAGTGGTAGGAGCCGCCGACCTATACTGACCCCCATGCCTCCCGCCAACCTGCGACGACGCCGTGCCCTGGCCGACGCGGCCATCGCCCTGCTCGCCGAGGAGGGGGCGCACGGGTTGACCCACCGGGCCGTCGAGGCCCGCGCCGGGGTCCCGGCCGGGACCGCCACGAACTACGCCCGCAACCGCGAGGCCCTGCTCGTCGCCGCCGCCGAACGCGTCCTCGAACTCCACCTCGCGGACATGGCGGCCGCCACCGCCGCCGACCCGGCGGAGGGCGCACCGCCGGGGACGGGCCCGGCGCCGTGCAGGACGACCAGCGCGCACGACCTGGCCCAGATCCTCACCGACTCGCTGTGGACCGCGGCGACCGAACTGCGCGACCGGTACCTGGCGGTCTTCGAGCTGCGGCTGGAGGCCCGGCGCCGCCCCGCGCTGGCCGCCGTCCTGGCCCGGCTGAGCGCCACCGCGCTCGCCGACACCACCGGACTGCACGACGAGATGGGCACGGGCGTGCCCGAGGACGCGGTTCCCGTCCTCGTCGACCTCTACTCCGGCGCCCTGTTCAATCTGGTCACCCTCCCCGCGGACCTGCTCGACCGGGAGCGGGTCGGCGTCCTCGCGGAGGCGATGGTGCGCGGAGCGCTCACCGGAGAAGGGGCGTAGGCGAAGCCCTGCGAGCCCGGCGGGTCCGACGAACCGGGCTCCCCCTCGTAGCGGGGCGACCAGTGGTGCCGCGTGCACGGCCCCTTCTAGGCTTACGTGGTCCGCTCCCCCGCGGCAGCTGTCGAAAGACCCCGCCCCACCCCGCAGTCCGGCGGGGCCTGGGGCCTTCCACCCCCTGGCACCACGACACCGGAGGAAGCAGTCATGACCCTCGCCTGGAACGTACCGGGACTGCCCTTCGCCCTCTCCCCGTCCTCCGAGGAAGCATGGGCGGTCGAGAAGGAGACCGGCGCGGTGACGGCCGCCGCGACCGCCCGCAGCGACATCTTCATCTCCCCGGACACCGACCCCCGGGTCGAGGCCGCGGCCACGCTCGACGCCGAGACCCTGCTCGGCGTCCCCCCGGAAGGCGACTTCCAGTTCAGCGCGCGTGTCACCGTCGACTTCGCGTCGGCCTTCGACGCCGGAGTGCTGCTCCTGTGGATCGATGACCGCCACTGGGGCAAGCTCTGCTTCGAGTACTCCCCCGACCGCGAACCCATGGTCGTCTCCGTGGTCACCCGGGGCGTCTCGGACGACGCCAACGGCTTCACCGTCGAAGGCCGGACGGTGTGGCTGCGCGTCTCGCGGATCGGCCGGACCTTCGCCTACCACGCCTCCCTGGACGGCACGGCCTGGCGGATGATCCGGTTCTTCGCCATCGACGACGCCGCGTCCGCCCGGATCGGGTTCGAGGCCCAGTCGCCGACCGGCGACGGCTGCGCCGTCGCCTTCGACCGCATCCGCTTCACCGGCGAGCGTCTGGCCGAACTGCGGGACGGCTCCTGAGGCGCGGAGCGACCGCGGTACGAGACCCTTCCTGGCGGCTCCGCGTTCCGCCCCGGAGCGCGGGGCCCCGCTCCGGGGGAACGAACAGGGTCTCCACGGCGGCTCCTGGCCGGAGGGAGCCCCCGGGTCGGGGCGAAGAGGGACGGGACCGACGCTACGGGGCGCCCCGCGTGCGAACCGGTGCGACCGGTCCCCCGCGTCAGCCCGCGTCCAGGGCGTGCCCGGTGGTGGCGTCCACGTGGTCGGGCACCTCCTCGTGCCGGTCGCCCACCGTCAGCGTTCCCGTCGGCTCGAACAGCAGGATGGCGGCCCCGCCGTCGGACTCGGGCCGGTGCTCGGTCCCGCGCGGCACCACGAAGACCGATCCCCTCTCCAGGGTGACCACCCGCTCGGCTCCCCCGGCGCGTTCGCGCAACCGGATGCGCAGGTCCCCGTCCAGAAGCAGGAAGAACTCGTCGGTGTCGTCGTGGGCGTGCCACACGTACTCGCCCCGGACCTTGGCCACGCGCACGTCGTAGTCGTTGACCCGGGTGACGATGCGCGGGCTCCACAGCTGCTCGAAGGAGTCCAGCGCGTCGTTCAGGCTGATCGGCTGTTCGCTCATGAGGGCCATCCTGGCGATGGCGCACCGCCCGGGGAAGTGCTAGGAATCGCACATGCCGCAAGGATCCTCGCACCGCGTGGCCCTCGTCGTGGACGAGGGCTCCAACCCCTTCGAGATGAGCGTGGCCACGGAGCTGTTCGGGCTGCGCCGCCCCGAGATCGACCGCCCCTGGTACGACCTGACGGTGTGCGCGGCCGTGCCCGAGGTGCGCGTGCACCGGGGCATGTTCACCCTCGGCGGCCTGGCCGGGCTGGAGGCGGTCGCGAAGGCCGACACCGTCATCGTGCCCAACCGCCCCGACCCCGAGGTGCCGCCCTCCCCGGAGGTGGTGGAGGCCGTGCGCGCGGCGGACCGGCGCGGCGCCCGTCTGGTGAGCTTCTGCAGCGGCGCGTTCACCCTGGCGGCGGCCGGGGTCCTGGACGGCCGCCGGGCCGCCACGCACTGGCGGTTCGAGGAACTGTTCGCCCGGACCTACCCCCGCGTCCGGCTGGAGCGGGACGTGCTGTTCGTGGACGAGGGCCGTGTGCTCACCGCGGCGGGCAGCGCCGCCGCCTTGGACCTGGGGTTGCACCTGATCCGCCGCGACCACGGGGAGGGGGTCGCCAACACCGTCAGCAGACGGCTGGTGTTCACCGCCCACCGCGAGGGCGGGCAGCGCCAGTTCGTGCCCAGGCCCATACCCGAGGCAGCCGACACCTCCCTGTCCCCGCTCCTGGACTGGGCGCGCGAGCGCCTGGACTCCCCTCTCACCGTCGCCGACCTGGCCGCCCGGGCGTCGGTCAGCCCCGCGACCCTGCATCGTCGCTTCCGGGCCGAGCTGGGCACGACCCCGCTGGCCTGGCTGCGCGCCGAGCGGGTGCTGCTGGCCTGCCGCCTGATCGAGGCGGGCGGGATGGGGCTGGAGACGGTCGCCCGCGCCAGTGGCCTGGGCAGCACCGCCAACCTGCGCGCGAGCGTGCGCGCCCACACCGGGGTCAGCCCCTCCGCCTACCGGGAGCGCTTCGGGCCGAGGCCCTTGGCCGGGGCCTCCGCCCGCCCGGTCCTTCCCTCACCCGGCACCGAACGCGTAGCCTCCAGGCATGTCTGACCTACCCGCGCGTTTGTCCGTCGTGACGCTGGGAGCCCGGGACCTGCCCCGGCTCCGCCGGTTCTACAGGGCCCTGGGCTGGGAGGAGGTTCCGGCCAGCGGTGACGGCTGGTCGGCCTTCCTCCTGGGCGGCGTCCTGTTGGCCCTGTACCCGGTGGAGGAGTTGGCCGCCGAGGCGGCGGACGGCGCCCCCGGCCCCGTCGGCTGGTCGGGAATCACGCTCGCCTGCAACGTGGACGGCCCCGAGCAGGTGGACAGCGCCTTCGCGGCCGCGGTGCGGGCCGGTGCCACGGTCGTGGCCGAACCGGTGGAGCGCCCCTGGGGAGGGCGCTCGGCGTACGTCGCGGACCCCGAGGGCAACCGCTGGGAGATCGCCTGGGCGTCGGTGGCCAGGTTCGACGGCCGGGGCGCGCTGACCGGCTTCGACGGCTGAGGGCCGCTCCGAGGGCGTTCCGGGCGCCCGCCGTACCGGCGCCGTTCCCCGCCGCGGCGGGCCCTCACCCTAACGCCAGGCCGCGCCGGCGCGCGGGGTCTTCGAGAGGGCGCGGCGCCCCGGTGAGGGGGAAGTCCCTCACCCCTGCGCCGAGTCGGTCCGGCGCGCCAGCCGCTCGGCCTCGTCCGCGCGGGCCGACAGCGCGCGCATGCGGCCCCACACCCACACCGTCGCCACCGCGACCACCACCGCCCCGAGCACCGCCGGAGCCCGCAGGTCCACCCGGCCCAGCACACCGCCCAGCAGCGTGCCCACCGGGAGCAGCGAGAAGGACAACATCTTCTTCACACTCAGCACCCGCCCCATCAGGTGCTCGGGCACCACCAACTGCACCACGCCCGCCGACAGCACACCAGCCAGCGTGCTCGCCCCGGCCAGGACCGACCACGCCGCGGCCGCCACCCACGCGTTCGGGGCGAAGGCGAAGGCCAGGCTCAGGAGCGCCTGCCCCAGGAAACCGGCCACCAGGACCGGGAAGCGACCGAACCGCGCACCGGCCCGCGCCGCCAGCGCGGCGCCCGCGATCGCCCCCACCGCCGCCGCCGACAGGAACACCCCGAACAGGGACCCGGGCACCCCGAAGTGGTCCTGGACCACCAGCACGAACACCCCGGCCAGCGCCCCGGCGCCCAGGTTGGCCAGCGCGACGAACAGCACCAGCGCCCGCAGCGGCACATCGCCCCACACGAAGCGCAGCCCTTCGAGCAGGTCGGAGAGCACCGACCGCACTCCCGCCGCGCGCCCGCCGCGCACGGACGGCTCCGGGGAGCGCGCCGCTCCCGGCCCCCGGGCGGTCAGGGGCAGGCCGAGCAGCACCAGGGCTCCCAGGACCCAGGCTCCGGCGTTGACCGCCAGCGGCAGGAACGCGGCCACCACGAACAGGAACCCGCCCAGCGGCGCCCCCACGAACTCCTGGGCGACCTCGCGCCCGCCCACCAGGCGTCCGTTGGCCCGGTCCAGCGCGCCCCGCGCCAGGGACGGCAGCACCACGCGCGCCGCCACGTCGTAGAAGATCTCGCAGGTCATCACCGCGAACATGACCGCGTACAGCAGTACGACGGTGGCCTGGTCCGTGGCGATGAGGACCGCCAGGACGAGGATCACCGCGGCGCGGACCAGGTTGGCGGCGACCATCATCCGCACCCGGTCCGCGCGGTCGGCCAGGACCCCGGCGAACAGGCCGAACAGCAGCCAGGGCAGGTAGCGGGCCGTCGTCAGCCCCGCGACGGCCAGGGGGTCGTTGGTCAGCGCGGCCGCGAGCATGGGCAGGGCGGTGAGCATGACGCCGTCGGCCAGGTTGCTGGACACGCTGCCCGCCCAGAAGCGGTGGAAGGCCACGCTGAGCCGGGGCGGGGGCGAGGAGGAGACGGGGGCGGAGGGCAACGCGGTTCCTTCGTGGGCCGGGGGGTGGCGGGCCCTCACCCTAACGCCAGGCCGCACCGGCGCGCGGGGTCCTTCGTCACGCCTGGCGCCCCCGGCGAGGGGCCGGGGGCACCACGCCGGGGCTCAGAGCGTGTCGGTCACGCGCTTGCCGTCGCTCTTGTCGATGGTGAAGGAGTCCACGACCGCGCCGTCGGCGGTGCGGGCGGTGTAGCGCAGACGGGCGCCGTCCACCTCCACGGCCTGGAAGGTGGAGGTGTCGGTCAGCTGCACGCGCACCTCGGCGCCGTTGTCGGTCCAGTTGGAGGCGGAGGCGTCGTACATCTTGGTGCCGGTCACCGCGACGGTGTAGACCGGGCCGGTCTGCACGTCGGGGTCGTCGGTGCGGTTCGCGGTCAGGTTGCCCCGGCCGTAGGAGTGGTCGTGGCCCTGGAGGACCAGGTCCACGTCGTGCTCCTCCAGGGTGTCGAGCCAGGAGTCGCGCAGGGGGCCGTTGTCGCGGCTGGGGCTGTTGGAGAAGACCGGGTGGTGGAAGGTGACCACCGTCCAGGGGTGGGGGTTGGTGGCCAGGGCCTCCTCCAGCCAGCGCTGCTGGGTGTCCAGCCAGGAGTCGGCGCTCAGCGGCGCCGCGTTGCGGTAGTTGGAGTTGAGGACGACGAAGCGCACGCCCTGGTAGTCGGTGTGGTAGACGGTCTGGGGCAGGTGGCGTCCGCTGGTGGGCCCGTTGCCCGCGCCCGGGAACTGCGGGTTCCAGTACCGGCTCAGGGAGAGCAGCGAGTACTCGTGGTTGCCGGGGGCGGCGAGGTGGTTGACGGTACCGGTGGCCTCGGGTCCGAAGGCGCCGAACCACTCGGTCCACTGCGACTCGCTGTTGGGCGAGTCGACCAGGTCGCCGGAGTGCACGACCAGCTCGGCGTCGGGTTCGGCGGCCAGGGCGGCCCGCACCACCGTGGCACCGCCGGTGGAGATGCCGTTCTGGACGTCGCCGAAGTACAGGAAGGTGAAGGGTTCGGCGCCGGAGGCCGCGGTGGTGAAGGTGCGCCAGGGGCTGAAGGCGGTGCCGTCGCCGACGCGGTAGCGGTAGGAGGTGTCGGGGGTCAGACCGGTGGCGGTGGCGGCGTGGAAGGTGCCGCTGGCCGAGCCGGTGTCGGCGCCCTCGACCGTGGTGACCCGGCCGGGGTCGGCGGCGGGGGCGATCTGCATGACCGGCGGTCCGGAGCCGTCCGAGCGCCAGGCGAGGGTCTGGGAGGTGGCGGGGTCGGCCGTGGGCGAGAGGATCACGCGTTCGGGCGCGGTGGCCGCGGACGCGGCGGGTGCGTTGGCGACGACCGGGGTCAGGGCCAGCAGGGTCGTGCCGAGCAGAGCGAGGGCGGGTCGGGCGGCGAAGCGGGACACGGGGGGTGCCTTTCTGCCGGGGGAACGCTGACGCAGCGAAGGTAGCCGCCCGCGCGCAACGCGGTGTGAACGTCCGGGGACGATCCGTCGCGGTACGGTGAACGCCGGGCATGACCGCTGTTACAGGCGCAGGACACCGGGCCGCCGCCGTCACCGACGGCTTCCGTGCCCGCGGTCTTCGGACCGATGGCCCCGTACCGTGGACTCCGGACCGTCGGCTCCGCGGCGGTGGTCCCACCGGGCGCTCCGGGTCGTCGGCCCCTGAGGCCGGGGGTTCCCGAACCCCGTGGGCCCGTGCCGGAGGCCCCTGGACCAGTCGCCCCCGAACCCGGTGGCCTTCGGCCCCGGCGCTCCCCCGGAGCGCCGCGGCCGCGGCTCCCTTCTGCCGTGTCCTCCCGTCTCATCCCCTCCGGGGCGCCGCGTCCGGCGCGGGGCCCACGCGTTCGAGCCTGGTCCAGCCGGACCAGCCCCGCTCCTTCAGCAGCTCGATCAGTCGTCGGGCCGGGGGCACCGTGTCGAAGACCAGCCTGTCCATCAGCTCGGCGAGCGCCGGTTCGACGTCGGTGTCGTCCACGTAGTCCTCGCCCCGTTCGTCGGCCATCCGCGTGAGGTAGTCGGCCAGTTCGTCGGCCAGCCCGGCCAACCGCGGGTCGTCGCCGCTCCGGCCGAGCGCCCGGCCCAGCACGAGGTAGAAGTCGACGAACCGCGGATCGGCGAGCTGCTCCCGCTTGCGCGCCGTCCACTCCGCGACCCGTTCGGGTGAGTGCGCGGCCAGCAGGATCCAGCCCTCGCGCTCGGCCCCGACGATCCGCTCGTGCACCCCGAGCGCCCGCAGCCGGGCGAGGTGGTCGACCACCTCCGGCGGCAGCGCCAGGCCGTCCCCCGCTCTGAGCCGGGCGACCTGCTCGCGGTGCCGCTGCCGCTGCCGGATCTCCGCGCGCAGCCGCGCGTCGATGTCCGCGACCGCCGCGGCGAACTCCTCCTCGTCGGCCCGTAGCAGCTCCCGCACACGCGCCAACGGGACTCCGGCCCCGGCGAGGGTCCTGATCCTGATCAGCTCGACCACGGCGTCGGCGCCGTACCTGCGGTAGCCGGAGCGGTCGCGTTCGGGCTCGGGCAGCAATCCCTTGGCGTGGTAGTGCCGCACCGCGCGCACCGTCACCCCCGCGTACGACGCCAGTTCGCCGATGGTCAGCATGGCACCGATCCCTCCTGGTCAGGGTGTGTGCGAGGGTTCGGCTCGCCCGCCCGTGCCCCGTGTGCCCCGGATGATACGGGCGATCTCCGGGGCGTGGGTGAAGACGAGCTGGTGGTCGGCGTCGAGCCGGTGCACGGCGATGCGCGGCTGCGCGCGGACGAGCCGCGCGACACCGGCACGCCAGTTCCGGTTGAACCGTGTCGCGTGTTCCCCGCCCCTGTCACCGGCCATCGCGGTCGACACGACCATGCTGACGGGCAGGTCGATCCTGTCGTAGCGGTCGAGGATCGTGGACCGGACCTCGTCGATCTCCGTGTTCAGGTCGATGACCTCCTGGGCGGTGAGCAGCACCTGGTGCGCGGTACCCCGCTGGGCTTCCTGCCGTGCCGCCTGCTCCTGCCACATCGCGCAGAAGAACGGCAGGTCGGCCTCGGTGACGAACGGTTCGGGCACCGGGTTGGCCCCGTCGAGGAGCACGAGTTCGGCGACGCCGCCGGGGTGCTCGGAGGCGTGGTGCACGGCCAGGTCCGCGCCCAGCGAGTAGCCCACGAGCACGGGTGCCTCGGGCGGGTCGAGCCGTTCCACTTCCGCCAGCACGGCGCCGAGGTCGCCGAGGAGGGCCTCGAAGGAGTACCGGTCGGCGGCGGAGGCGAGGCCGTGCCCCCTGAGGTCGAAGGTCACCACGTCGTGGTCGCGCCGCAGCAGCCCGGCCAGCTCGCGCAGGTCGGCCTGTGTCGTGTGCAGCCCGGGGCACAGGACCAGCGGCCGTCCCCGGCCGCCCCGGGTCACCGGGATGGTGACACCGTCGTGGTGGACCGTGAAGCGCCGCGGCGTCCCGTCACCCCGTCCGCCTCGTTCTTCACCGCGGCCCCGCCCGCCGTGCGGCTCGTGGACTCCGTCTGTCTTGGTCGTGGCGCTCTCGGTGTTCATGCCGCCATGGTGCGGGGTTGACCCGGGGTCAGGGTCAACCCCGCCGCCGGGGCGGAACGGGATCGCGGGAGTCCACGCAGATGGGAACGCTCCCAAGGGCCTAGGATCGCACCCATGGAAACACGCGTACTCGGCCGCACCGGCAACAACGTGGGCGTCATCGGTTTCGGCGCCTGGCAGATCGGAGCCTCCTGGGGCGAGGTCAGCGAGACCGACGCCCTGGCCGCCCTGCACGCGGCCGCCGACGCCGGTGTCACCTTCTTCGACACCGCCGACGTCTACGGCGACGGCCGCAGCGAGCGGCTCGTCGGCCAGCTGCTCAAGGAGCGCCCCGGCATCACCGTGGCCACCAAGATGGGCCGCCGCGCCGACCAGACCCCCGACAACTACAACCCCGACAACTTCCGCGCCTGGAACGACCGCTCCCGCCAGAACCTGGGCGTGGACACGATCGACCTCGTCCAGCTGCACTGCCCGCCCCCGCGGGTCATCGCCACCGACGCCGTCTTCGACGACCTGGACGCCATGGTCGCCGAGGGCCGCATGCGCGCCTACGGCGTGTCGGTGGAGACTGTGGACGAGGCCCTGACCGCGATCGCCCGGCCCAACGTGGCCACGGTGCAGATCATCCTCAACGCCTTCCGCCACAAGCCGCTGGAGAGGGTGCTGCCCGCCGCCCGCGAGGCCGGGGTCGGCATCATCGCCCGCGTGCCCCTGGCCAGCGGTCTGCTGTCGGGCAGGTTCACCGCCGACACCGCCTTCGGCGAGGACGACCACCGCAACTTCAACCGCGAGGGCCAGGCCTTCGACAAGGGCGAGACCTTCTCCGGCATCGACTACGCGACCGGACTGGAGGCGGTGGAGCGCCTGCGCCCGCTGGTGCCCGAGGGCGTGACCATGGCCCAGTTCGCGCTGCGTTGGATCCTGGACCAGGAAGGGGTCAGCGTGGTCATCCCCGGCGCCCGCAACGCCGACCAGGCGCGCGGCAACGCCTCCGCCGCCGAGCTGGCCCCGCTCGACCCCGAGGTCCGCGCCCGGGTGGCCGAGGTCTACGACGAACTCGTCCGGCCCCAGGTCCACCACCTGTGGTGACGAACGTATGACCGCCTCCGGGCCCCGACGCCCGGGTGTCCCCGCCTGACGGCTCCGGGGCCGGGGCGCCGATGCGCGCCCCGGCCCCGGAGCCGTGCCCGGACGGGCCGCTCACACCCTGGCGGCCAGGACACGGGCGAACAGGTCCGGGCGTTGGAGGGGTATGCCGTGACCGCATCCCGGCACGGAGGCCAGCCGGCAGCCCGGGAGGGCGTCACGGATGCCGCGCGCGGAATCGCGCATCAGCCCGCGCTCCCGTTCCCCGACCATCACCAGCGCCGGGCCCCCGAAACCGGACCAGCCGGGGGGAAGGGTGAAGCGGATGTTCTCGCCGACGCTGGCGAGAAGGGTCGCACGGCTCATGCGGGCGCTGTCGCGGAGGTAGTCCTCCAGGAGTTCGCCCGGGACGAACAGCTCCTTCGCCTGGAGCCTGGCGAACCACCGCTGTCGCGCGAGCGGCGCGGTCGCGGCGAGCAGGCCCAGGGTCGCACCCGGGAACCGGAGGGGTCTGGCCTGGGCGCTCACGACGACGGCTCCGGTGACGAGGTCGGGCCGGGTCGCGGCCAGGAGCGTCGTGAGCTGCGCCCCCAGGGAGAACCCCGCGACCAGCGCGCCGCGCGGCGCGCGTTCCTCCAGGACCTCCGCCACGGCCCGGGCGGTCTCCTCGTGTGAGCGGTACGCCTCGTCCGCGCTGCGTCCGTGGCCGGGAAGGTCGGGAACGATCGCGCGGGCCGTGCCCCCGAGCCGCTCCAGCACCGGACGCCACATCCATCCCGAGACGCCGCCGCCGTGCAGCAGCAGGACAGGAGAGGCGTGTGCGTCGCCGGTCTCACGGACGTACACGCCCATTTCCTCCCAACCGTCGGTGACACCCGGGCCCGGACGGGGCGGGGCCTCCGGGGAGGCCCCGCCCCACCGTCAGATCAGGCCCTGGGCCAGCATCGCGCCCGCCACCCGCTCGAACCCGGCCACGTTGGCGCCCAGCACGTAGTCGCCCGGCGCCCCGTAGCGCTCGGCCGCCTCCTCGCAGCGGTCGTGGATGCCCGCCATCGTCTCGGCCAGCTCGGCCTCGGCGTGCTCGAAGGACCACGACGTGCGCCGCGCGTTCTGGCGCATCTCCAGCACGCTGGTGGCCACACCGCCGGCGTTGGCCGCCTTGCCCGGCGCGAACAGCACACCGGCCTCGCGCAGCACCTTGACCGCCTCGGGCGTGGTGGGCATGTTCGCGCCCTCCGCCACCGCCACCACGCCGTTGCGCACCAGCGTGCGCGCCGCGTCGGCGTCCAGCTCGTTCTGGGTGGCCGAGGGCAGCGCCACGTCGCACGGCACGTCCCAGATGCTGCCGCCCTCGACGTAGTGGGCGCCCCCGCCGCGACGCTCGGCGTAGACGCTGATCCGGGCGCGCTCGACCTCCTTGACCTGCTTGAGCAGGTCCAGGTCCAAGCCCTTGTCGTCCACCACGTAGCCGCCGGAGTCGGAGACGGCCACCACGTTCGCGCCCAGCTGCTGGGCCTTCTCCACCGAGTAGATCGCCACGTTGCCCGACCCGGAGACCACCACGCGCTGGCCGTCCAGAGCGCGGCCCGACCGCTCCAGCATCCGCTGGGTGAAGAGCACGCTGCCGTACCCGGTGGCCTCGGTGCGCACCCGCGAGCCGCCCCACTCCAGGCCCTTGCCGGTGATCACCCCGGCCTCCCAGCGGTTGGCCAGGCGCCGGTACTGGCCGAACAGGTAGCCGATCTCGCGGCCGCCCACGCCGATGTCCCCGGCCGGGACGTCGGTGTGCTCACCCAGGTGGCGGTGCAGCTCGGTCATGAACGACTGGCAGAACCGCTCGATCTCCGCCTCGGAGCGGCCCTTGGGGTCGAAGTCGCTGCCGCCCTTGCCGCCGCCGATGTTCATGCCGGTCAGGGCGTTCTTGAAGATCTGCTCGAAGCCCAGGAACTTGATCACGCCGAGGTTGACGCTGGGGTGGAAGCGCAGCCCGCCCTTGTAGGGGCCCAGCGCGCTGTTGAACTCCACCCGGAAGCCCCGGTTGACGTGCACCCGGCCCTGGTCGTCGCGCCAGGGCACCCGGAAGACCACCTGGCGCTCGGGCTCGCACAGGCGCTCCAGGATGCGCTGTTCGGCGTACTCGGGGTGCCGGGTCAGGGCCGGGGAGAGGTCGTCCAGGACCTCCAGCACCGCCTGCTGGAACTCCGGCTCGTCGGGGTTGCGGCGCACGACGTGCTCGTAGGCGGATCGGACTCCGGGGTGGTGGTCACGGCCTGCCTCGTCGGCGAAGGGCATGGGTGAACGTTCCTTTCAGCACAGGTGGAACGGGCACCCCACACGCCGTTGTGTCGGGAACCTCGAACAAGCGCACGCTGGCGCAACACATGGTGGTGATCCCAGGCCCTGAGGTCCTCACGCCTGCGGATCGTGGCTGTGTGAGGAGTGTATTACCTCGATGTAAACATAAATCCTCCGTGGCCGCGGTCGGCCGCCCCCTCCGGGGAACCGGTGTCGCCACAGGTCAGCGCGTGCTCGCACGGAGTCGTCACCGGGAGGGGACCCCCGGCCGCCGCGCGAGGCGTGTTTCCGTCGCGTTGCGCGTACGTGACGCCGCCCGGGGGCGGGTCCCGCCTCGCGGGCCCCGGCGCGTCCGCTCCCGTGCCCGCCGGGACCTCCGGGGACGGGTGCTCCCCTGACCCGGGCCGTGTAATCCCTTTGCCCCGCGACCGCCCGGGGGACGATGATGCCCCCATGCGCGTGGGAGTGGTGGGACTGGGGATGGGCCTGCACCTGGCGGCGTGGGCCGCCAGACTGGGCATGGACGTGGTGGCGGCCTGCGACCGCGACCCCGCCCTGCACGCAGCCGCCCGCGAGCGGCTGCCCGGCGCGACCCTCACCGACCGCTGGCGGGACCTGCTCGACCAGGACCTGGACGGGGTGGTCCTGGCCAACGACTTCGACGCCCACGCGCCCCTGGCTCTGGCCTTCCTGGACCGCGGCGTCCACGTGCTCTCCGAGACCGCCGCGTGCGCCGACGAGTCCGAGGCGAGGGCGCTGGTCGCGGCGGCCGACCGCTCGTCGGCGACCTACTCCCTGGCCGAGAACTACACCCTCCACCCGCACGTGCTGCTCGTCCGCGAGGCCGTCCGGGCGGGCGAACTGGGCCGGATCAGCCTCATCGAGGCCGACTACCTGCACGGCATGTCCCCCGAGGGCGTCGCCGGGCTGACCGGCGACCCCGCCCACTGGCGCGGGCGCATCGCCCCCACCGCCTACTGCACCCACTCCCTGTCACCGATCCTGGCGATCACCGGTGCGCACCCGGTGGAGGTCAGCGCGTTCACCGTGGACGAGGCCGCACCGCGCCAGGCCAGCACCATGGTGGTGCGCCTGTCCACGGGCGCCCTGGCCGTCACCCGCAACGGCTTCCTCCAGGGCGAACCCGACAGCCACTGGAGCTGGGTGTCGGTGCGCGGCACCCGCGGGCTGGCCGAGTCGGTGCGGGCGCGGGGAGAGCGCGCCTGGTCGGTGCGCGTGCGCCACGAGGGGTGGACCCGCCCCGACGGCGACGCCCACGAGGAGGAACGCGTCCCGCCCGCGCTGTCGCTGGACGGCGAGCCCGTGGAACGCGGGGCCGAGGGCACGGTGCGCCTGCTGCGGGGCTTCCGCGACACCGTCGAGTACGGCGCCGAGCCGCTGGTGCCGGTGCGCGCGGCCGTGGCGGCCTCCCTGGTCGGGGTGGCCGGGGCCGAGTCGCTGGCCCGGGGGTCGTGTCCGGTCCCGGTTCCGCCGCTGTGATCGGACTCTTTCCTGCTCCGGGGCGACCTGTGACGCGGCGCGGCCTCCCCTGGGACGGTCTCTGGCACTAGTTTCGGAGTGGACCCGCCGCCGCAGGTCCTCGACGCCGAGGAGAGCGATGACCCATCCGACCGATACCGACAGCGGCACCGACAACAGGGGGAAGCGGCTGGCCGGCGGCATGATGACCACGGTGTTCCGGTACGGCGGCCACGTCGTGCGCACCGCGACACCCGCCGCGCCCGCCATCCACGCCCACCTGCGCGCCTTGGGCGAGAGCGGATTCAGGGGCGCTCCGGTGCCGCTGCGGCTGCGCGACGACGGCCGGGAGGAGCTGACCTTCGTGGAGGGGGACGTCGCCCTCCCGCCGTTCCCCGACTGGGCGTTCACCGAACACACCCTGCGCTCGTGCGCCGAACTGCTGCGCCGTTACCACGACGCCGCCGCACGCGTGCCCGTGGACGCCTCGGCCGCCTGGAACACCGGCTCCACCGGGATGGCCGACCCCGAGGGCGGTCCCATCCTGTGCCACAACGACCCCTGCCTGGAGAACACCGTCTTCCGCCGCGGCCGGGCCACGGCCCTGATCGACTTCGACCTGGCCGCGCCGGGCCGCCCCGTCTGGGACGTGGCGGCACTGGCCTACTACCTGGTGCCCGCGCTCGACCCGGTCTCGGCCGCCGGGACCCCGCACGAGGGGAGCGACGTCGCGCACCGGCTGCGCCTCCTCGCCGACGCCTACGGGCTCTCCCCCGAGGACCGCCGCGCCCTGCCGGGGACGGTCGAGGAGTACACGGCCGTCGCCCGCGTCTTCGTGGCCGAGCGGGTCGAGAACGGTGACGGCCTGTTCGCCCGCGACCTGGAGCGGACGGGCGGGTGGGAGCGCTGGGACCGCCGCCAGGCCTGGCTGGCCGACCAGCGCGCGGTGTTCGTCGGAGCGCTGGTGTCCTGAGTCGGGCGGTGGTTCCCGGGCCCATCCGCCGCCTCAGGCCCCGCGCCGGGAGATGACCACCAGGTACCGGCAGTCCGCACCGGTCGGGTTGTGGAACTCGCACGGCTCGGGCGGGCCCAGGTGCAGGCAGTCACCCCGCTCCAGCACGTGCTCCACACCGCCCTCACGGAAGGCCAGCGTGCCCTCCAGCACCCAGATCTGGTGGTGGGTGAGGGCGTAGGCCTGAGCGGGGAAGCCCACCCGCGCACCCGGCGGCAGCTCCACCTCCACCAGTTCGATCGGGCCGCCGGACGCGGGCGAGACCGCGCGCCGCCGGTAGCCCGTCCCGGGGTCGGTCCACACGGGCTGCTCGTGCGCGCGGACCAGGCGGCGGTCGCCCTGCTCCGCGCGGGCGATCAGCTCCGACAGGGTGATGCCGAGCGCGGCGGCGATCCGCCCCAGCAGGGAGGCGGTGGGCTGTGCCTCGCCGTTCTCGATCCGGCTGATCATGCCCCGGGAGACACCGGACAGCTCGGCCAGCGCCCCTCCGCTCAGCCCGCGGGCCCGGCGCAGCTCTCGCAGGGTCGAAGCCAGGGCCGTGCCCAGTGTGTCGCTCATGGCGTTCACTATAGGGAGCAGAACTGAATAACATGGTCGACATGACTTCGATGCCGACCCTCACCGTCCGCGACGCGACCCCCGCGGACGCCCCGGCGTGCGCGGCGATCTACTCCCCCTACGTGACCGACACCGCGATCACCTTCGAGTACGAGCCGCCCACCGCCGAGCAGATGGCCGAGCGGATCGCCGCGGCCCAGCGGCGGCACGCCTGGATCGTGCTGGAGGACGCCGACGGGGTCGTCGGCTACGCCTACGGCGGGCCCTTCCGCGCCCGCGACGCCTACCGGTGGTCGTGCGAGGTCAGCGTCTACCTGGCGATGGGCCGCAGGCGCACCGGCGCGGGCCGTGCCCTGTACCGGGAGCTGCTGCCCCGCCTGGCCGGACGCGGCATGCGCACCGCCGTCGCGTGCATGACCCTGCCCAACGAGGCCAGTCTGGGCCTGCACCGCTCCCTGGGTTTCGAGGACGTGGGCGTCATGCGCCGGGTGGGCCGCAAGTTCGACGCCTGGCACGACGTCGCCTGGGCGCAGATCGACCTCACCCCCGCACAGGGCTGAGGCCGGTTCCACCGGTAGGGAGCGCGCTCCCCGCTCGGCCCGTACCCGCGCACCGGACGCCGAGGACGCGGTCGGCGAGGGCCGTGGTCCCCACCCCGCGCACAGCATCCGGTGCCGAAGGGCGCACGCCGCCCGAGGACTCCCCCGGACCCCGGCCGTATGCTCGTCAACGGTCCCATGTCCCCACCATCCCCCGGGAGCACCGCCGTGTCCGTCCCACCCGCGCGCCACCGGAGCTCGGGGCTGGCCTTCGCGCTCGCCTCGGCACTCGCCTTCGGCGGTTCGGGCGTCTTCGCCCGCCCCCTGCTGGACGCGGGGATGGACTCCCTCCACGTCACCTGGCTGCGTGTGGCCGGTGCGGCGCTGCTGCTGTTGCCCGTGGCCCTGGCCCACTGGCGCACCGCCCGCCGCCGCCCGCTGCTGGTCCTGGCCTACGGCGTCTTCCCGATGGCCGGGGTCCAGGCCCTGTACTTCGCCTCCATCGCGCGCATCCCCGTGGGCATCGCCCTGCTCATCGAGTTCCTCGGTCCGGTCCTGGTCCTGCTGTGGCTGCGCGTGGTGCGCCGCACCCGGGTCTCCCCCGCCGCCGTGGTCGGCGTGGTCCTGGCCGTGGCCGGGCTCGGCCTGCTGCTGGAGGTGTGGGCGGGCGTGCGCCTGGACGCGGTCGGCGTCGGGCTGGCGCTGGGCGCCGCCGCGGCGCAGGCCGTCTTCTTCCTGCTCTCGGACAGCATGGGCGAGGACACCCACCCGCTGGCCGTGGTGGCCTTCGGCTCCCTGGTCGCCGCGGTGCTGCTGGGCGTCCTGGCCCGGCCCTGGACGCTGCCCTGGCACATGCTCGCCGACCCGGTCGCGCTCGGCGGGTTCTCCTTCCCCGGCTGGGCGGCCGCCCTGTGGCTGGGCCTGGTGTGCACCGCGCTCGCCTACTTCCTCGGCATCTCGGCGGTCCGGCGGCTGTCCCCGCAGGTCGCCGGGGCGGTCGCCTACCTGGAGGTGGTCACCGCGATCGTGCTGGCCTGGGTGCTGCTGGGTGAGGCGCTCACCCCCGTGCAGGCCGTCGGCGCCGCCGTCATCGTCGCGGGCGCCCTCGTCGCCCAGACCGCCGTGCCCCCGGCCCCCGCGCCGCCGGAGTCCGACCCCGAGCAACCGCCTGTCACCGCCTCACCCTGAGGAACGGGCGACCGCGCACGGACGCCGCCGGAACGCCCCACCGGGCGGGCCGCACACGCGGGCGGGCCCGGCGGGAGGATCTCCTCCCGCCGGGCCCGCCCGTACGGTGGTGCCGGGTACGCGGCTCGGATCAGGCCTCGCCGGTGGCCGCCTCAACCTCCGACATGAACTGCTCCGCGGCCTCGGCCGGGGTCAGCTCGCCGAAGGTCAGGTCCTCGGTGACGCGCTTGGTGATGTCCACGACCTGCCCCGCGCCGATCGGCGGCGGCGGGTTGCCGTCCACGATCGTGCCCTCGATCTCGGACAGGAACACCGCGCTGCGGGCGTCGGCCTCGGGCAGAGAGTCGATGATGTGGGAGCGCACGTCCACGTTGGCGGGCAGACCGCGGTCGGCCAGGATCAGCTCGGCCGCCTCCTCGCTGTTGAGCAGGAAGTCCACGAACAGCGCCGCCTCCTCCGGGTGCTCGGTGCCCGCGGAGATGGAGTAGAACATGGCCGGCTTGAAGAACATGCCGGTGCGGTCCTCGGTGCTCTCGCCCGGGTAGCGCAGCAGTTCGATGTCGCGGCCGGAGGAGGCCGAGATGCCGCCCAGCTGGTTGGTCCAGAAGTGGGCCATCGCGCCCTGGTTGGTGGAGAGCACCGACTGGTCGGGGCCGCCCGCCTCGATCTCCACGCTCTCGGCCGCGCCGGGCTGGCCGCCGTTCTCCGTCAACTGCTCGGTGACGGAGAACCACTCCTCCAGCGTCTCCTGGGAGAAGCCGAGGGATCCGTCCTCGGCGTAGAGGTTCTCCCCGCGCTGGCGGGCGAAGATCTGGAAGCCCGTCTCGTTGTAGGACATGCTCTGCGTGCCCACGATCTCGCCGTCGGTGGCCTCGCTGATCTGGGCCGAGATCTCGACGTAGTCGTCCCAGGTCCACGTCTCGTCGTCGGGCATCTCCACGCCCGCTTCCTCGAAGGCCTGCGGGTCGGCAAGGATCGCGTAGGCGTTCACACCGGTGGCCACACCGAAGGTCTGCCCGTCCAGGTCGCCGCTCTCGGCCACCAGGGGGTCGATCCCCGACAGGTCCAACTCGACCTCGTTGAGGTCGAGCAGGGCGCCGCGGTCGCCGTACTCGCGCAGGTAGCGCTCCTCCTGCGTGATGATGTCGGGGGCGTCGTTGGCGGCGGTGCTGGTGGCCAGGCGGTCCCAGTAGCCGCCCCAGTCGGTGTACTCGGGGACGATGGTGATGCCCGGGTTCTCGGCCTCGAACAGGTCGATGACCTGCTGGGTGGTGGAGTGGCGGTCGTCCGCGCCCCACCAGGAGAAGCGCAGCTCGACCGTGCCGTCGTCGGGCTCGGAGCCGCCACAGGCGGTGGCCGCCATGACGACGGCGCCCACTCCCGCGGCCACGGAGAGGAAAGGACTGCGGCGACGGGCCTGGGGGCGCCCGTTGCCAGGGTGTGCGTGCATGTGTTCGGTTCCCTTCGACTACTTGATTCCGGTGGTGGCGATGCCCTTGACGAGGTATCGCTGACCCGCGAGGAAGAAACCGAAGACGGGGCCCAGGGCGACGATCGACATGGCGAACAGCGGACCCCAGGAGGTCTGCGAGGTCGAGTCGACGAAGGTGCGCAGGGCGACGGGGACGGTGTACATCGACGGGTCGGTGAGGAAGATCAGCTGGCTGAAGAAGTCGTTCCAGGTCCAGATGAAGGTGAAGATCGCGCTGGTGGCCAGGGCCGGCAGGGACAGCGGCATGATGATCTGGAAGAAGATGCGCACGTGGCCGCAGCCGTCGATGCGCGCCGCCTCGTCCAGGTCGCGGGGCAGTCCGCGGATGAACTGCACCATGAGGAAGATGAAGAACCCGTCCGTGGCCAGCAGCTTGGGCACGATCAGCGGCAGGAAGGTGTTGATCCAGTCCAGCTCGGCGAAGAGGATGTACTGCGGCACGATCACGACGTGGATCGGCAGCATGATCGTGGCCATCATGATGGCGAAGAACAGCCGCTTGCCGCGGAACTCCAGCCGGGCGAAGGCGTAGGCCGCCATCGAGCAGCCGATGAGGTTGCCCACGATCGCCCCGGCCACCACGATCGCCGAGTTGAGCAGGTAGTGGTGGAAGGGGAACTGGAGGGCGTTCCACCCCTCGGTGTAGTTGCCCGGGGTGAAGGTCTCGGGGATCAGGCCCGGGGCGCGGAAGATCTCCTCGGTGGGCTTGAACGAGCTGGAGAGCATCCACAGCAGCGGGTAGAGCATGACCAGCCCGAAGGCGATGAGCCCGATGTGCGTGATCAGCCGTCGTGTGTGTTCGGCCCGCGTGCGCTTCTGCGAGGTCACGGGAGCCGTCGTCTTAGTCGCCATAGAAGACCCAGTACTTGGAGGCGATGAAGTTCACCGCGGTGAACCCGCCGATGATCAGCAGCAGCAGCCAGGCCATCGCCGAGGCGTAGCCCATGTCGAAGGAGCCGAAACCGCGCAGGTAGAGGTAGAGCGTGTAGAAGAGCGTGGAGTCCGAGGGGCCGCCGGTGCCGCCGCTGACCACGAACGCCTGGGTGAAGGTCTGGAAGGCGTTGATGAACTGCAGCACCATGTTGAAGAAGATGATCGGGGTGAGCATCGGCACGGTGATGTTCCAGAAGCGGCGCACGGGGCCCGCCCCGTCCACCGCGGCGGCCTCGTAGTACATGGCGGGGATCTGGCGCAGACCCGCCAGGAAGATCACCATGGGCGCGCCGAAGGTCCACACGTTGAGCACGATCAGGGTGCCCAGCGCGTAGTCGGGGTGGGAGACCCAGCCCTCTCCCTGGATGCCGAAGAAGGCGAGCACCTGGTTGATCAGGCCCTCCGCGCCGAAGACCTGGCGCCACAGGATGGCGATGGCCACGCTGCCGCCGAGCAGGGAGGGCAGGTAGTACACCGACCGGTACAGGGGCAGCCCCCGCACGCCGCGGTCCAGGATCATCGCCAGGGCCAGGGCCAGGGCGAGCTGGAGCGGCACCGACACGAAGACGTAGACGAACGTGACCCTGAGCGCGCTGTGCAGGCGCTCGTCGTCGAACATCCGCTGGTAGTTCTCCAGGCCGACCCACTCGTAGTCGCCGATGAGGTTGTAGTCGGTGAAGGAGAAGTACAGGGAGGCCACGAGGGGGCCTGCGGTGATGAGCACCAGGCCGACGAACCACGGGGCCAGGAAGCCGTAGGCGGCGAGGTTCTCGTTCCGCTGCTTGCCAGGGGCCGGGCTCTTGCCGACCCTGCGGCGCGGCTTGGCGCCGGCCGGGGCGTCGGGGGCCTTGGCGGGCCGCCGTTGCAGGAGGGCGCTCACGGGGATCCACCCTCCTGTGGGGCCACCGCCGGAGCGCTGGCGGGCGCGTGCGGTCCTGGATTCATGGAAACTGCCAATCTCGTTCGGAGACGCGTACGCTGTGGGCGAGAACACGTGATGAACTGCCGAAACATGTTCTGGTAAGCGCTATCCACGTACTAAGATGTTCAGTTTCTAGCACCGGGTTACATGGGTGTCAACGGCAGGTTTCCCGAAAACTGTGATCCAAGCCCCATATCGTTACGCTTCCGGCGGCCCCGGAGGCGCGGATTTTGCCGTGCGCTTTCCTCCCCCGCGCTCGTTCGCACGAGAAATCCCACCCTCCGAAGTGGATGCGCTACTCTCCGCCATGCGTCACGGGAGTGCGGACGCTCGGACACGTCTTGGTCGACACCCTTGTCGACTGGATGGGAAAGCGTTTACCATGCCCTGTGTGAACCACACCACCCCACGCAGGTACGCGATCGTCGGCACCGGATCCCGCGCCCGGATGTACACCCGGGCCCTGACCGGCACCCACCGGGACCGGGGACGTCTGGTCGCCCTCTGCGACACCAACAGCACCCGCATGGCCGTGCACAACCGCATCGTCACCGACGCCGGGCTCGACGCCGTGCCGACCTACTCCCCCGACGACTTCGTCCGCATGCTCAAGGAGGAGAGGGTCGACGAGGTCATCGTCTGCACCGTCGACCGCACCCACGCCGACTACGTCGTCGCGGCCCTGGACGCCGGGCTCGACGCCATCACCGAGAAGCCCATGACCGCCGACCTGGAGGGGCTGCGGCGCATCAACGAGGCCCAGGCGCGCACCGGGGGGCGGGTGACCGTCGGCTTCAACTACCGCTACAACCCCGTCCACCGCCAGCTGCGCGACCTCATCGCCTCCGGAGTGATCGGCGAGGTCGGCTCGGTGCACTTCGAGTGGCTGCTGGACCTGCGCCACGGCGCCGACTACTTCCGCCGCTGGCACCGCGACAAGACCCAGTCCGGCGGCCTGCTCGTGCACAAGGCCAGCCACCACTTCGACCTGGTCAACTGGTGGATCGGCGCCCGCCCCACCGACGTGTTCGCGTCGGGGAGGCTGTTCTTCTACGGCGACGACAACGGCCGCCGCCACGGCCTGGCCGCCGACTACGAGCGCGGCCACGGCGAGGACGCCGCCCAGAGCGACCCCTTCGCCCTGCACATGGACGACAGCGCCGACCTCAGGGCCCTGTACCTGGACGCCGAGCACGAGGACGGTTACCGGCGCGACCTCAACGTCTTCGGACCCGGCATCACCATCGAGGACGACATGTCCGTGCTGGTCGGCTACGACACCGGCGCGCGCCTGACCTACCACCTGGTCGCCTACGCGCCCTGGGAGGGCTACCGGATCGCGATCACCGGCAGCCGGGGCCGCCTGGAGCTGGACATGACCGAGTTCGAGTACACCTCGCCCGAGCAGGACGAGACCACGCCCGTGCGCGGCATGCCCGCTCCCAAGGAGCACACCAGCGCGCGGCTGTGGCTGCGCCGCCATTGGCAGCCCCCCGAGGAGATCCCCGTGGCGGTGGGCGAGGGCACCCACGGCGGCGGCGACCAGCTCATGCTCGACTCGCTGTTCGGCGGCGAGGACGACGGCATCCGCCCCGACCACTCCGACGGCGGCAACGCCCTGCTCACCGGGCTGGCGGCCAACGCCTCCATCGCCTCGGGGGCCCCGGTCCGCGTCGCCGACCTGCTCGGGGGCAGCTGATGGGCGAACCCGTGCCCGTGCTGCTGGCCGGGGTCCACGGCCACGGCCGCGCCCACCTGCGCTCCCTGCGCGAGCTGGCGCAGAGCGGCCTGGTCCGGCTCGTGGGCGTGTGCGACCAGCGCCCCGTCGCCGCGGACGACGACCTGGAGGGGCACGGCGCGCTGCCCTGCCACGCCGACCTGGGTGAGGCGATCGAGAGCACCGGCGCGCGGATCACCGTCCTGGCCACGCCCATCCACACCCACCTGCCCCTGGCCCGCACCGCGCTGGAACACGGCTCCCACCTGCTGCTGGAGAAGCCCACCACCGCGACCCTGGCCGAGTTCGAGGAGCTCACCGCGGCCGTGGACGCCTCCGGGCTGGCCTGCCAGGTGGGCTTCCAGAGCCTGGGGTCGGCCGCGGTGGAGGCCGTGCGCACCCTGGTGCGCGAGGGCGCGGTGGGGCGCGTGCGCGGCATCGGCGGTGCGGGCACGTGGGTGCGCACCTCGGCCTACTACGACCGCGCCCCCTGGGCGGGGCGCCGCCGCCTCCAGGGGCGCGACGTCGTGGACGGGGCGCTGACCAACCCCTTCGCCCACGCCCTGGCCACCGCGCTGGCCGTGGCCGGAGCCGCGACCGAGGCGCCGCGGGACGTGGAGCTGGAGATGTTCCACGCCCACCCCATCGAGGCCGACGACACCTCGTGCGTGCGCGTGCGCACCGCGGAGGGGCTGCCCATCACCCTGGCGGTGACCCTGTGCGCGCCCGAGCACCTGCCGCCGCGCCTGGTGGTCCACGGCGACCTGGGGCGCATCGAGTTCGAGTACACGCTGGACCGCGTCACCGTGCACCGGCCGGGCCGACCCCCGGCCACCACCACGCACCCGCGCACCCACCTGTTGTCCAACCTGGTCGAGCACGTGCGCGGGGGCGAGCCGCTGCTGGTGCCGCCCCAGGCCACCCGGGCGTTCATGCACGTGCTCGAAGCGGTGCGCACCGCGCCCGACCCGGTGGCGCTGCCCGCGGGCATGCAGCACGTGTACCGCACCGAGGAGGGGGTGCGCCGGATCATCCCCGGCATCGACGCCCTCGTCCACCGCAGCGCCGAGCACCTGGCGCTGTTCTCCGAACTCGACCCCGCCTGGTCCCCCGCGGCCCGGGCGGGAGCGACCGACGCGAAGGCCACGCCGTGAACACGCTGACCCTGGACGGCCGCGTCCTGGCCGTCCTCAGGGACGGGACCGACATCGAGCCGACCCTGTCGCCGCGCCCCTACCTGCACCCGGTGCGCACCCTCGCCGGGGTGCCGGTCACCGAGGAGCGGCCCGCCGACCACCTGCACCACTTCGGGGTGGGCGTGGCCGTGCCCGACGTGTCGGGGGTGAGCTTCTGGGGCGGGCGCACCTTCACCCGCGACCGGGGGTCGGTGCTGCTGGACAACCACGGCCGTCAGCGGCACGTGTCCTGGCTGGAGCTGGCCGCGGACCGCCGTGTGGAGGCGCTGTCGTGGACCGGCCCGGACGGGGCCGAGATACTGAGCGAGGAGCGCACCGTGCGGGCCGCGGGCCTGGACGGGCGCACCTGGGTGCTGGACGTGCGCACACAGCTGCGCAACACCTCGGGGCGCGACCTGAGCATCGGCAGCCCCGCCACCAACGGCAGGCCCGGTGCCGGGTACGGGGGCCTGTTCTGGCGCGCGCCCGTGGCCGCGGCCCCGCCCGCCGTCGTGGGCGCGGGCGGGCTGGAGGGAGAGAAGGCCCTGCACGGTTCGCGTGCGGAGTGGCTGGCCCTGGTCGGCGGTGAGGGCGCCGGGGCCGCTGCGGGAGAGGGCACCGGAGGCCGTGGTGCCGGGGACGGCGGCGCGACCGCGGGCGGAGCCGCGGGTGCGGCCGGGGCCGTGGACGGGGGGTGGACCCTGGTCTTCCTCCAGCCCGGGGAGCACACCGACCCGTGGTTCCTGCGGGCCGAGGACTACCCGGGGGTGGGACCCGCGCTGGCGTGGGACACGCGGCTGCCCCTGCCCGAGGGCGGGCGCCTGGAGCGGCGGCTGCGCGTGGCGGTGCGCGACGGGCGCGCCGACGGGGCCGGGGAGCTGGCGGCCCTGGCCGAGGCCGCCCGGAACCTGCCCTAGCCCGGAATCCGCCCCGGTGCGGTGACCGCGAAGGGCCGCCGGACCGCTTCTTGCTCTTCTGTGCCGTTCGGGGCTGGCCCCCTTCCGCCGCACCGACCCCGGGGCGGCCAGCCCGCCGACCGCCCCGGGTCCGTGCCCGGGAGATGACGGGGAAAGGGGCTCCGCGGCGGGAGCGGAACCGAGGTGGGGCCGCGGGCCGAGCCGGTGGGGTCCGGGTCCTCGGGTCCCGGCCGCGAGGCGCGGTCTGAGGTACGCCTCGCGGGGACGGATCCCGCGGGGCGGGTCCGGTCGGGCCTGGCCGGTTCTGACCGGGGCCCGCTCCGGAGGGGCCGGGCGGCCCGGGCACGAGGAGCGCAGCACGAAAGCGGGCGGGCCCGGGACCCCCCGATATCAACGTTAGGCCCGCCGCGCGGGGCGGCACCAGTGCCCCGCACGACCTGTGGACAACCCCCCGAACCCGGGGGCGAGGGAAGGAAGACAACACCCATGCGCGTTCTCGTCACCGGCGGCTCCGGACGGCTCGGCCGCAGCGTCGTGGCCACCCTGGCCGCACGCGGACACCAGGTGACCTCCGTGGACACCGCCGCGGCCGACCTGCCCGAGGGCGTCGACGCGGTCACCGCCGACCTGCTGGACCCGGCCGCGCTGGAGGCGGCCTTCACCCGGGCCCGCCCCGAGGCCGTCGTCCACCTGGCCGGGATCGCCGTGCCCTTCGCCCGACCCGACGTAGAGACCCTCCAGGTCAACACCGGCCTGGCCTGGGCGGTGCTCTCCGCCGCCGTCGCCCACGGCGCCCACTCGGCGGTGGCCGCCTCCAGTCCCACCGTCTACGGGTACAACACCCCCTCCTGGGCGCCCCGCTACCTGCCGCTGGACGAGGCCCACCCGGTCACGCCCTGGCACGCCTACGGGCTGAGCAAGGCGATCATCGAGGACACAGTGCGGGCCCTGGCCCGCACCTCCGCCACCTGCGTCCTGTCGTGCGTGCGCCCGGGCTACGTCGTGGCCCCCGAGGAGTGGGAGGGCGCGCCCACCCAGCTCGGGCACACCATGGCCGAGCGGCTGGCCGACCCGGCCCTGGCCGCCACCTCCCTGTTCAACTACGTCGACGCCCGCGACGCCGCCGAGCTGTTCGCGCTGGTCATCGAGAACCCGGCCAAGGTCAGCAGCGGCCAGGTGTTCAACGCCATGGCCCCCGACCCGCTGTCCGAGGTGCCCGTCGACGCCCTGCTGCCCCTGCACCACCCCGGCACCGCCCCGGTGGCCGCCGCCCTGGCCGACGGCCGCGCGGTCTTCTCCTCCCAGGCGGCCCGTACCGCGCTGGGCTGGGCCCCCTCCCGGACCTGGCGCACGCAACTGCGCACCGGGGAGAGCCGCGCTTCCGAGACCGGTTCCGTGGCTGACGGGGCCCGTGGGGCATCAGAGCGTCCGTGAGCTGGTCGAGGGCTCCGCTAGGGTAGGAAAGAGTTTTCCCATGGGCCGAGGCAGGAGAGGGAGCGGCGTGGAGTCCGGTTACGTGACGCTGGAACAGGTCGCCGAGCACGCCGGGGTGTCCCTGGCCACGGCGTCCAGGGTGATCAACGGCAGCACACGCCAGGTCAGTCAGCGCCTGCGCGACAAGGTGACCGCCAGCGCGCGCGAACTCGGCTACCTGGCCAACGCCTCGGCCCAGACCCTGGCCCGCAACAGCAGTGCCCTGGTCGGCCTGCTCGTCCACGACATCTCCGACCCCTACTTCTCCTCGATCGCCGCCGGGGTCACCCGCCACACCGAGGAACAGGGACTGGTCCTGGTGCTGGGCACCACCAACCGCTCCGCGCAGAAGGAGGGCCGCATCCTGGCCACGCTGCGCGCGCACCGGGCCCGCGCGGTGGTGCTGGTCGGCTCGCGCTCCACCGACGAGGAGAGCAACCGGCGCCTGTCCGAGGAGATCCGCATGTTCCGCCGCCAGGGCGGGCGGGTGGCGTGCGTGTCCCAGGAGGGCCTGCCCGCGGACACGGTCACCCCCGACAACCACACCGGGGCCTCCGACCTGGCCCGCCGCCTCATCGCCCAGGGGCACCGGGAGTTCGCCATCCTGGCCGGGCCCACCGACCTCCAGACCGCCCGCGAACGCCTGGACGGTTTCCACTCCGCGCTCTCGGGCGCGGGCCTGGAACTGGCCCACCACAACGTGGTGCACGGCGCCTTCACCCGCGACGGCGGCTACGAGTCCACCCGCCGCCTGATGGCGGTGGGCACCGACGCCACGTGTCTGTTCGCCGTCAACGACGTCATGGCCACGGGGGCGATGGCCGCGCTGCGCGACCTGGGCCTGCGGGTGCCCACCGACCTGTCCGTGGCCGGGTTCGACGACATCCCCACCCTGCGCGACCTCACCCCCGCCCTGACCACGGTGCGCCTGCCGCTGGAGGAGATGGGCGAACGCGCCGCGGTGCTCGCCCTGGACGGCGATCCCAGCGACCAGCCCCGCGTGGTCACCGTGCGCGGCGAGGTCGTCGAGCGCGAGAGCACCGCGCCGCCCACCCGCTGAGCCCCGTGGGCGGCTCCCGCACGCCCCACGCGTGCGGTGCGCTTCCCCGAGCATGCCCGGCGCCCCTCACGAGGGCTGGTAGCGGGCCCTGATGTGGAAACGCTCGCCCTGCGGGCCGAGGATGCTCAGGAACTCGACCGGCCGGGGCTCGGCGTTGCCGAACCAGTGCGGCAGGTGGGTGTCGAACTCGGCGACCTCGCCCGCGGTGAGGACGATGTCCTGGTCTCCCAGCACCAGGCGCAGCCGTCCGCTGAGCACGTACAGCCAGTGGTAGCCCTCGTGCGAGCGGGGATCGGGTTCCAGGTCGTCGGGACCGGCCGGGAGGACCTGCTTGAACGCCTGGAGCCCGCCGGGGTTGCGGGACAGCGGGATGACGGTCATGCCGTTGCGCACGGTCGGCCGCGGGTAGACCCGTGGATCGCCGTTGGCCGGAGCCCCGACGAGTTCGTCGAGCGGCACGTTGTAGGCCTTGGCCAGGGGCAGCAGCAGTTCCAAGCCCGGCCTGCGCCGGCCCGACTCCAGCCGCGACAGGGTGCTGAGCGCGATACCGGTGGTCTCGGACAGTGCGGTCAGGGTGATCCCGTGGTGGTGCCTCAGCGCGCGCAGCCGGGGGCCGACCGTGCTCAGGACAGCGTCGAACTCGTCGTTCATGGCTCGACTGTGCCCGCTTCCTTGCGGTTTCCGCAAAGAACTTTGTCATCCCTCCCTCCGGGGAACAGTGTGGTGCCCGAGACGGCCACGGTCCGCGCACCAGGGCCCACCAGTGAGGAGAAGGACGATGGACGCACGGTTCTGGGAAGAGATGTACGGCAGCCGCGAACAGGTCTTCAGCGGCGAGCCCAACGGGGTGCTCGTCGCCGAGACCGCCGACCTGCCGCCGGGACAGGCCCTCGACGTGGGCTGCGGCGAGGGAGCCGACGCGCTCTGGCTGGCCCGGCGGGGATGGCTGGTCACCGCCGTCGACATCTCCTGGACCGCGCTGCGCCGTGCCGCACGCACGGGTGCCGACACCGACCGCGTGGCGTGGACGCGCGCCGACCTGACCGCCGTGCCGCCGCCCAGCGGTTCGTTCGACCTGGTGTCCGTCCACTACTTCCCCCTTCCCCGCCGAGCGGACCACGCCGCGCTGCGCGGCCTGCTGGCCGCCGTCGCCCCCGGCGGGACCCTGCTCTTCGTCAGCCACGACCTCGCCGACCTGCCGCCGCACCACGACGGCCCCGACCCGCGCGACTTCTACCAGCCCGTCGAGGTCGCCGGGCTCCTCGGCGACGGCTGGACCGTCCTGGTGGACGAGACCCGGGCGCGGCCCGCCCCCGCGCCCGAGGGCGCACGCCACACCCACGACACCGTCCTGCGGGCCCGCCGGGCGGGATGACGCCGCGCCCCGCCCGGTGACCCGCACCGGGCGGTGGCAGGCCCGGCGCGGACTCCGCAACCCCGCCCACGGCCGTCCCGCGCCGCTGCGGTCCCGGCGGGGAGCCCGAAGCGGGCGGGGACGCTCCGCGAACGCCCCCTTGTGCGGGGGCACGGGCTCAGGCGCGGGCCGAGCGGCCCAGGCCCAGGATCAGCACCGCCCCGACCAGGACGTGCATTCCCTCCAGCACCAGCACGACCACCGGCGCGGCGCCGCTGGTGAGGGGTCCGGCCAGGGAGAGCGCGAGCACCGCGCAGGCGGTGACCGTCCACGCCCGCCGGGGCCGCCGCGCCGTGCGCTCCAGCACCGCGAGCAGCCCCCAGGCCGCCGCGGCGCTGAGCAGACCCGCGAAGGCCACGGCCCCCGGCCCCACCGGCCGGGCCTGCCCGCCCGGGAAGGCGGTCAGGTCCACGCCCATCAGCGGCACGGCCAGGGCCCACAGGGCCAGCGGAGCGAGCACCGCGGCGGCCGCGGTGAGTAGCCGCCGGGGGACGGCTGAGGCGGTGCGGGCGGCGGTTTCCGTGGTGGCCATGGTCTTTCCCAACGTCGTCGTCGTGTGGTGCGGCACGGTCTGCTGGACGGAAGGTCCGTCCACGTCCCCTCGGAGGCGAACTCCCGGCCGGTCCCGGTGTCCCGGCCGCCCGGATCGCGCCGCCGGGACACCGGGGCACCGGGACCGCACCGGTGCGGTGTCGGCCCCCGAACGTCCCGCGCCCCACACTCCCCGCACCGGCACCGCCGCCGCATCGGTCCCGGGGCGCGGACGGGGCCGACCGCGGACGGGGCCGTATCCGACTTTGGTCGGTGTCGGGGCGGGAACACCCGGAGCTACGCTGACCTGGTGCCGAGCCCGATCGACGACGAGACCCGGCCCGCGCGCCGCAGCTCGCCGCGGGCCCTGGCCGCCGTGCTCGTCCTGGTCTTCCTCCAGGTCGCGGCAGCGGTCTGGACCCGCTGGGAGGGCCACACGCAGCCCTGGACGCGGGAGCTGGACCTGGCCGTCGGCTTCGTGGTCTGCGTGCTCTCCCCCGTCCTGCTGCGGTGGCCGGTCACCGGCGCGCTGGGCGCGGCCGTCCTGGCCGTCCTCTCCCCCGCCGCAACCCCCGCGGCGGCGCTGGGCGTGCTCCAGGTCGCCCACCGGCGCCCCCTGCCGCTGGCCCTCGCGGTCGCCGCGGCCGCGGTCGCCGCGCACGCGGTCCAGGGACTGTTCCAGCCCAGCGCCCAGATCTCCTACGCCTGGTGGCTGGCCCTGATCACCATCGCCACCGGTGCTCTGGTGGGCTGGGGCGCCCTGGCCCGGGCCCGCCGCGCGCTGGTGATGTCGCTGCGCGAGCGCGCCCGCCGGGCCGAGGCCGAACAGGGCCGCCGGGTGGCCGAGGCGCGGATGCTGGAGCGCACACGCATCGCCCGCGAGATGCACGACGTGCTCGCCCACCGGCTGTCCCTGCTGGCCACCTACGCCGGGGCGCTGGAGTACCGGCCCGACGCCCCGCCCGAGCAGCTCGCCCGCGCCGCCGGGGTGGTGCGCACCGGGGTCCACCAGGCACTGGAGGAGCTGCGCGAGGTGATCGGCGTGCTGCGCGAGGAGGAGCCCGAGGCGTGCGGGCGCCCGCAGCCGGTCCTGTCCGACGTCCCCCGCCTGGTGGAGGAGGCGCGCGGGGCCGGGGAGCGCGTGGAGCTGCGCGACGCGGTGGCCGACCCCGACCGTCTGCCCGCCTCCACCGGCCGTACCGCCTACCGCCTGGTCCAGGAGGGCCTGACCAACGCCCGCAAGCACGCCTCCGGCCAGCCGGTGCGGGTGCGTGTGGAGGGCGCTCCCGGCGAGGGCCTGGTGATCGACCTGCGCAACCCCGTGGCCGGGCCCGCCGGGGCCGCACCGGCCGGGGAGGGGCCCCCTCCGGTGCCGGGCAGCGGAACCGGGCTGGTCGGCCTGACCGAGCGGGTGCGCCTGGCCGGGGGGCGGCTGGACCACGAGCGCACACCCGAGGACTTCCACCTGCACGCCTGGCTACCATGGCCGACGTGAACCGTGCGCCGCGTGTCCTGATCGTCGACGACGACGCCCTCGTCCGCGGCGGGCTGACCATGATGCTCGACGGGGTCCACGGCATCGCCGTGGTCGGTGAGGCCCGCGACGGGGACGAGGTGCTGGCCGCGGCCGACGCCCACCGGCCCGACGTGGTCCTGATGGACCTGCGCATGCCCCGGGTGGACGGCATCACCGCCACCCGCAGGCTGCGGGCGCGCACGCCCCCGCCCGAGGTCGTGGTGCTGACCACCTTCGACACCGACGAGAACATCCTCTACGCGCTGCGCGCCGGGGCCAGCGGCTTCCTGCTCAAGGACACCCCGCCCGCGCGGATCGTGGACGCGGTCCTGCGGGTGGCCGAGGGCGAGCCCATCCTGTCCGCGAGCGTCACCCGGCGCCTGATGGACCGCACCGCCGTCCAGGCCGGGGCCCACGAGCGGGCCCGCACGGCGCTGGCCCGGCTCAGTCCGCGTGAGCACGAGGTGGCCCTGGCCGTGGCCCGGGGCCGCACCAACGCGGAGATCGCCGCGCAGCTGTACATGAGCGTGGCCACGGTCAAGGCCCACGTCTCCAGCGTCCTGGCCAAGCTCGACATGGACAACCGCACCCAGATCGCGCTGCTGGCCCACGACGCCGGACTCGCCTGACCCCGGCCGCCGCTCCGGCGGCGGGTCCTCCAGGGTGCCGAAGGCTCCGGCCTCCATGTTCACGGTGTCCACCC
Source organism: Nocardiopsis sp. CNS-639 (assembly GCF_000381685.1). Lineage (NCBI taxonomy): Bacteria > Bacillati > Actinomycetota > Actinomycetes > Streptosporangiales > Nocardiopsidaceae > Nocardiopsis > Nocardiopsis sp. CNS-639. The sequence goes on from NZ_KB906855.1 coordinate 274,128, forward strand.
CCAGCGGCGGTGCCGGGAAGTACAGATGGAACTGGTTGGTCTGGCCGGACTCGATCCGGTACGGGAAGCGGACGGGCTCCACGAAGTGGGCTTCGCCGTCCTCCTCGGGCTCACCGATGCGCACCGACCGGTACACGTCGCCGCTACCGGGCTCCACGATGCCGAAGGAGCTGAACCGGCCTCCGTGGGCCCCCTGCTCCCAGAAGTGCGCACCGGTGACGCCGTTGATCGAACGGCCGCTGTCGTTGGTCAGCGCGACGGCGGCGACGATGAAGGCGCCGTCGCGGCGCAGGGAGAACACGTCCAGCGTGTAGTCGAAGCCCTGGCTGTTGGTTCCGGTGGCGGTGGCGACGGGCTCGCGCTCCTCGGCCACGAAGAACGCGGGCGCGGCAGTGTTGCCGGTGCCCACCAGGGCGCTGACCGTCTCCTCCTCACCGGTCTGGCTCTCCTGCTCCACCCGCAGGATGTTGTAGGAGACCTCCACGCGGCGGTTGCGGGCTCGGGCCTCCTCGTCGTCCTCCCCACCCTCCTCGGCCACGGGTTCGGTGGAGCCTCGGCCCTCGGCCACGTACTCGTAGTCCGTTCCGAGCTCGGCCTCCAGGTAATCTCGGACGGCCTCGGCCCGCTCCTGCGACAGGGTCTGGTTGTAGTCGTCCCCGCCCACGCCGTCGGTGTGACCGACGACGGTGATCGGCGGCAGCTCGGGGTCGGCCTTCTCCCGTGTCTCGGCCGCGACCTCGTCCAGGACAGCGGTGGCCTCCTGCGTCAGCTCGGCCTCGTCGAAGGCGAACAGCACGTCCGCGTCCAGGTCCACCCGCTGCTCGGTGGTGGAGGTCTCCCGGACCCTCTCGGCGCTCTCCACGATGCTGTACAGGTCATGGCCCTGCTCGGGGACGGGGCCGTCGGCCACGGGCATGACGATCTCGTCGCCCGGCCGGACGCTCCAGTGGCTGGGCGCCTCCTCGGTAGGAGCCTCATCGGGATTCCACGCGCTTTCCGCGGTGTCCACCGGCAGGCCGGTCATGAGGCCCTGCGTGCCGGGGAAGGACACGCTCACCCGCCGGGTGTCGGCGGGTAGGGGCGGGAAGTGCGCCTCCATCCGGTAGGAGGCGCCGGCGACGACGTAGGGGGAGATCTCCGAACCGACGAAGTCGTCCCCGTTCAGGGCCGGGTAGTACAGCCGTTGGCCCACGGGGTCGATCATGCGCAGGCCCACGGGCGCGTACTTGTGGGAGCCGACCTGGCCGGCGCCGAAGGCGGCGGAGGTGTGGTGCATGTCCCCGTCCTCACCTCCGGGGAACGCGGTGAAGCGCACGACGGTGCGGTCGGAGTGGTTGACGACCTCGTCCACGCGGACGACGGTGTCCGTACCGGACATACGGTTGGTGCCGAGCGCGCCCTCGCGTTCGAAGGGCCCGTCGGGGTAGTCGACCGCGGTGGAGGAGGGTGCGGCGCTGGGCTCCTCTCCGGTCTCCCCGCCTCCGGGGGCGCAGGCGGTGGCCAGGAGGGCGGTTCCCAGGAGGAGGGCGCCGACGCGCGTCGGCTTCCGGAAAACAGGGTGACGTCGCATGGGGGGCTCTCTGCTCGATTTCCGCAACGCCATGTTGGACACCCGGAGTCGCCGTCTCGTTCTCCCGAAGGCGGTGCGACAACGCCACCCGCTCAGAGCCGGAACCCGGCCGTCAGCACCCGTACTCCAGCGCGGTGGCGATGACCCGAGAGCTCTCGACCCTCAGGGCCTGCGCCGCGCTCCGGCCCGTCGCGGCCAGGTAGGCGTCCGCCAGCCTGTTGCCGACGGCGTACCCCGCCCCGGTCGGCAACCCCACCGGGGAGGCGCCGAAGCGCCGCGCGCTGGCGTCGCCGTGCACCCACGCCGTGAAGTTCTCCATGCCGGTCACGCCGAGCCCGGACACCACCTTGTCGAAGACCGCGTCGTCGCACAGGTGCGGCACACCGATGCGGGTGCGGCCGAGTTCGTCTCCGTACAGCTCGCGGGCGAAGGCGTCCGCCAGCCCCTCGGAGACCACGTGCTCGCCGACCGTGACGGCCGCCGGGTCCCACACCACCCCGCCGGGCCCGTAGCGCAGGTTGTGGTGGAGTTCGTGCACTGCGGTGGCCTCCAGCCGCGCCACGTTCTCGGGGAAGGGCCACAGGGTGATCACGATGTAGCCCGACAGCCCGCCGTTGCCGGACACGCCGAGGCAGGGCCCCGTGAAGTGGTCGTCACCGGGGTCCCCGAGCACGAACAGCACGGTGATGTCGGGGACCTCCAGATCCGGGGCCGCCGCCAAAAGCGCGGACAGCGCCTCGTCGAGCGCGCGCCGCAGGCGCTCCCAGGCCCCGGCGTCCGCCAGCGTCTGCAGCGCGTCGAGGCAGCGCTCTTCGTCGCGGTCCAGGGGGAACCCGAACGAGTGCCGGTGCATGTCGGCCAGGTCCACCTCACCGGGGAAGTAGCGGTACATGCCCCGGACGGGTTCGAGCATCGAGCGCAGCAGGTCGGGGCGGTCGGCGGCCGGGGCCCGCAGGACGCGCCGCATCGAGGAGAGGGTGTCGGGAACGGTGATCGTCATGTCCACGAACGCTAGGGGCTAACGCGGCGTCAGGGTCAAGCTCCCGTCGGACCCGCTCCGGGCCGTTCGGGCCGCCGCCGCATGGCCGATGCCGGCGCGGGCGCCGACCGCTCACACCCCGGCCCGTAGCGCCGCACGGCGGCGCAGGACCAGCCACCCCGCGACCGCCCAGGTGAGCGCCACGATCCCGGCCATGACCAGGCGCGAGGTGAGCAGGTGCTCGGGCGGGTAGAGGTTCCCGGTCAGGTAGAAGTCGATGAAGCCGTTCTCCATCGCCGCCCGCCCGGTGCGCGCCCGCGACCAGTTCTCGATCTCGGTCAGGAAGCACGGCCAGTCGACGATGACGATGCCCAGGGCGTAGGCCGCCACCGCCAGGTGCAGCCAGAACATCCGGGGCCAGCGCCAGGCCAGCGCGCCGCCGAACACGACGAAGGCGAGGAAACCGAAGTGCAGGGCCGCCGCGGCGTGGCCCACCAGGAGGGAGGTCATGCCCCGAACCTAGGACCGGGCCGCCCCGCCTGCATCGGTACGCGCACCCGGTCCCCCTGAGTACCCCTACTCTGGTGCCTCCCCTGCCGCCCGACAGCGGGAGGGCGCGCAACCGCCCGCCGACGGCCGCGAGGCCGGAGCCCCGCCACGGGTCGCCCCGCGGCCCTCCCGTCGCCCCGCCCGGCCGGGGAGGGCGCGAAAGGGCCGGGACGCCACCGCCACGGGGCGTCCCGGCCCCCTTCCGGTCGCGACCCGGTGCTAGGGGGAAGCGTCCGCGACCGGTGTGAGCGTGTCGGCGAACACCAGGCCGTGGCCGTGGCCGGTGTCGGCGCGCACCCGGCCCCGGTCGAACTCCACCCCGCTGGGGCGGGCCAACGCTCCCAGCGCGGCGAAGGAGGCCCGGTCGATGTCCTCGACCATGGCCACCCGGGGCAGGCACAGCGCCAGCTGCCCCGACAGCTCGGGCAACAGGTGCGGAGCCACCGGCACGCCGCGGCGCGCCATCGACTCCGCGATCCGCAGGAACGGGGTGATGCCGCCCACCCGCACCACGTTGGGCTGGGCGACGTCGCACACCCCCAGCTCCACGGCCCGCTCGAACTCGGCGGCCGTGCGCAGGTTCTCACCCACGGCGAAGGGCACCCGCGTGCGCTCGCGCAGACGGGCGTGCGCCTCCAGGTCCTCGGCCGGGAGGGGCTCCTCCACGAAGTGCGGGCCGAACTCCTCCAGCGCGTCCAGTGCCCGGACCGCCCCGGGCACGTCCCAGCGCTGGTTGGCGTCCACCATCAGCAGCCGGTCCGGGCCCAGCACCTCGCGCACCGCGCCCACCCGCTCGGCGTCCCGCGCCGGATCGGGTGAGCCGACCTTGACCTTGGCGGCGACGTGCCCGGCCTCCACCCAGCCGCGCACCTGTTCCACCAGGTCGGGCAAGGAGTAGTCAAGGTTCACCCCGCTGCCGTAGGCCGGCGCCGACTCGCGGCGCCGACCCACCAGGTCCACCAGGCTCGACTCCGCCGCGCGGGCGCGCAGGTCCCACAGGGCGATGTCCACCCCCGCCAGCGCCATCAGGGTGAGCCCGCTGGTGCCCGCCTCGCGCAGGTGCCAGCGCAGCTCGTCCCACCGGGCCGGATGGGCCTCGGCGCCCACCAGCGCGGGCCGCAGGTCGTCGTTGACCAGCGCGGCCACCGCCCGGGCCCCGATCAGCGGGGTCCACGCGAAACCCGTGCCGACCAGCCCGGCGTCGGTGGCCACCCGCACCACCACGACGTCGTTGCGGTCCACGCCCCCGTCCCAGGAGCGGTGCAGCGGCAGCCGGAAGGCCCGGGCGCCGACCTCGGTGACGCGCACGTTCAGCCCTCCTTGACCAGGGACAGGCCGGTCTCGATCAGCTCGGCCAGCGCGGACTCCTCCTCGGCGGTGGGGTCGCGGAACGGCGCGCGCACCCCGCCCATGTCCACCCCGCGCAGCCGCGCGCCCGCCTTGACCAGCGACACCGCGTACCCCGGCGTCCGGTCGCGCAGCCGCACCAGCGGCTCGAAGAACTCGCGCATCAGGGTGTCGGCCAGCGCGTCGCCGGAGTGGAAGGCGCGGTAGAAGGCGTCGGCCACCTCGGGCACGAACGCGAACGCCGCCGAGGAGTACAGCGGCACGCCCACCGACCGGTAGGCCGCCACGGTCAGCTCCGCCGTGGGCAGGCCGTTGAAGAAGGTGAACTCCTCACCGCGCAGGTCGCGCACCGCCATCACGATCTGGTGCATCCGGCCCAGGTCGCCCACCCCGTCCTTGATCCCCACCACCTGCGGGATCGCGGCCAGCTCCGCCGCGCTCTGGGGGGTGAACACCATCGACCCGCGCTGGTAGACCACGACCGGGATGTCGGAGGCCGCGACCACGGTGCGCACGTAGTCCACCAGCCCCGACTGCGGCGCGCCCACCAGGTAGGGCGGCAGCAGCAGGATCGCGTCCGCGCCCAGTTCGCGGGCAGCGCGGGCCTGCTCGATGGCGGTGCCCACGCTGCCGCCCGCACCGGCCACCACCGGTACGCGGCCAGCGGTGACCTCCACCGACCGCCGCACCACCGCGGCGTGCTCGGCGGCCGACAGGGCGTGCACCTCACCGGTGCCGCAGGCCGCGAACACCCCGCCCGCGCCGTGCTCCACGCCCGAGGCGACGTGCTCGGCCAGCACGCCCTCGTTCACTTCGCCTTCGGAGTCGAAGGGGGTCAGGGGGAAGAAGAGGATTCCGTCGAAGTTCATGCTTGCTCCTTGAGCTCGGGGGGACCGGGGGCGCGCGTGCGCCCCCGGGGGCCTCACAGGACGTGCTGGACGTGGCGGCGGGCCAGGGTGGCGATGACGTCGTCGCCGTCGGCCGACCAGATCCGCTCGTTGAAGATCTCCACCTCGATGTCGCCGTCGTAACCGGCCGCGTCCACGGCGCGGCGCAGGGCGCGCACGTCGGCGTGGCCGTCGCCGACCATGCCGCGCCCCAGCAGGGCGTCGGCGGGGATGGGCAGCTCCCAGTCGCAGGCCTGGAAGGAGGCGATGCGCCCGCCCGCCCCGGCGCGGGCGATCTGCTCCCACACCTGGGGGTCCCACCACACGTGGTAGGCGTCCACCACCACGCCGACGGCGGCCGCGTCGAAGCGTTCGGCCAGGTCCAGGGCCTGTCCCAGTGTGGAGAGCACGGCGCGGTCGGCGCAGAACATCGGGTGCAGGGGCTCCAGCGCGAGCTGTACCCCCCGCTCCAGGGCGTAGGGCGCCAGCTCGGCGATGCCGTCCGCCACCCGTTCGCGGATGCCGACCAGGTCGCGCTCGCCGTCGGGCATCCCGCCCACGACCATGACCAGGCAGGGTGCGCCGAGTTCGGCGGCCTCGTCGACGGCGCGCCGGTTGTCCTCCAGCGCCGCGGCCCGGTCCGGGCCGGTGAGGAAGCCGCCTCGGCAGTGCGAGGACACGCGCAGCCCGGCCCGGCGCAGCAGGGCGGCGGCCTTGGCCAGGCCCATCTCGGCGACCGGCTCGCGCCAGGTCCCGATGGCGGGCAGTCCGGCGCGCAGGCAGCCGTCCACGGCCTGGGTCAGGTTCCAGTACTTGACGGTGGCCTGGTTGAGCGAGAGCCGTGCCAGGCGCGGGTCGCCCGGTTCGGGGGTGGGTACCGCGGCGGGCTGCCCGGAGGGCACGTCCACCGCTCCGGGTACGACCGCCGCGACGGTGGCCGCGGGCGCGGCCGTCGGCGTGGGGGGCGCCGCGGCGCCCTCGGGGATGGTGCTCACTGGTCGACTCCTGACACCTGGAGGAGCGCCCGCATGCGTGCCGCGGCCAGGTCGGGGTCGGTCAGGGCCCCGGCGGCGTCGGCCAGGCGCACCGCCTGGGCCAGGTGGGGCAGGTCGCGGGCGCTGTGCAGCCCGCCCACCATGTGGAAGCCCTTCTGGTGGCCGTTGAGCCAGGCCAGGAAGGCCACGCCGGTCTTGTAGTAGAAGGTGGGCTCGGTGAACAGGTGCCGGGCCAGCGGGACCGTGGGGTCCATCAGGGCCCGGTACCGGGCGGTGTCGCCCTCGTCCAGGGCGGCCAGCGCGCGGGCGGCGGCCGGGGCGATGGCGGCGAAGACGCCCAGCAGGGCGTCGGAGTGGCCCTGCTCGTCGCCCAGGACGAGGTCGGGGTAGTTGAAGTCGTCGCCTGTGTACAGGCGCACGCCCTCGGGCAGCAGCCGCCGCAGCCGCACCTCCAGCGAGGCGTCGAGCAGGGAGACCTTGATGCCGTCCACCTTCGCCGCGTGCTCGGCGATCAGGGCCGCCACCGGCTCGATCGCCTCAGCCGGGTCGGCGAAGCCCCAGTACCCGGCCAGGGCCGGGTCGAAGGCAGTGCCCAGCCAGTGCAGGATGACGGGCTGGTCGGCCCGGCCCAGCAGGTCGGCGTAGACCTTGGCGTAGTCGTCGGGGCCCGAGGCGACCGCGGCCAGGGCGCGCGAGGCCATGAGGATGGGGGTGGCTCCGGCGCCCTGGACGACGTCGAGCTGCTCACCGTACGCGGTGATAACGCTTTCCAGATCGGCCTGCGAAAGGTCGAGCTGGTCGGTGCCCACCCCGCAGGCCAGGGCGGCGCCGCGCGCGGCGGCCTCCGCACCCGACCTGCGGATCAGCTCGGCGGTGGCCGCCCAGTCCAGGCCCATGCCGCGCTGGGCGGTGTCCATGGCGTCGGCCACGCCCAGGCCCTGGTCCCACAGGTGGTGGCGGAAGGCCAGGGTGGCCTCCCAGTCCAGGCGGGCCGGGGCGCCCGGGGCGTTGGCCGCCAGGGGGTCGGCGACCACGTGGGCCGCCGCGTAGGCCCTGCGCGAGCGGGCGGGGGGAAGCGGGGAGGCGTCGACGGGGGTGCCGCTCAGGGTGTAGGGGGCGGCGGTGCCGTCGGCGGCGGGTAGCAGGAGTGTGCTCATGCGAGGGTGACCTCGTCCAGTTCGATCGTGCGGCCGGTGCGCGCCGACTGGAGTCCGGCCTCGGCCATCTGGAGGCCGCGCGCGCCCGAGAGCAGGTCGTGCGGGAAGGGGGTGTCCAGGACCACGTGGCGCAGGAAGTCCTCCCACTGGGCGCGGAACCCGTTGGGGAACTCGGTGTTGTCGGGCACCGGCTCCCACTGCTCCCGGTAGCGCCCCAGGTCCTCCAGGTCGGGGTTCCAGACCGCCTTGGGCGTGGCCGAGCGGTGCTGGGCGCGGCAGGAGCGCAGTCCCGCCACGGCGCTGCCGTGGGTGCCGTCGACCTGGAACTCCACGAGTTCGTCGCGGGCCACGCGCACGTTCCAGGAGGAGTTGATCTGGGCGATGACGCCGCCGTCCAGGTCGAAGATGCCGTAGGCGGAGTCGTCGGCCGTGGCCTCGTAGGGCCGCCCCTCCTCGTCCCAGCGGCGCGGGATGTGGGTGGCCACCTTGGCGGTGACCGCGCGCACCGGGCCGAACAGGTGCTCCAGGATGTAGTGCCAGTGCGGGAACATGTCCAGCACCATGCCGCCGCCCTCCTCGGCGCGGTAGTTCCAGCTGGGGCGCTGGGCGGGCTGCCAGTCGCCCTCGAAGACCCAGTAGCCGAACTCGCCGCGCACCGACAGGATCCGGCCGAAGAAGCCGCTCTCGACCAGTCTGCGCAGTTTGAGCAGGCCGGGCAGGAAGAGCTTGTCCTGGACCACGCCGTTGCGCACGCCCGCGTCGCGGGCCAGTTTGGCCAGCTCCAGGGCGGCGCTGAGCGTGCTGGCGGTGGGCTTCTCGACGTAGACGTGCTTGCCCGCGGCGATGGCCGCGCGCACGGCGGCCTCGCGGGCGTGTGTGATCTGCGAGTCGAAGTAGACCGTGATGTCGTCGTCTGAGAGCACACCGTCCAGGTCGGTGGACCAGCGCTCGATTCCGTGGCGTTCGGCGATCTCGCGCAGCTTGTGCTCGGAGCGTCCGACCAGGACGGGCTCGGGAATGATCCGGGAGCCGTCGGGCAGGCGTACGCCGCCCGCCTCCCGGATGGCCAGGACAGAGCGGGTCAGGTGCTGCCTGTACCCCATGCGTCCGGTGACGCCGTTCATGGCGACACCCAGCACGTGATCACCCATGGGTTGTTACCACCTTTCCGTATGAAAGCGCTTTCCAGCCTACGGCAAAAACACCCCCGCGCACCAGAGGGGCCCCGGACCTGCCACGACGCGAAGCGCTTCGACACCGGTCCCCGCGAGGCGGACCGTGGGCCCCGGAGCCGTCGCCGACGACACCCACCAGCTCTTCGGCAGCGGCACCGGCGCGGTCCGCCCCGACGGGGGCGCGCCCGCCCTTTCCGCAGGGAATCCGCACGCCCCGCCGAACACGTCCACCCGCGATGGTGACGCGAAACGCCCCCGTGCGCGTTCCCCGACAGGTGCCGGACCGGGGCCGCCTCGACTACCTTCGGCAGGGTGAGCAATCTGGACACCCATCCCGCCGAAGAGCGCGTCTGCGGCGGAGAGGTCGCCCCCGCCGACACCGCCGCCTCCGGCGACACCGAACTCCTCGAACCGCGCGAGGTCCCGCTCGGCGGCCCGCGCGCCATGCTGGTCCGCCGAGCCCTGCCCGGGAAGAACCGCCGCATGGTCGGCGCGTGGTGCTTCGCCGACGTCTACGGACCCACCGGCGTCGCCGACGGCCCCGGCATGCAGGTGCCGCCGCACCCCCACATCGGCCTGCAGACCGTGAGCTGGCTGGTCCGGGGCTCGGTCCACCACCTGGACGGCCTGGGTTCGGACCAGCTGGTCCGCCCCGGCCAGCTCAACCTCATGACCGCCGGACACGGCATCGCCCACTCCGAGCGCTCCCCCGCCGACGCCCCGCCGCTGCTGCACGGCGCCCAGCTGTGGATCGCCCTGCCCGAGGACGACCGCGAGGGACCGGCCCGCTTCGAACACCACGCCGACCTGCCCGCCTTCGACCTGCCCGGCACGGACGCGCCGGGGGCCAGGGTCACGGTGATCGCCGGAGAGGTGGACGGCCGCCGCTCCCCCGCCCGCGTGCACACCCCGCTCATGGGCGCCGAGGTCGTGCTGGAACCCGGGGCCCGGGTGCGCCTGCCCCTGGAGGCGTCCTTCGAACACGGTGTCCTGCCCCTGGACGCGCCCGTGCGGGTCCTGGGCCACACCGTCGAGGCCGGTGCGCTGCTCTACGCGGGCGAGGGGCGCACGGAGGTGGAACTGCGGGCCGAGGAGACCGCGCACGTGCTGGTGATCGGCGGCGAGCCCTTCACCGAGGACCTGGTCATGTGGTGGAACTTCGTCGGCCGCGACCACGACGAGATCGTGCGGGCCCGCCGCGCCTGGGAGGACGACCGGGAGGGCGCCGACGACGCGGAGGGACGGCGCTTCGCCGCGATCGCGGCCGACGACGGAGCGCCCCTCCCGGCTCCCGAGCTGCCCAACGCGCGCCTGCGCGCGCGCCCGCGCCACCGCGGCGCGTAGAACCCCGCGACGATCGGCCGGGGTCCGCCGGGGCGGGGCGCGTCCGCGTGCCACGACCCGCGGACCCCGGCCGATCGTCGCGGTCCCGGCCCCCCACCCGCCGCAAACCGGTCGGCCCCGTCACGGGCGCTCCGCCCGGTGGTCGCCGCCACGCGCGCGGGCAAGGGCGGCTGAAGGTTTCCGGTAAGCACCCCTTGTCGTTTCCGTCCATCGTGCGAGTCTGGACAAAAGGAAACGAAAGGAGCGCCGTGAGGCGACACCCTGGCCAGGCTTCCCGCCCCACAATGCTGACCAGGCCAACTCCTGCTACCGTGCGGATCGCGAACTACGGGATGATTTAGGAGACCTGAACATGGTCCAACAGACTCGCGAGCAGTGGGGATCGCGCGCGGGCTTCCTGATGGCGGCGATCGGTTCCGCCATCGGTCTGGGCAACATCTGGCGATTCCCCTACATCGCCTACGAGAACGGCGGCGGCGCCTTCATGCTGCCCTACCTCATCGCCCTGCTCACCGCTGGCATCCCGCTGCTGATCCTGGAGTACAGCATCGGGCACCGCTACCGCTCCTCCGCACCGCTGTCCTACCGGCGCATCACCCGGCCCGCCGAGGCCATCGGCTGGTGGCAGGTGGCCATCTGCTTCGTCATCGCGGTCTACTACGCCGTGATCGTGGCCTGGGCCGCCCGGTTCGCGTGGTTCTCCATCGGACAGCAGTGGGGCGACGACCCCAACGCCTTCTTCTTCGAGGACTTCCTCCAGACGAGCGAGGGGCCCGGCATGGTCTCGGGCTACGTCGCGGGTGTGGCCTGGCCTCTCGTGGGCGTGTGGGCCGTGGTCCTGCTCATCCTGGCGCTGGGCGTGCGCAACGGCATCGAGAAGGCCAACAAGATCTTCATCCCGCTGCTGGTGGTGCTGTTCCTGGTCCTGGTCGTGCAGGCGCTCACCCTGGACGGGGCCGCGACCGGTCTGAACGCCCTGTTCACGCCGGACTGGGGCGCCATGCTCGACGGCAGCGTCTGGATCGCCGCCTACGGGCAGATCTTCTTCTCCCTGTCCGTGGGCTTCGCCATCATGGTCACCTACGCCTCCTACCTGCGCCGCAAGGCCGACCTGACCGGCTCGGCGATGGTGGCGGGCTTCGCCAACAGCTCCTTCGAGCTGCTCGCGGGCATCGGCGTGTTCGCCGCCCTGGGCTTCATGGCCACCGCCGCGGGCACCGGGGTCGAGGACGTCGCCGCCAACGGCATCGGCCTGGCCTTCGTCGCCTTCCCGCAGATCATCTCGACCCTGCCCGTCGGCGGCGCGCTGTTCGGGGTGCTCTTCTTCGGCTCCCTGGTGATCGCGGGCCTGACCTCGCTGATCAGCATCGTCCAGGTGATCATCTCCGCGGTCCAGGACCGCACCGGCCTGGGCCGCGTCCAGACCGTGCTGCTGGTGGGCGGGGCCACCGCGCTGGCCTCGATCCTGCTCTTCCCCACGCCCGAGGGACTGCACTTCCTGGACGTGTTCGACCACTTCATCAACCAGTACGGCATCGTGCTGGCCGGGCTCGTCATGATCGTGGTCTTCGGCTGGATCGCGCGCAGGCTGCCGATGTTCCAGGAGCACACCAACGCGATCTCCTCGATCCGGCTCGGCCTGTGGTGGAAGGCCACGCTGGGCGTGGTCACCCCGATCCTGCTCGGCTTCATGATGTGGGACAGCCTGCGCACGGAGCTGACCGAGAACTACGGGGGCTACTCGACCGGGTTCCTGCTGGCCGCCGGATGGGGCCTGGCCATCGGCGTGATCGTCTTCGGGATCGTCGTCTCGCTCTTCCCCTGGAAGCGCGCGGACGCCCTGGTCCGCGATGACGCCGACACCGAGGACGCCGTGACCAAGGAAGGGGACCGCTGATGACCACCAGCGCGATCGTCATGATGGTCGTTTCCATGATCCTGTTGTGGGGCGGGCTCATCGCGGCCATCGTCCACCTGCGCCGCCACCCGGAGAAGCCCGAAGAGGGATAGCCGCGCCCGAACACGACGGGGCGGTGGGCGCCCGACCGGCGCCCACCGCCCCGTCGTCGTTTTCCCGCCTTCGCGGCAGCCGCCTACTTCGCGGCGAACTCGCGGACGATGCGCTCGCAGAAGGCGGGCAGGTCGTCGGGGTTGCGGCTGGTGGTGATCCCCTGGTCGGTGACCACCTCCTCCTCCACCACGGTCCCGCCCGCGTTGCGGATGTCGGTGCGCAGGCTGGGGTAGGAGGTCACCGTGCGCCCCCGCACCACGTCGGCCTCCACCAGGATCCACGGCCCGTGGCAGATGGCGGCCACGGGCTTGCCCGCGGCCACGAAGTCGCGCACGAACCCCACCGCGTTCTCGTCCGAGCGCAGGTTGTCCGGGTTGACGGTCCCGCCGGGGACCACCAGGGCGTCGTAGTCGTCCACCCCGACCTCGGACACCACGCGGTCCACGTCGAAGGTGTCCGCCGGTTCGATGTCGCCGTTCATCGCCTGGATCCGCCCGGACTTGAGCGAGACCAGGTCGACGGTGGCGCCCTCCTCGCTCAGCGCCTTGCGCGGTGTGACGAGTTCGACCTGCTCGACCCCGTCCGCGGCCAGAATCGCGACCCGACGGCCGTTGAGCGTGTCGGCCATGGCTGCCCCCTCAGCTGGACTCTTCCGGCACCCTGCGTGCCGCGTTGGCGCCCCTACCCGCCCAGACCGTCCTCTCACACGCCCCGCCGGGGAGGCGCACGCCACGTTCGGGGGATCGGTCGCGCGAACCGGACCCGTCCGCGCGGAGTCGAACCGGCGAAGCCCCCCAGGCCGTACGCCGTGCCGGGCCGGCGCCCATCCGCGTGCTCAGCCGCGCGATCTCTGGGTGACGGCGATGCACACGAGGACGACGACGGCCGTGGCGGGCGCGGCCGGGGTCAGCGGCTCCCCCACCAGCAGCACCGCCCACACCAGGGTCAACAACGGTTGGGCGAGCTGGAGTTGGCTGGCCCGGGCGACCCCCATCACACCCATCCCCCGGTACCAGACCACGAACGCGCCGAACTGCGACACCGCGGCGAGGTAGGCCATGCCCGCGAGCGCGCGCGGCGCGGCGTCCACCGGCTCGGCGGCCAGCGCCCACAGAGCGGCGGGCACGGTCAGCGGCGCGGCGGCGACCAGCGCCCAGGCGATCACCTGCCAGCCCGGCATGCTCGCGGCCAGCCGACCGCCCTCGGCGTACCCGGCGGCGCACAGCACCAGAGCCGCAAGGAGGTACAGGTCGGCCGGGCCGGGTGTTCCGCCGCCGCGCACCAGCGCGAACGCGACGACGACCGCGGCCCCGCACACCGCGGCCGCCCAGAACCGGCGCGAGGGGCGTACCGGGCCGCGGCGCAGAGCGAACACGGCGGTGGTGAGCGGCAGCAGCCCGATCACCACAGCGGCGTGGGAGGTGGAGGACACCTGGAGGGCGAGCGTGCTGAACAGCGGGAACGCCGCCACGCAGCCCAGGGCGACCACGGCGATGCCCGGCCAGTGGGCACGGTCGGGCAACGGCGCGCGGACCGCCGCGAGACAGCAGCCCGCCAGCGCGGCGGCCAGCGCGCACCGGACCACCGCCACGCTCCAGGGACCGAAGCCCTCCAGGGCCCACGCGGTGGCCGGAAGGGTGAACGAGAACCCGAGGACGCCGAGCGCGGCGCACAGTGTCGCGCCGAGCACCGCTACTCCGCGCGGCGCGATAGCGCTATCTTTAACCTTCATGAAACAGCGTAGCAGTGTGCGGGAACTGACCGCTTTTCTGCGCAGGGAGGTCGACCGCTACTCCCCCGGAGAAAAGCTGCCGTCGAGCCGGGCACTGGTGGAGCGCTACGGCGTGAGCCCGGTGACCGTGTCGAGGGCCGTCGCGGCGCTGGTCGCCGAGGGTGTGGTGGTCACCCGGCCCGGCGCCGGGGCGTTCCGGGCGGGCGGGAACATCCCCGAGCGCGCGGTCGGCGACACCTCCTGGCAGGAGGTCGCGCTGAGCGCCGAGACGGCGGCGGCCTCCGGCGAACCGGTCCCGCGCACCGTGGACGCCTCCGGGGTGCTGGCCACCCTGACCCCGCCCGACCTGGGAGTCGTCGTGTTCAACGGCGGCTACCTGCACCCCGACCTCCAGCCCGAGCAGGCGATGGGCGCCGCACTGGCCCGCGCGGGACGGCGGCCGGGCGCCTGGGCGCGGCCGCCCGCGGAAGGAGTGGAGGAGCTGCGCGGCTGGTTCGCCCGTCAGATCGGCGGCTCCGTCGGCGCGGCCGACGTGCTGGTCACCGCGGGCGGGCAGAGCGCGCTGACCACCGCGCTGCGCGCCCTGGCCCACCCGGGGGCGCCCGTTCTGGTGGAGTCGCCCACCTACCCCGGTCTGCTGGCCATCGTGCGTGCCGCGGGCCTGCGGCCCGTCCCCGTCCCGGTGGACGCCGAGGGGATCCGCACCGACCTGTTGGAAGAGGCGTTCGCGGCCACCGGCGCCCGGGTGCTGGTGTGCCAGCCGCTCTTCCACAACCCCACCGGAACGGTCCTGGCCCCCGCCCGGCGGGGCGAGGTGGTGCGGATCGCGCGCGCCGCGGGCGCTTTCGTGGTGGAGGACGACTTCGCCCGCCACCTGGCGCACGCCGACGCCGCAGCCCCGCCGCCCCCACTGGCGGCCGAGGACCCCGACGGCACCGTGGTGCACGTGCGATCGCTGACCAAGGCGACCTCGCCCAGCCTGCGCGTGGGTGCGATCGCCGCGCGGGGACCGGTGACGCGGCGCCTGCGCGCGATCCAGCTGGTGGACAGCTTCTTCGTGGCGCGCCCCCTGCAGGAGGCCGTGCTGGAGCTGGTCGGCTCGCCCGCGTGGGGCCGCCACCTGCGCGCGGTGGCGGCGGGCCTGCGCGAGCGCCGCACGGCCATGGCCGCGGCCCTGGCGCGTGAACTGCCGGAACTGGCGGCGCCGCACCTGCCCGCGGGCGGACACCACCTGTGGCTGCGGCTGCCCGGTGAGACCGACGAGACCGCGCTCGTGTCCGCGGCACTGCGCGCCGGGGTGGCGGTGGCCGCAGGCCAGGCCTACTTCCCGGCGGAGCCGACCGCCCCGCACCTGCGGCTCAGTTACGGAGGCGCGGCCGGGACCGCCGAGATCACCGAGGGGGTGCGCCGCCTGCGCACAGCGTTCGCCGGTACCGCACCCGAGGAGTGAGGAACGCCTACCCCAGGGTGTCCTGCGCGCTCTCCCAGACACCGGCCGGAACCCGCTCCAGCAGGCTGATCGCCGCGTCGGCGCGCTCCCGGACACGGCCGGTCTCCAGCGCTCCGCGCTCCCAGGCCACCAGGTACCGGCCGCCGAAGCGGAACGGGCACACGCCCTCCCGCGACAGCAGCCACTCCCGCACCGGCTCCCCCAGGACGGTCGCCGCGAAGGCCCCGTCAGCGGCCACCACGGCGAACCGCTCGTCGAAGGCGGCCTCACCCGTGCTCCAGGCGCGGGCGCCGCCGGTACGGGGCTGGGGCGCACCGGCTCCGGTGTCCGCCTCCTCCACCTGGAGCAGCGGCACGCCCGCGGGCAGGGCCACCGCCACCACGGTGTACACGTGCGCGACGGTGCGGTGGCGCTGCTGGGGATGGGGCGCGGTGTAACCGTACTCGTAGGCCAGGACCCGGCGGCCGCGCAGTTCGGCGCACAGCACGTGCCTGGCCCGGGCGTTGGACCGCCGTTCCAGGAAGGGGACGCCCTCGAACCGGTCGACCAGCTCGGGCCGCTCGCGGTCGTAGCGCCACCCCTCACGCGAGGCCCACAGGGTCAGGCCGCGGGAGCGGCGGCGTTCGGAGGCCGAGCCCGCGACCGCCGCTCCGACCACGCCGACGACCACCAGGGCCGCGATCACCAGAACCAGGACGGTGGTGGTCTCCATGGGGGTCTCCTCGTGCGCGGTGCGGTTCCTGCCCACTGAGACGCCGCCCGCTCCCCGACCGGTTCCACCCTTCTCACGACCCCGCACCCCGCCGTCCGCGGCCCGCCCGGCCCCACGCGGTCGGCCCCCGTCGGCTACGACGCGGCGAAGACCTTGCCCGGGTTGAAGATGCCCCGCGGATCCAGGGCGTCCTTGACGGCCCGGTGCATGGCGAGCACGTGCGGGCCCATCTCCCGGGCGGCGCCGCGCATCTTCAGCAGGCCCACTCCGTGCTCGCCGGTGACCGTGCCGCCCAGGGCGATCGCCTCGTCCACGATCACCTCGAAGGCCTCCTGCGCGCGCTTCTTGGCGTCCTCGTCACCGGCCGGGACGATGAACAGCGGGTGCAGGTTGCCGTCACCGGCGTGCGCGATGTTGCCGATGCGGGTGTCGAAGCGCCTGCCGATCGCCTCGATGCGCTCCAGCATCAGCGGCACCTTCACCTTGGGCAGGCACATGTCCTCGGTCAGCAGCGGGCCGAGCCGCTCCAGCGCCGGGTAGGCCAGGCGGCGGGCCTCGAACAGTGCCTCGGCCTCCTCCTCATCGGTGGAGCGCACCGCGTAGACCGCGCCCTCCGCCTCGAAGCACGCCAGGATGCGGTCGGCCTCCTCCTCGCCCGCCGCCCCGGGCTGGTCGCTGCGCGCCAGCAGCAGCACCTCGCCCTCGGCGGACAGGCCCATGTTCTTCCACTCGTCCACCGCCTGGAGGCAGAACCGGTCGATCAGCTCCATCGCCGAGGGCACCACCCCGGCCGCCGAGACCGCCGCGACGGCCCTGCCGGCCTCCACCAGGGAGTCGAAGTAGCCCACCACGGTGTGCTCGGTGCCGGTGCGCAGCGGCCGCATCCGCAGCGTCACCTCGGTGACCAGGCCCAGCGTCCCCTCCGAGCCCACCATGAGCCCGCACAGGTCGTAGCCGGTCACGCCCTTGGCGGTGGTCCGGCCCAGCCGCACCACCTCGCCCGAGCCCACGACCGCCTCCATGCCCAGCACGTAGTCGCGGGTGACCCCGTACTTGACGCAGCACAGGCCGCCCGCGTTGGTGGCCACGTTGCCGCCGATGGTCGACCAGGGCGCGGAGGCCGGGTCCGGCGGGTACCACAGGCCGTCCCGGGCCACCCGTTCGCGCAGGTCGTTGTTGACCACGCCCGGTTGCACGGTGGCGGTCTGCTGTACGGGGTCGACCTCCAGGACACGGTTCATCCGCTCGAAGGAGACCACGACCCAGCCGTCCACGGCGTTGGCCGCCCCCGACAGCCCCGTCCCGGCTCCGCGCCCGACCACGGGGACGCCCAGTTCCGCGCACACGGCCACCGCGGCCGCCACGTCCTGGGTGTGGCGGGGGCGCACGAGCGCGGCCGGGCTGCCGTGGGGAGCCCACTCGGCCTCGTCGTGGGAGTAGCCCTCAAGGACGGCGGGGTCGGTGACCACCTGCTCCGCGCCGACCGCTGCCGTCAGTCTCCCGGCGATCCCGGACATGGCACACTCCCTCACCGCTCGCTCGGCCGCTCCGCTGCGCCGACGCCGCCAGCACTCTAACCGGACACCGGGCGCCGAAGACACCACCGCCCCCCTGGTCAGGGCGGTCGGCGGCGCGCCCCGCCGCGGACACGCCCGGAGGCGTCCCAGCGGGGACCGACGCGCCCGGCCCCCCGAGACCTAGCATGGGTCCTCCGGGAAGCGAAGGAGCGCCCATGAAGACAGTCCTCGTCACCGGCGGCACCGGCACTCTGGGACGGCCCGTCGTGGAACGCCTGCGCCGGGCCGGGCACCAGGTGCGCAGCCTGAGCCGCCACCCCGATCCGGAGGACCCCGCGTCCTTCGCCGTGGACCTGCGCCGGGGCACCGGGCTGTCCGACGCGGTCCAGGGCGTGGACACCGTCGTGCACTGCGCCAGCACCCCCGCGGGCGGCGACATCGAGGCGGCCACCCACCTGATCCGCGCGGTCCGCGAGGCGGGCGTGGCGCACCTGGTCTACGTCTCCATCGTCGGTGTGGACCGGGTTCCGCTGGGCTACTACAGGACCAAGCACACCGTGGAGAGCGCTCTGGCGGCCTCCGGCCTGGGGTGGACGGTGCTGCGCGCCACCCAGTTCCACGACCTGGTGCGCAGGCTGTGCGCGGGCGCGGCCCGCCTGCCCCTCATGCCCGTCCCCGACGTGGACGTGCAGCCCGTGGCGGTCGAGGAGGTCGCCTCCCGCCTGGCCCACCTGGCCGACCGCCCTCCGGCGGGGCGCGTGGCGGACATGGGCGGCCCGCGCGTGGAGTCCTTCCGCGACCTGGCCGCGGCCTACCAGCGCTGGGCGGGGACGGGCCTGCGGACGGTGCCCGTACGTCTGCCGGGCGCCGTCTTCGCCGCCTACCGAGCCGGAGGCCACCTGGCCCCGGACCGGGCGGTGGGCAAGGTGACCTTCGCGGAGTTCCTGGCCGACCAGAACCCCGAGTGAACAATTTGTTGAAAATTATTAGTTGACAACAGAGGGTTTACGTCCCCATTCTGGAGGCATGAGCGAGGAACAGCACGAGAGCGCCTTCACCCGACCCGACCCGCGAAGCGCCCGCCGCATGCGCACCCACGAGGCGCTGCTGCGCATCACCGAACGCCACGCCACCGGCGAGCACCGCACGCGCTGGGACGAGGCGCGCATGCCCATGGCGCCCCTGGACGCCCTGCGGCGCGTCGCCGACCTGGCCGCGGGCGGCGCCCAGCCCGACCCCGACGCTCCGGCCGTGGACCAGGACGACCTCACCGCCGCCCTGACCCTGGTGCCCTGGGCGCGCGCCGAGTTCGACCAGCTGGAGGCCGGACTGCTGCAGATGTCCAAGGGACGCGGCATGACCTGGCAGGAGATCGCCTTCGGCCTCGGGCTGGGCTCGGCCCAGGCCGCCCGTCAGCGCCACGACCGCCTCCTGCGGCGCGGCGAGAGCTGAGGAGCCGGGCCCGGTCCGGGCGGCACACCGCCCGGACCGGGCCCGCGTCAGCCCAGCACCGGGTAGTTGGACCGCACCACATTCTGCGGGTCGCGCTCGGCCTTGATCCGCCGCAACCGCTCCAGCGCCCGCGCGGAGAACACGTCGGCGACCGACTCCCCCGGCACCAGCGAGGTCAACGGTTTGCGGACGCTGACCTGCGACCCCAGCGACGCCACCAGCCCCTCCATACGCGCCCGGATCTGCGGAGCCATCCGCGGGCTGAACGGCACGCCCATCGCGTAGAGGTAGTAGCGCTCGTCCATCGGACCGAACGGGGTGTCGGAGGCGTCGGCGAACGCGCCGCCCAGGTGGCGTACCTGCACGCCCAGAAGCGGGGCGATCGGCTCGGCCAGCAGCGCCCCGACCGCATCCGGACCCAGGTCGGCCAGCAGCGCGGCGCGCGCCAGGCCCGGCGAGGGGTCGGTGGGTTCGGCGGTGATCGACCCCAGTCCGGTCAGCGGCAGCACCCCGCGGGTGTCGCGCAGCGGCCGCCCGGCCGCCTCCAGCGGACGCAGCAGCTCACGCGCCCGCTCCGGCCCGCCCAGGAAGGTCGCGTCCACCGACACCGTCGGTTCCTGACCCGGGACGTGGTGCAGGTTCAACCACACCGTCAGCTCCCGAGGCGCGTGCGCGGTGACCTCGGTGTAGGCCGCCAGCACCCGCTCCGCCCGATCGGCGGCCCACACCACGCGCCCGCCGTACAGCCGCGGCGCGGGATGCAGGGCCAACTCCAGGGCGGTGACCACCGCGAAGTCGCCCCCGCCGCCGCGCAGCGCCCAGAACAGGTCGGGGTCGGACTCCGCCGTCACCCGCACCCGCTCCCCCCGGGCGTCGACCACCTCCAGGGCGACGACGCCGTCGGCCGCCCACCCGTGGCGGCGGCCGAACCAGCTCAGACCCCCGCCCAGGGTGTACCCGGCCACGCCGACCACCGGGGAACTGCCCGGCAGACCGGTCAGGCCGTGCGCGGCGGCCGCCTCCTGCACACGCCCCCAGGGCACACCCGCGCCCACACGGGCCACCCTTCGCTCAGGGTCCACACTCACCTCGTCCAGTGCCTTGGTGCGCAGCAGCACCGCGCCCTTGACGTCACCGGAGGCGCCGTGCCCGGTGGGCTGCGCGGCCACCGCCAGCCCCTCCCGGTGGGCGTGGCGGACCAGGGCGGCCACGTCGTCGGCGTCGGCGGCCTCCACCACCGCCGCCACGGGCTGGTCCACGGACAGGCTCCAGGGACGCCGGGCCGTGTCGAACCCCTCCTCGCCGCCGGTGAGCACAGGTCCGCGCAGCAGCGAACGCAGTTCGTTCCAGGTGTTCATGGATCTCCTCGTCGAAACCGGTCACATCGGGCCGCATTCAGACGTCAGCCCGATGAATCGAAACCACGACGGACGCCGACGAAGGAATGTGACAGATGAACACGGACGAGATGTGGGCCGCGCTCTTCGAGGAGCACCGAACGCTGCTGCGCTCGATCGCCCACCGGATGCTCGGATCGGCGAGCGAGGCCGAGGACGCGGTGCAGGAGACGTGGCTGAGACTGAGCCGCTCCGACGCCCAGAGCATCGACAACCTGGCCGGATGGCTGACCACCGTCGTGGGCCGGGTGTGCCTGGACATGCTGCGCTCGCGCGCCTCGCGCCGCGAGGACCCGGTGGGCGAGGACACGCCCGAACCCTTCCTGGCCGCCCCGCAGACCGACCCCGAGCAGCAGACGCTCCTGGCCGACTCGGTGGGGACGGCGCTGCTGGTGGTCCTGGACACGCTCACCCCGGCCGAACGGCTGGCGTTCGTACTGCACGACCTGTTCGCGCTGCCCTTCGACCAGATCGCGTCCATCCTGGAACGCACCCCGGCGGCCGTCCGGCAGCTGGCCAGCCGCGCGCGGCGCCGTGTGCGCGGCGCGGACGCCGACGGCACGCCCGACCCGGCCCGGCGGTACCGGGTGGTGGAGGCGTTCATGGCCGCGGCGCGCGGCGGCGACTTCGAAGGGCTGATGGCGGTGCTGGCCCCCGACGTGACCGTCAGCGCCGACGAGATCGCGACGATGCGGGGCGTGCCCACGGCCACCAGCGGAGCCGAGGCGGTGGCGGGCCAGGCCATCGCCTTCTCACGCCTGGCCCAGGCCGCGCGTGTGGTGACCGTGGACGGCCTTCCCGGGCTGGTGTCCCTGTCGCAGGGGCGGCCCTACGCGGCGCTCGCGTTCACCGTCGAGGGCGACCGCGTCGTCGGCATCCGCGTGCACGCCGACCCCGAGCTGCTGGCCTCACTGGTGTGAGGGGCCCGGGGCCTCTCCTCAGACCCGTTCGAGAGGTGTGTGGGCACCCTGGGGTGTCCACACGCGCACAGCCATACCGGGTTCGACGATGCCGCTGGTCAGCACGACGCCCATGACTCCGGCCCTGCGCACCACGGTGCCGTCCTCCCCGCGACGCAGAACCTGTTTGAGCAGCCCCCGGGAGAAGCCGTCGATCTGCGCACAGGGATTGCGCAGGCCGGTGACCCGCACACTGGCCCCGTCACCGAAGGACAGGACGGTGCCCGCGGACAGGGACAGCAGGTCCAAGCCGCGGGTGGTGATGTTCTCGCCTAGTTGTCCAGGGGCGACCGCGAACCCGGCCTCGCCGACCTCCTCCAGGAGTTCGGCGGCCACCAGGTGGACCTGGCGCAGGTTGGGCTGGTCGGGATTCACCGCGATCCGGGACAGGTGCTGAACGGTGGCGCCCAGGTGGGCGTCCCCCTCCACGCCCAGCCCTGCCAGAAGGCGGATCCGTGGCAGGACCTCCTTGCTGAAGGTGTGTCCGGAACCGCAGCTGACCGACTCCACCACCGGGCCCATGGGCGCCGCCTTTTCGCTCGGGTGCACTGGGCCCCAGCCTAACGAGCCCGCCCCCCGGGGGGCCGTCCCCGTGACCGGAGGCGCCGTCGGCGCGACCCGCCCTGGAGTGACGCGCACCACACCGGCTGGGGTATGGACACCACGGAGGCGGGGCACAAACGTCGGCGACGAGGCCACCGCCGCGCGGCCTCCCCTCACCCCCGGACGTGCGCGGCCCGACCCATGGACGGGGCACCATGACCACCACCCTCCACCGGATCCGCGTCCTGGCCGCCGCCGGGGCCGCGACCGCCCTGCTCGGCGGCTGCGCCGGAGCGCAGGAGCAGGACGCGGCGACCCCCGACCCCTCGGCCGCCGACGCCTCCCCTCCCGGGGACGCCTCCCCCTCTCCCACCGCCCCGGCGCCGCCCGAGGCCGCCGACGGCACCGACCTGCAGGCCTGCGCCGACGCCGACTGCGAGGTGCTGGTGGAGAGCGGCGACGAGTTCGCCATGGACGGTTCCCACGGCGTGGACCGGTTCGTGGTCGACGCCGTGGGCGAGGACGGGCTGGACGTCAGCGGCTACGGCCCCGGCACCACCCTGTCGGGCCACCTCCCGCCCCCGGACGAGGAGGGGCCCGGGGGCGTGTTCGTCATGAACGGCTTCGAGATCACCCTGGTCGCCGTGACGGACTCCGGCGGCGTGGTGCGCCTCGCGCCCTGAGCGACCGCCCGGGCCCTCCCCCGTCGATGGAGGACCCGGTCCGCACCACCGGGGGCGGGGAGGGCAAAAGTCGTTGTCCCCGCCCACCCCCGCCCGGTAGAACGGCACCATGACCGAACTCGGAGCCGTCTTCCGCCCCCAACTGCCCCCCGAGCGCCTGCGCTCCGTGGCCCGCGCGGCCGACGAGGCCGGACTCGACCAGCTCTGGCTGTGGGAGGACTGCTTCCTGGAGAGCGGCGTGGCCGCCGCCTCCGCAGCCCTGGCCTGGACCGAGAACCTCACCGTGGGCGTGGGCCTGCTCCCCGTCCCCCTGCGCAACGTCGCCCTGACCGCGATGGAGACCGCCACCCTGCACCGGCTCTTCCCCGGCCGCGTGCGCATCGGCGTGGGCCACGGCGTGCAGGACTGGATGGCCCAGGTCGGCGCGCGCCCCGACTCCCCGCTCGCCCTCCTGCGCGAACACCTGGACGCGCTGCGCGCCCTGCTGGCCGGGGAGCGGGTCACCTCCCGGGGCCGCTACGTCACCTTGGACGACGTCGCCCTGGACTACCCGCCCACCGCTCCCGTCCCCGTACTGGCCGGTGCCCGCGGACCGCGGACCCTGCACCTGAGCGGACAGGCCGCCGACGGCACCATCCTGGACGCCGCGGCGGGAGTGGACGGCGTGCGACGGGCACGGAGACTGGTCGACCAGGGACGCGAGGCCGCAGGGCGTCCCGGCCACCACCCCGTGACCGTCTACCTGCTCGCCGCCACCGGCCCCGACGCCGACCGGCGCATGGCCGCCGAACTGCGCGCCGAGGGCCTGACACCGCAGACCGGCGTGGCCGGAGACGCCGACCGCATCGCCGAGGCGGCGCGGCACATGGCCGAGGCCGGAGCCGACACCGTGGTGTTGCAGCCCACGGCCGACGAGCCCGACCCCGAGGGCTTCGTGCGCTTCACCGCCGAACGGGTCCGCCCGCTCCTGTCCTGAACCGCGCACCGACCGCGCCGGGTACCTGCCGCACCGCGGCCCGCCGCGACCGATCGGCCCCATGGTCCGCGGGCGGGAACGGACCGCTGGAAGGAAGAGAACCGATGCTGGACCTGAGCTTCGCGCCCGAACTGCGGTTCTTCCTGCCCTCACGGCACCGGAGCGGAACCGTGCGTCTGGAGGGCGACTCCACCTCCACCCTCGGACACGTCGTCCAGTCGTTGGGCGTACCCCTGACCGAGGTCGGCGCGCTGCGCGTCGACGGCCGCACCACCCCCGCCTCCCACATCCCCGCCCCGGACGAGGCCGTGGAGGTCCTGCCCGTGCAGTACCCGCAGCGCCTGCCCTTCGCCGAGCCGCGGTTCCTGCTCGACGTGCACCTGGGCACCCTGGCCCGGCGCCTGCGCCTGCTGGGTCTGGACACCGCCTACGACAACGACCGCGACGACCCCTCCCTGTTCCGCCAGGCCAACGCCGAGGACAGGGTGCTGCTCACCCGCGACCGCGGACTGTTGAGCCGCAGCGGCCTGCGGGCAGGCGGCTACGTGCGCGAGCAGCGGCCCGCCGGGCAGCTGCGCGAGGTGCTGGAGCGCTTCGCCCCGCCTCTGCGGCCCTGGACCCGCTGTCCGGCGTGCAACGGCGAACTGGTGCACGCCGCCAAGGAGGAGGTACGCGAGGACCTGGAGGCGGGCACCCGCGCCACCTACGACGTGTTCGCGCGCTGCTCCGGGTGCGAGCGGGTGTACTGGCCCGGCGCCCACCACTCCCGGCTTGCCCAGATCGTGCGCGAGGCCCAGGAGCTGGTGTCCGCGCGCTCCGGCCCGGCCTGACCCGCGAGGGAAGGGCGGGCCTGTCGGGCCTCTCAGGGTCTGTGGCCGTGGAACGGGCCGCCCGCGCCGAAGGCGCGTTCGGCGAAGCGCTCACCGATGCGCCGGTGTGTGGCGGCGTCCGGGTGCAGGTCGTCGGGCAGCGGCAGCTCGGCGTTGTCCGCCTCACCGTAGAGTTCGCGGCCGTCGAGGTAGTGCAGGTTCGGGTCCTCGGCCGCGCGTTGGCGCACGACACGTGACAGCTCCTCGCGGATGACGGTGAGTGTCAGCTTTCCGGCGGCCCGCTCGCCGGGGTCGCCGGTGGCCCGGAACCGCAGTTCCCCGGCGCGCAGGGAGCCCGGGTCGAAGGCGCACGGGCCGGGCGTGTCCTCGTGGATGGGGCACAGGATCGGCGAGACGACCAGCAGCGGTGTACTGGGGTGCCCCTCCCGGAGGGTGTCCAGGAAGCCGTGCACCGCGGGACCGAAGGCGCGCAGGCGCATCAGGTCGGCGTTGACCAGGTTGATGCCGATCTTGAGGCTGATCAGGTCGGCGGGGGCGTCGCGCATGGCGCGGGCCGTGAACGGGTCGAGCAGGGCGCTGCCGCCCAGACCGAGGTTGACCAGTTCCACACCGCCGAGGGAGGCGGCCAGCGCGGGCCAGACGGTGGTGGGGCTGGCGGCGTTGGAGCCGTGGCTGATGGAGCTGCCGTGGTGCAGCCACACCCTGCGCCCCCGGTCGGGTGCGGGTTCGACGGCCGCGTCGGTGCGCAGGGCGACGAGTTCGGTGGTCTCGTTGTGCGGCAGCCAGATCTCGACGTCCTTGACGCGGTCGGGCAGGCCGGTGAAGCGCACGGTGGCCACCGGTCCGGGCCGGTGCTCGACCGAGCCGGTGGCCATGTCGACGGTCAGGGTGTCGCCGCCGGTCGCAGTGGCCTGGTCGACGAGGCGACCGTCCACGAGCAGGTCGTACACGCCGTCCGGGCGGGGCGGGGCTCCCGTGTAGGCGCGCTTGGTGGGCAGTGTGTCGAGTTCGACGGCGGTGGCCCGGGTCCGCAGGGCCAGCCGTACCCCGGAGGGCTGGGACTCGGCCATGAGCAGCTGCGGGTCCCCGCACTGGGCGCGGGCCCGCGCGGGCAGCCGGTGCGGCAGCACGCCGCGCTCGGTGCGCTCCAGGTCGAGGGCGCCGCGCAGGAGGTCCGCGGTGAGGGGTGTGGTGGTCCAGTGGTGCCGGGTGTTCATGGTGTCAACCTGGTGGTCGGGGCCGTCGTGAAGTCTGGTGGGTCGGCGGGCGCGGCTCGGCGTCGGCGGGAGGGCGCGGGCCGCGGTCAGGGCGCGGGCCAGTTGCGCAGCAGGGCGTCGAGGGCGTCCAGGGTCCGTGTCCAGGTCTCCTGGGTGTCGGGGGCGCTGTGGCTGAACCCTCCGCCCAGCTCCAGGGTCACGTAGCCGTGGAAGACGCTGCCCAGCAGGCGGACCGCGTGGGTCTGGTCCGGCTCGGTCAGGTCGTAGCCGCGCAGGATCGCCCGCGTCATCTGTGCGTGCCGGACACCGGCGCTGGCGGCGGCCGTCTGCGGGTCGAGTCTGAGCTGGGCCGCGGCGTAGCGGCCCGGATGCTCGCGGGCGTAGTCGCGGTAGACGTTGGCCAGGGCGGTCAGGGCGTCCTTGCCCGCCCGCCCGGCCAGGGCGTCGGCGGCCCGGTCGGCGAGTTCCTCCAGGGCGAGCAGGGCGATCTGTGTTCTCAGGTCCTGGGAGTTGCGCAGGTGTGAGTACAGGCTGGCGACCCTGACGTCGAAGCGCCGGGCCAGCTCCGAGACGGTCACCCGCTCGAAGCCGACCTCGTCTGCCAGCTCTGCTCCCGCCTCGGTGAGGCGTTCGGTGGTCAGTCCCGCGTGTGCCATAACCTCTCCCCCATCTGCCAGAAACCACTGTACTTTTCCCTAAGGGCTTTAGGCAAGGGGTTGTGTGTATCAGGGAGAAGCCTGTGCGGCACGGGGAGGGAATCCGTGTTCGTGGACCGTGCCCGGACCGGAGAGGAAGCCGCGCCCTCCCGGCCCGGGGCGTCTACAACCAGCCGTTCTTGCGCAGCCGGTGGTAGGCCAGGCCGGAGGCGCCGACCATCACGCCCATGATGAGGGGATATCCGAACAGCCAGTGCAGTTCGGGCATGTGGTCGAAGTTCATGCCGTAGAACCCGGCGATCATGGTGGGGATCGCGATGACGGCCGCCCAGGAGGAGATCTTGCGGACGTCCTCGTTCTGCTGCTTGCCCAGCAGGGCCAGGTGGGCGGTGAGCGCGCTGGTGAGCAGCTCGTTGTGGTCGTCGACCTGGTCGTCCACCCGCAGCAGGTGGTCCAGGACGTCGCGGAAGTACTCCCGGGTCTCCTCGAACCGCTGGATGCGCCCCTTGGCGATCTCCTCCAGCACCGGGATGAGCGGGCTCTCCGCGCTGCGGAACTCCAGCACCTCGCGTTTGAGGTGGTAGATGTCCTCGGTCACGTCCGAGCCGCGGGGACGGAAGACCGCGCGCTCCAGCTCGATGATGTCGGACTCGATCTTGTGCACCACCGTGCCGTAGTGGTCGACGATCTCGTCGCACACCCCGTAGAGCACGGCGGCGGGGCCCATGGCCAGCAGGGTGGGATCGGCCTCCAGACGCCTGCGGACGCGGTCGAGCGGGTTGGCGGCGCCGTGGCGGACACTGACCACGAAGTCCTCGCCGATGAACAGCATCGCCTCGCCGACCTCGACGTCGGAGGTCTCCTCGTGGTAGGCGAGCGTCTTGACCACGGCGAACAGGGTGTCGTCGTAGTGTTCCAGCTTGGGGCGCTGGTGGGCGGTGAGCGCGTCCTCCACGGCCAGGGGGTGGAGGGTGAGCTCCTCCTCGATGAGGCCGAACTCCTCCGCGGTGGGTTCGTGGAGCCCGATCCACACGAAGCAGTCGCCCTGCTCGCGGCGGGCCTCGTCGAAGGCGTCGCTGATGTCGCCCTCGATCTCCTGGCGCCTGCCATCGTGGTAAATCGCCTTGTCTATGATCACGAACCACCATTATGGGCGCCACATCCCCTTCTGTACGCCCGATCCCGCGCACCGGCGGCCTCCGACCGGGGCTTCGCACCCCCGCCGGTCTCACCCTTCCGAGGCCGGGGCCGCCCGCACCCCGGAGTGCCGCGATCCGCTCTCCGGCGCGGTCAGCGCTCGGGGGCGCGGGCCTGACGGCCGCCGCCCGCGTAACGGCGGGCCAGCCGCGCGAAGGCGTCCTCGAGCTCGGGCGGTCCGACGACCTCGAAGTCGGCGTCGAAGCGGCCGACGGCCGAGGCCAGGCCGACCCACGACCAGGAGCCGAGGACCAGGCGGCAGCGCTCGGGACCCACCTCCTCAACCAGCCCGTCGTGCGCGAAGGGAGCGACGGCGCGGGCGGGCAGGTCGAGGATCACCTCACCGCGGCAGGGCCAGTCGACCGTTCCGTCCGCGCCCCGGAACCCGCCGATGAGGAAGGCCGCCACATCACCCCCGGGCACCTCCCGAGGGGTGAACCGGGGGCCGTTGGGACTGCGCAGCGCGACGCGGTCCACCCGCAGGGTCCGCCAGTCCTCGCACTCGACGTCCCAGGCCAGGAGGTACCAGCGCCCCGCCCAGGTGACCAGGTGGTGGGGCTGGACCCGGCGCGGGCTCACGGCGGCCTCCTCCCGGGACGAGGCCGCCGGAAGGGCGGGGGCGTAGTCCAGGCGCAGTTCCTCGCGGGCGTGCACGGCGGCGCTGATCGCCGTGAGCAGCCCGCCGTCGGCCCGCGCCTGCGGGGCGGCGGGCGGCGCGACCACGGCGACCCGGACCGCGTTGATCCGTTGGCGCAGGCGGGCGGGCATGACCTGTCGAACGGTGTTGAGGGCGCGCGCCGCGGCCTCCCCGATCCCGGCGCCGGTGGCCGTGGCCGCCTGGAGCGCGACGGCCAGCGCGACGGCCTGCTCGTCGTCGAACAGCAGCGGGGGCATCCGCGACCCCGCGTCGAGCCGGTACCCGCCGTCGGGCCCCTTGAAGGTCGTGATCGGGTAGCCGAGTCCACGCAGACGGTCCACGTCACGGCGGACCGTGCGCGCACTGACGTCCAGACGGTCGGCCAGGTCCTGACCCGACCAGTCCCGGCGGGTCTGGAGCACGGAGAGCAGCGCCAGCAGGCGGGCGGAAGTCTTCATCACCATGGGATCCATCCTGCTGGAAGTAGAGGACACACCCTGGCCCCTACCCCTGCCAATGTGAGACCGCAGACGCCGACGGGGACCGACACAGGCGCGGTCATCGCAGGTCACGGCCCCTTGGCGGCGGGCACCAGGTACCCGCCGCCAAGGGGAGCGGCGGCGTCCGCCCGGCCTCGGGCCGGGCGGACGCCGCGGTCACGCCGGACCGCCCGCCCGTGACACGGACCCGCTCGGCGCATGTCCACACCCACACGACCAGGGAGCCAGCATGTCCATCACGACCACGACCCACCTGAACCTGCGCGGCGACGCCCGCGCGGCGCTCGACTTCTACCACTCCGTCTTCGGCGGGAACGTCGTCGCCGTCACCTACAAGGACGCGGGCAACGTGACCAACCCCGACGAGGCGGACTGGGTGGTCTGGGGCCAGGTGGTCGCGGACAACGGGTTCCGCGTCATGGCCTACGACGTGCCCTCGGCGATGCCGTGGGACCAGGGCGAGAACGCCGTCTTCGTCTCCGTGCGCGGTGACAGCGCCGACGAGATCACCGGCTTCTGGGAGAAGCTGTCCGTGGGCTCGACCATCGTGCAGCCACTGGAGCCCTCCCAGTGGGCACCGCTCTACGGGATGCTCAAGGACCGCTTCGGCGTCGTCTGGGTCCTGGACGTCGCGGCCCCCTACAACGGCTGACCCCGCGCGGAGGGGTGTGCGCCGGGCCGAGCACCCGCCCGGTGCACACCTTTCTCCCTGCCGGAGCCCTGTTCAGCCCTTGGTGAGGCGCCGTAGCGCGGCGCGGGCGGGCGCCCCCCAGCTGGCGTGGCCGCCCGCGCGTCCGCGGACCCCGGCCTCACCGACGAGGAGGCCGCCCAGGGCGCACAGCACGGCCCACCCGCGGGCCCGGCGCAGGGTCGCGGGGTCCGGGGTCGGCCGGTAGGCGCGGTAGAAGCGCCTGACGGCGCCGTCCGGCAGCAGGATCCAGGCGGCGGCCAGGTCGCAGGCCGGGTCGCCCGTGGACAGGTCGCCGAAGTCGACCACCCCGCAGAAGGTGCCGTCCGCGGTCAGGACGTTGGCCGGGTGCAGGTCGCCGTGCAGCCACAGCGCGGGGCCCCGCCACGCGGGTGCGGCGACGGCGTTCCTCCAGATCGCGCGGACGGCGTCCGGATCCTCGACCAGCCCCATCGCGGTGGCCGAGGCGAACTGTTCGCGGAACTGCTCGGCGCAGGCGGCGAGGGGTCCGCCCTTGCGGCCGGCGGGGGCGTTGTCGGGGGCGGGCTGGTGCAGAGCGGTCAGGAAGGCGGCCAGGTCCTCGGCCGCTCGTTCGGCGTTCGTGGCGGGGGCCAGGTCGGCGGGTGTGCCCGGTACCCAGGTGGTGACGATCCAGGGCCGCTCGAACCGGGGGCTGGGCACGCCCAGTCGCACCGGGACCGGAACCGGCAGGGGAAGGCGCGGGGCGAGTGTGGGCAGCCAGGGGAGCTCTGCGCGCATCAGCGCGTCGGTGGACAGCGATGACCAGGGCAGCCGGACCGCGAGGTCATCGCCCAGCCGCCACATCTGGTTGCCCCAGCCCCGCGTCCCCGAGTGCAGGGGGCGGTCGGCGAGGTCGGGGTGCTGTTCGAGCAGCAGACCTCGGACCAACTCCGCGGTGAGGCCGATCGGGGGATGCGCCATGGCAAGCAACAGTAGTTCACCGATCCAGTCGCGTTCGCTGCCGGCATGTGTACGCCCCGCTGGGCCCCGTCGCCTCCGGACGGGGCCCAGCGGGGGCGGACCAAGCAAGCCCGAAAGGGGCAACGGCCGCCGGGTTGGTCTGCGCCGCGTTCGTGATCGATGTGTTCTCACGCCGCGTGGTGGGCTGGTAGGTGTCGCGGTCGCTGCGCACCAGCACGGCCCCGGACGCGTCGGCCCCGGGCCCTTGAAGAATCCGGCACGAGACACTCAAGGACCGCTTCGGTGTGGTCCGGGTCCTGGACGCGGCGGCCCCGTACAACGGCTGACCTTCCGTGGAGGGGTGTGCGCCGAGCCGTGTGCCCGCCCGGCGCGCACCCCCCGTTTCCAACCCGGACGGTGAGGGGCGCTACACGGCCCGGGATCGTGGTCGGGAGGTCCTCAGAGCGCCGGTCCGGTGACTTCCTGGGTACCGAGAACGGCGAGCAGGTCAAGGAGGTCGGCGCTGTCGGTGCCGACCGCGGGGGTGAACCAGAGCAGCCGCTGCCGGCCGTCCTCGCTGAACAGGTGGAGGCAGTTGACCTCGATCAGGCCGAGCGTGGGGTGGTCGAGGCGTTTGCGGTCGTCGCGCCGGAACGCCACGTCGTGTTCGGCCCACAGGGCGGCGAATTCGGGGGAGGCGTCGGTCAGCGAGCTGATCATCGAGCGGACTTCGGTGTCCTTGGCGTCTCGTCTGGCAGCGGCTGCCCGCAGGTCGGCGACGAAGGCCCGGGACTGGCCCTCGTGGTCGGCTTCGGGGTACATCTGCCGGGCGCCGGGCTCGGTGAACCACCGGTGGACGAAGCTGGCCCGAGCGCCGCGGAGGCCGGAGTGGTCCCCGAGCAGCGCTATCGCCAGCGGGTTCTGCACGAGGGTGACGTGCAGGTCGGTGATGACCTGTGCGGGTGTCGACGTCAGACGGATGAGCAGGTCGAGCATGCCGGGGTGGACGTGCGAGGCCGGTCCGCCGTGCGCGGGCACCGGGCGGTCGGCCAGGTGGTAGAGGTAGTCGCGCTCGTCGGCGGTCAGGCGCAGGGCCCTCGCCAACGCGGCGACCATCTGCTCGGAGGGCTGGGATCCGGCACCGCGTTCGAGTTCGTTGTAGTAGTCCACCGATGCGCCTGCGAGCTGGGCGACCTCCTCGCGGCGCAGCCCGGGCACCCGGCGGCGGAGCCCGTGGGGAAGTCCCACATCGGCCGGACGGATGCGTTCACGCCGAGAGCGCAGGAAAGCTCCCAGCTCGGTGTATCTCACAGAACCCATGCCGTCTATTCTGCGTCCGGCCGGGCCGGCGACACAGGGGATGGGATCCCCTGGTTCCGCCGGTCAACGGCGTGCACCGTGGAGGACATGACTACGGAGCACACCACAAGCACCCCTTCGCCGGACACGCGTGTCGCCGTCGTTACCGGCGGGTCACGCGGCATCGGCCGAGCGGTCTCCCTCGGACTCGCCCAGGACGGCCTCGCCGTCGTGGTGAACTACGCCCGCGACGCGGCCGCCGCCGAGGAGGTGGTGGCGGCGATCACCGCCGCCGGCGGGCGGGCGGTCTCGGTGCGGGCGGACGTGGCGGACGAGCACGCGGTCGCCGAGCTGTTCGACCGGGCCGAGCAGGTGTTCGGCGAGGTGGACGTCGTGGTGAACTGCGCCGGCCGGCTCGCTCTGTCGCCCATCGCCGACCTCGACCTGGCGGTGCTCGACGCCGTACACCGCACCAACATCCGCGGCGCTTTCGTCGTCGCCCAGCAGGCCGCCCGACGACTGCGCGCGGGCGGCTCGTTCGTGGGCTTCTCGACCTCCGTGGTCGGCACCAGCTTCCCCGCCTACGGCGCGTACGCGGCGAGCAAGGCGGCCGTCGAGTCGATCACGCTGATCCTCGCCCGCGAGCTGCGCGGGCAGGACATCACCGTGAACACCGTCGCCCCGGGCCCCACGGCCACGGACATGTTCCTCGAAGGCAAGACGCCCGAGCAGATCGACCAGCTCGCCAAGGCGGCGCCCCTGGAGCGGCTGGGCACCCCCCAGGACATCGCCCAGGTGGTCGCCTTCCTCGCCAGCCCGGCAGGGCACTGGGTGAACGGCCAGGTCATTCGGGCCAACGGGGGCCTGGTGTGACGCCGCGGTCGGACGCCGCACCCCGTCGTCCCCGGCGCCAGGCCGGGCGGCACCGACCGCTTCCCCCCTGCCGACAACCGTTGACGCACGCACCGGCCCCAGCCGCGACGGCTGCGAGGTGGAGTCGCTCATGTGCGCCCGGATCCGGGCGCGGTCCCGCCAACGGCTCGGCACCGACGAGCCGCTGACCCCCGCGTCGGCACCTGCCGACGCCTACACCAACCGAGAACGGCACCGTGGCCACACGTTCTCGGACACACGCTTCCGCATCACGGGAGAACCCATCCAAGGAGGAACACCCATGCCTTTCGCCAACTTCAAGGTCCCCGCGGGCACCATCACCCCCGAGGACAAGAAGAAACTCGTCGAGCGCACCACCGAGCTGTACGTGGAGATCTACGGTGAGCGGGCCCGACCCACCACCGTCGTGCTGGTCGACGAGGTCGCCGACGGCGGCTGGGGCGTCGCCGGCGGCGTCCTGACCGCCGCCATGCTCAACGGAGACGCCTGACCTGCCTGCCGTGCGGGGCTCGGCGCGCTGGGCCCGGTGCTCGACTCCGTGGTCCTGTTCAACACCAGTTACATGGACGCCGCGGTGGACAAGCTGCGCGGCGAGGGGTTCGACGTGTGTGAGGCCGACGTGGAGCGGCTGTCGCCGTTCACCTGCCGCCGCAGCGCCATGCCGGACAGCCACTCCTTCTCCCTACCGGAGATGGTCGGCGGACCTCGGCCGCTGAGGGAGGCCGACGACGGGGCGTGGGCTCCCGGGCCCGTCCAGAGGGCGTGGCGGCCACGGGCATGAGGGCGTTCGACCCCCTGCTCGACGATCCCAAGGTATGCCCCAGGTCCAGGTCCTGGAACGGACGGGTTCCGGAGAGCCGGAATCCGGTCAGGCCGGGGCCTGGACCCCCGCCAGGGTCAGCCGCAGCAGCCGCCGCGCCTCCCCGGCGGCGTCCGCGCGCCCCTCGGTCGCCAGGGCGATCCCGCTCACCAGGGTCACCAGGTCAGCCGGGGTCGCCCCCGGTGCTGCTGCGCCGTCCCGCACGGCGCGGTGCAGCAGCGGGGCGACGGCGGCCGTGAGCCTGGCCGAACACGCCTCCGTGTCGTCGGTGCCCACGAGCCCCTCCGCCACCAGGACCTCGGCCATCCCCCACGACGAGGACGCGTAGTCGGTGAACGCCTCCAGCCACCGCGTCAGGGCCTCTCGTGCATCGGCGGTGTCGGCGAGTTCCGCAGGCCTGCACCCGGCGGGCACCGGCCACGACTGGATGAACGCGGTCCCCCGGGTGGGACGCCCCGAACACGCCAGGGCCCTGGGGCTCGACGTCACCTCGTTCGAGAAGTGGACCCGGGAACACGCGGCCGCCTTCGCCTGCGCGGGTGCCTGACCCCGGTGCGCGGCCCTTGTAGGCCAGGTGGCAGATGGCCCGGTCCCGCGGTCCTGCGTCGCGGGCCACGGTGCGCAGGAATCGCAACAGCGTGCGCTGGTCCAGGGTGCGGGGTGCAGGGGGCGGGGCAGGTGTTCGCGCACCACCGGAGGCCGGCCCGAGCCGCGCAGGGCGAAGAAGGCGTCCACGGCTGCGAGCCGGTTGTTGATGGCGGCCGCGCCCAGACGGGCGCCCCGGCCGGTGCGGGTGTTCTTCAGATGCCGACGCCAGTCCCGCGCGGCCGGGTCGGTGAGAGGGGCGCCGTCCACGGCGCCGATCTCGCGGGCCTTGCTTGCCCCTGGCCCCTGCTCAAGAGCGGACCCGGTGGACGGTGGACAGGTCCACGGTGCCGTTCAGCGCCCTGCGGCCGGGTGCGGAGAGCGCCTGGGGCAGGGTCCGGACCAGTTCACCGGCTCCACCGAGGAGGGTCGCCCACCGGCTCTTGGACTCCGGCCGTGTGGCGTACTCCACGGCTCGCGCGGTGGTGTGCTGGCTCGCCTGCACGAAGGGGCGCACGTGCGCCTCGTAGGAGGCGAACGCGGCCGTGGTGTCCTCGCCGTGCCTTTGGAGTGCTTTGGCCAGGGTCACCGCCCCCAGGAGTGCGCCGTGGGCCCCCAGTCCGGAGAGCGGGTCGATGCAGTGGGCGGCGTCGCCGAGCAGGACGACGCGGCCCGAGGACCAGCGGGGGGCGCGAACCTGGGTGAAGCGGGTGAGCAGCGTGTCCTCGGCCTCCAGTACGCCTTCGGCTATGGGGGTGAGGTCGCCCCCCATCTCGTGCAGGACCGCGGCGACCTGCTCGGCGAGCGGCCGGGTGTCGGTGACGGGGCGGGGGGTCGGCAGGGCGGCGATGATCTGCGTCTTGTCGGTGTCGGGGTAGGGGTAGGCGAAGACCACGGTGCGATTGCGGCTCACGACCAGGCCGTCAGCACCGGGCAGGGGGCGGTTCACCGTCGTCCACAGCAGTGACAGGCCGTTGCGGTACAGGCTCGTCTCCTGGGGGGAGAGCGCCAGGTTGCGCACGGTGGAGTGGAGGCCGTCGGCGCCGACGACGATGTCGAAGGGCTCCGCCGAGCCGTCGTCGAAGCGGGCCTGCACGTCCTCGGCGCGGTGCTCCAGCGTCTCCAGCCGCACCCCCAGGCGCACGTCGACCTCTTCGGGCACGTGCTGGAGCAGCTCCTCGATCAGCTTCACCCGGTGGGACAGGCGGGCTTTCCCGCCGACGAAGGTGACCTTGCAGGGGCGGGGCCCGCGGGTGAGCCGGAAGGCCGTCGCCGGGCTGGTGGCGCTCGTGCGCGTGATGATGTCCTCGGCGTCCATCGCGCGCAGGATCTCTTGGGCGGTGGTGTCCAGGTCCAGCACGAAGCCGCCGACGTGGGGTGTCGAGCTGGCGTCGACCAGGACCACGTCCCATCCCGTGTGGTGCAGCCACCAGGCCGCCGCGCTCCCGGCGATACCCCCGCCGACCACCAGGGCTCGGCGCCCGCCCGCCACAGAATCTGCTCTTGGACCCACGGAATGTCTCCTTGCTCGTTAGGTGTGGCCGTACTCGGCGTTCGTCCAGATGAGAGCGCCACACAATAAATGTACGCAGGTACATGTACGGTCGTACATGTACGATGGTACATTAATAGGGTCGGTTGAGAAGAAGGAGTGCGGATGAGTGCAACGAACGGCGCAGCCACGCGCAGCCCCCGTGATCCCGAGGCGCGCCGCCGGGCGCTCGTGCGGGCGGCGGCCGAACTGATCCTGGAGTCCGGCGACCTGACCCACCGCCAGGTCGCGGCGCGTGCGAAGGTGCCCCTGGGCTCCACCACCTACTACTTCTCCTCGCTGGGCGATCTGCGCGCGGCCGCCCTGGAACAGCTGGCGGACGAGATCAACGACGAACTCGCCGTGATCGCGCAACAGGTGGCCGAGGCCGACGGGGACCCCCGGGTGCTCGCCGGCCTGTTGCACGCCTACCTCAGCAACACCGACCAGGTGCGCGCCGACGCGGCCCTGTACAGCAACGCCGCCCAGGATCCCGCCCTGCGCCACCTGGCGCTGCGCTGGTTCGACGGGTTCGTCCAGATGGCCTCGGCGTGGACCGACCCCGTCACCGCCCACAACATCGGTGTCTACATCGACGGGGTCACCCTGCACGCGACCCTGGCCGACGAGCCCTTGGACCTGACCACCCTGACCCGCGGCCTCACGGCCCTGCTGCGCCCCCGGGACGAGGAAGCATGACCACCCACCACCAGTCACCACCGGCAACACTGAGCCGGGCCCGCAGATGGGCGGCTCTGGCCGTGCTGTCGGCGAGCCTGGTCGTCATCTCCATCGACATGACGATCCTGAACGTGGCGCTGCCGCACATCACCGCGGACCTGACCCCGACCGCGGCCCAGCAGCTGTGGATCATCGACATCTACGCGCTCGTCCTGGCGGGCCTGCTCGTGCCCATGAGCGCCCTGGCGGACCGCTTCGGGCGCAAGCGCATGCTGCTCACCGGCTTCGCCGTGTTCGCGCTCGCCTCACTGCTCGTGCTGGCCGCGACCACACCCGCCCTGGTGATCGCGATCCGGGCGCTGCTCGGCGTGGGCGGGGCGATGATCATGCCCACCACTCTGTCGATGATCCGCGTGGTCTTCACCGATCCCCAAGAGCGCGCCACCGCCCTGGGCATCTGGGCGGCGGTCTCCTCGGTCGGCATGGCCGTGGGCCCGGTCGTGGGCGGGCTGCTGCTCGAACTCGGCGCCTGGCAGTCCGCGTTCCTGATCAACGTCCCCCTCATGGCGATCGCCCTGGTCGCGGGCCTGTTCCTGCTGCCGGAGTTTCGCAGCACCATCCCGCCGCGCTGGGACAGCCTGGCGGCGCTGGCCTCCATCGGCGGCATGGTCGCCCTGGTGTGGTCGATCAAGAAGTTCGCCGGCGAGGGGTTCACCGCCCCCGAGGCCTGGGCGGCGTTCGCCGTGGCCGCGGTGGTCCTGACGTGGTTCGTGCGGCGCTGCCTGACGCAGACCGACCCCATGCTGGACCTGCGCCTGTTCCGCAGCGCCCCGTTCACGGCGGGCATCGTGGCGGCGCTGACGTTCATGTTCGCCATGTCGGCGCTGCTGCTCCTGGCGGCGCAGTGGCTGCAACTGGTGCAGGGCGCCTCACCGTTGGAGGCCGGTGTGGCCATGCTGCCCGCCGTGCTGGCCGTGGGCGTGGCCTCTCCGCTGGCCCCGGCGCTGGCCGCCCGCATCGGGGCCCGTGCCGTGCTCGGCGGGGGCCTGGCCGTGGCCGGGGTGGGTTTCCTCGTCGTCTTCCTGGCACCCGCCCCGCTGACCTACGGGTGGATGGTCCTGGCCATGATGCTGCTCGGGGCGGGGGGCAGCTCCCTGGCCGTGGGCTCGGCCATCATCATGTCGGGCACCCCCCAGGACAAGGCCGGCAACGCCGCGGCCCTGGAGGAGACCAGCTACGAACTCGGCAGCGTTCTGGGCGTGGCGATCCTGGGCAGCGTCGCCGCGGCCGTCTACAGCGCGGGACTCGCCTCGACCGCGCTGAGCGGCTTCGGCCTGGACGGGGCCCAGGCCGACGCGGCCCGCGAATCCTTGGGCGGCGCCGCTGGAATCGCCGCGCAGACCGGCTCGCAGGAGCTGATCGCCTTGGCCAACCAGTCCTTCGTGGAGTCCCTCGCACAGACCGGGCTCGTGGGCTTTGCCGTGATGACCGTGGCCGCGGTCGCCGTCACGCTTCTGGTGCCGCGCTCGCTGGACCTGTCCAAACACGCGCACTGACCCCGGCGACGGCCGCTGCCGCGACGAGCGCGGCAGCGGCCGTCCGCGCTCCTGGGTCCGAACGGCACCTCAGCTGCACAGTCCGCGGTCTACTCCACGTGTAGAACCCGCAGGGGGCGCAGGACCTCGACGGCGGGGTCGGTGGGGAAGGTAGAGGAGCCCAGGAAGTTGATGTGGTCGAACCCCAGCGGGGACAGGCGGGCGCACATCTCCTCCGTGGCGGGAAACCCGCCGGAGCGCAACCGGGTGACGGCGGCGTCGATGTAGAGCGAGTTCCACCCCACCACGGCGTTGAGCACCAGCCCCGGGGCTCCGAGCCGGTCCTCCAGCCCTTGGCGGTAGCGCTGCCGGAGTTCGCCGCGGTTGCCGAAGCAGATCTTGCGGGCCAGGGCGTGGCGGGACTCGGAGACGCGGTCGGCTTCGGTGCGCAGCCACTCCAGCTCGGAGAAGCGGGCCCGGCCCCGGACCCCGACCAGGGCGCCGTTCCCCAGGTCGGAGCTGTCACCGACGGCCACTGGAAGCACCTGACCGCAGGGCCCTGGCAGGTCGGCTCCCCGGTGGATCTAATAACGTTTCGTTGGTTACGTTATTAGTTAACGTAAAGCCAATATGCACACGCAATGAAGGCCCAGGCACCCCCGCATTCTCACCTCCGATAAGTGAACCTTATAAGGTGTTACTACATGTGTTGCTACAAAGAGGCTGGGGGAGCCCGGAGTTTCGTTGGCGCCGCCGCCAGGGGCCGCTGAGCAGGGATCGAAAACGCGACGGATACAGCGAGGGCTGTACTACCGTCGCGTGACCCCGAGGCCCTCGTGTCCCGGCGTACGCGACCTACTCCACTCTCACCCGGAGTGCTCCGGTCTGGTGAGATTCGCAGACGGTCTGCGCAGCCAGGCAGTTCCCTTCGCGGTTGACGTGCTCACTCCGCTCAGCTCTCTCATCCGAAGTGCTCCCGTGCTCTGTATCTGCTGGGCTACGTAGGGAACGTGGTCGCATGGGGTACCAACGAGAAGGAGCGCTATGACAGACCCAGCAGTTCTGGTGCTGGCGCACCACCTGGCCGACCGAGCAGGAGCCATCGCACAGCACCACTTGGCCGCGGATGGCCTCACTGTCCGCACCAAGGGAGACGGAAGTCCGGTCACCGACGTTGACCGGGAGATCGAACAAACCCTGTGGTCCCAGATCCGCCAGCGCTACTCCAACGACGCACTCCTCGGCGAGGAGTCCGACGCCTTTGGTACCGCCCACCGCCGCTGGATCATCGACGGCATCGACGGAACCGCGAGTTTCATCGCTGGTGAGCCGGAGTGGAGCACGCTGATTGCCATTGAGGAAGGCGACGACATCACTTTGGGCATGGTCTCCGCACCAGCGCTGGGTCGCCGCTGGTGGGCGGTTCCAGGCACCGGCTCATGGGAGGGGCCGTATTCCTCCCAGTCACCGACACCCCCGCATCGTCTGTCCATCGCTGATGGTGGTGACGTGCACGATGCCACTCTCGGGATCTGGCCGCCCTCCACCAGGATGAGCGAATCCCAACGCACCATCGCAGCGACACTCGCCGAACACGTCGCACATACCCGGCCCTTGCTCGAGTGGTCCACGGCCGGTCCCACCACGCCTGCGCCCCGGAAACCGTCCGCCGGATCTGGCACCTGTCATGGCGGCCTTCTTGTCGCGACCGGTCAATTGGATGCCTTCCTTCTGATGGGAGCAGGCCCGTGGGACATTGCCGCGCTGGTACCCATCGTCCAAGAGGCTGGCGGCGTCTTCAGTGACCTCGCTGGCCAGCAGCGCATTGACACGGGTGTCGCTCTGTTCGCAAGATCCGGCCTCCACCAACAGCTCCTGGACATCGTCGCGTCCGCTTGTTGACTCGAACACTCACAGGCAGGAACACGTTCGTGACCACCTTTCTGGCTACTGCCAACATCAGCGAGGGGCTGATGCTCCATCCGGACCACGCCTGTGGCAGTCGTGTACGGACACAGTTCTCTGAGCAGGTCAGCTGAGAGAAATGCGAACAGTGGACAGGTTGTTTGTGACTCCTTGCAGTTGGATTCTCCATCAACCTGCTGAACTCGCTGTTCAGGACCTTGCCCGTCGCGCAGATCAAGTAGGGGCAGTCCTCCCCCCCCGGGCGAGGAGGACTGCCCCAGGAGGTGGGCGCTTCCTCCACCGGTCGGCGGCGAGCGCGTACAGAACGCGGGCCCCGTCGGCACCGGCGCAACAGGGCGCGGTGGCGGGTGGGCGCTACTCCCTGCCCGGGCCGGTCTCGGGAGCGGTCAGCGGATCCTGCTCCTGCCGCCCGCGAGCCGTGGTGGGCGCGGACCAGCTCGCCAGGAGCGTGAGCCGTTCCTCGTGCGGGGTCCCCGGCTCGGCGGTGTAGAGCGACAGCTCGTGCACGGCCCGCGGCGGGGTCGGCAGGTCCAGGGACCGGTAGGTCAGCTCCAGACCTCCCACCTGGGGGTGGTGGAGGCGTTTGGCTCCGTGGTGGTGGATGCGCACGTCGTGCGAGGCCCACAGGGTGCGGAAGTCGTCGCTGAGGGTGGACAGCTCACCGATGAGTTCACGCAGTCCCCGGTCGTGGGGTTCGCGCCCGGCCTCGGCGCGCAGCAGCGCCACGGTCATCGCGGCCCCCTCCTGCCAGTCCACGAAGAAGTCACGTGAGGCCGGGTCCAGGAAGTGGTAGCGGGCGAAGTTGGCCCGCCCGTGGTCGGCGGTGGTCCGGCTGGCGAACATCGGCGCGTGCAGGGCCTCGGCCAGGGCGTTGGTCGCCACCACGTCCAGGCGGCCGTTGCGCACGAACGCCGCCGACATCGTGATGGAGTCCAGCATCCACTGCACGGGCGGCGCCAGGGCGGCCTCCCGGCGGCGGGTCGTCCTGCGGTGGGCCGGGCGGGCGGCGCGGGCCAGGTCGAACAGGTGTGTGCGCTCCTCCTCGTCCAGGCGCAGCGCGTGGGCGACCGCGTCGAGCACCTCTTCGGACACGCCCGCGATGTGGCCCTTCTCCAGGCGGGTGTACCACTCGACGCTCACACCGGCCAGGGTGGCGACCTCCTCACGGCGCAGCCCGGGCACCCGGCGGCGGGCTCCCGGGGGAAGCCCGACCTGCTGCGGGGACAGCTTGGCTCGTCGGCTGGCGAGAAAGCCCCTGATGTCCGCGCGGTTGTCCATGCCGTCCACGATAGGCGCAGGTGAGCGCGCCAGGGGGGTTGAGGTTGTACCCCCACGAACGCGACCTTCTCCGTGGCGGCGGCGGACGGTGGAGTGGGGCTGACACCGAAAGCACCACCACACGAGGTCCGCCATGCACGACGAAGCCACCCGGGTCTCCCGGAAGGATCGTTCGTCCCGCCTTCCCTTCGTCGTCTACGTTCTGGCGCTGGGCACGTTCCTGATGCTCACGACGGAGTTCGTCGTGGCCGGGATCCTGCCCGGCATCGCCGCCGACGTGGGGGTGGACCTCGCCCGGGCGGGGATGCTCATCACGGTCTTCGCGGTCGGCATGATCGTGGGCGCACCGCTCATGGCGATGCTGACCCTGCGGATGCCGCAGCGGGTCACGCTCATGCTCGCCCTGGGCGTGTTCGCCCTGGGGCACGTGATCGTCGCCGTCGGCTCCGACCTCGGGGTGCTGCTCGCCGCACGGTTCCTCACCGCGCTGGCGACCGGCGCGTTCTGGGCCGTGGCCGCGGTGGTCGCCACCCGCGTCGCGGACCCGGGGGCGGGCTCGCGCGCCGTGGGCGTCGTCAACGCCGGAGGGATGCTCGCGACCGTCCTGGGTGTTCCGCTCGGCGCGCTCGCCGCGCAGCTCGTCGGATGGCGCGGCACGTTCTGGGCGCTGGCGGTGCTCGCGGTCGTCGCGGTGCCCGTGATCGCCCGCCACGTTCCCCGCGGCGGCCCCGGACACCGGTCGCCGTCGGTCCGCTCGGAGCTGGCCGCGCTGCGCTCCGGGCGGCTGTGGTTGGCGTTGGCGGCCTGCGCGGCCACGACCGGCGGGGTGCTGGCCGCCTACTCCTACGTCGCTCCGCTGCTCACCGAGCACACGGGTATCGCCTCCCACCTCGTTCCGCTGGTGCTCGCCGGTTTCGGCGCCGGCTCGCTCGTCGGTTCCGTCCTGGGCGGCCGGCTCGGCGACACCCGCCCGCACACGGCGACGATCCTGGCGCCGCTGGCGACCGCCCTGATCCTGTTGGCGCTCTGCTTCGCCTCCAGCGCGCCGGTCCCCACGACGATCCTGCTCGCCCTGCTCGGGCTGTTCGGCCTCGGCGCGAACCCGGTGCTGATCACGTTGGCGGTGCGCTACGCCGCCCACGCGCCCACCCTGGGGTCCTCGCTCAGCGTCGCGGCCTTCAACTTCGGCACCGCGGCCGCCTCCTGGACCGGCGGCGCCGCCCTGGCCACCGGCCTGGGCGTCACCGGCCCCCTCGTCGTGGGAACGGCCATCGCCGCCCTGACGCTGATCCCCGCGACCGCGCTGGCCCTGCTCCAGCACCGCCGTGACAGGGAGGTGAGCCCCGAGGCCGCGAACGCCCTGCCCTGACCCGCACACCTTCGCCGCACCCGGCGGTCCCCGACGACGAACACCACCGAAAGAGAGACACACCATGCGCGCCACACTCATGTACAAGGCCGGAGACGTCCGCGTGGAGAACGTGCCCGACTCCCGGATCAAGCACCCCACCGACGCCCTGGTCCGCGTCACCGCGTCCTGCGTCTGCGGCAGCGACCTGCACCCCTACCACTCCATGAACGCCGACCAGGGCCCCGCCCGGATGGGGCACGAACTGATCGGCGTCGTCGAGGAGACCGGGGCGGAGGTCACCACGCTCAGGAAGGGCGACCTGGTCGTCTCACCGTTCGCGGTCTCCGACAACGCGTGCGCGTTCTGCCGCGAGAACCTGCACACCTCCTGCTCCCACCACGAGGCGAACTTCTGGGACGGCATCCCCGACGAGGGCGGCCAGGCCGAGGCGGTCCGCGTACCGCTGGCCGACGGCACCCTGGTCAAGCTGCCGGTCGCGCCCGACTCAGCGCTGATTCCCTCGCTGCTGACGCTGGCCGACGTGCTGGGCACCGGCTACCACGCCGCCAGGGCCGCGGGCGTGGCCCCCGGCCAGCACGTCACCGTGATCGGTGACGGCGCGGTGGGCCTGATGGCGGTGCTCTCGGCCAGGCGTCTGGGGGCCGAGCGGATCGTCCTCATGGGCCGCCACACCGACCGCACCGACCTGGGCCGGGAGTTCGGCGCCACCGACGTGGTCGCCGAGCGCGGCCAGGAGGGCATCGCCAGGGTCCGCGAGCTCACCGGAGGCCACGGCTCACACGCCGTCCTCGAAGCGGTCGGGCACATGCCCGCCTACGAGCAGGCCATCGGCGTCGTGCGCCCCGGCGGGGTGATCAGCCGCGTGGGCGTTCCGCAGTACGAGGAGGCGCCGATCGGCTTCGCCAGCCTGTTCCGGCACAATATCCGCCTGGCGGGCGGGCCCGCCCCGGTGCGCGCCTACATCGAGGAGCTGCTGCCCGACATCCTCGACGGGACCATCGAACCGGGCAGGGTCTTCGACGCCACCACCGACCTGGGCGGTGTGCCCGACGGCTACCGGGACATGGACGACCGCAGGAGCCTGAAGGTCCTCATCAGGCCCTGACGCGCGGCTCACCGGGTCCGCCCACGACAGTGGCGGGGGCGGACCCGGCCCCTGACCGCCCTCGCACCGCTTCGGGCGGAGGGCGCCGACTGCTCCGCTGGTCCGTCTCCAGGGAGGCGGAGGCGAGAACCGGCGCCCGCTCGCGGGTCCACGCGGGCCCGACCGCCTCCTGGCGGGGCCCTGCCCCGCGCTGTGGCAGGATCCCTCCCATGTCCGTACGCGAACTCGTGGTCCTGGGCACCTCCAGCGCGGTGCCCACCCGCCGCCGCAACCACAACGGCTACTTCCTGCGGTGGGACACCCACGGCGTCCTGTTCGACCCCGGTGAGGGAACCCAGCGCCAGATGCGCCTGGCGGGCCTGGCCGCCACCGACATCACCCGCATCTGCGTCACCCACTTCCACGGCGACCACTGCCTGGGCCTGCCCGGCACCATCCAGCGCATCGCCCGCGACCGGGTGCCCCACACCGTGCGCGTGGCCTACCCCGCCGACGGCCAGGACTACTGGCGGCGGCTGCGCCACGCCACCGCCTTCCACGACACCGACGTCGTACTCCCCCAGCCGGTCGGCGGCACCGGTTCCTGTCTGCTGGGCGAGCCGGACCTGCGCGTCACCGCGCTACCGCTGCGCCACTCGACCACCGCCTACGGCTACCGGCTGGCCGAACCGGACGGCTGGCGGATGCTGCCCGAGCGGCTGGCCGCCCACGGCGTGCGCGGCCCCATGGTCGGCGAACTCCAGCGGCGGGGGTCGGTCACCACCGCCCAGGGGCGCCGCGTGGAGCTGGCCGACTGCGCGCGGCCGCGCCGGGGCCAGGTCATGGCGTTCGTGATGGACACCGCCGAGTGCGAGGAGGCGGTCGAACTCGCGCGCGGAGCCGACATGCTGGTGATCGAGTCGACCTACCTGGACACCGAGGAGCACCTGGCCCGCGCCTACGGCCACCTGACCGCCCGCCAGGCCGGGCGCGTGGCCGCGCGCGCCGGGGCGCGCACCCTGGTGCT
Organism: Nocardiopsis sp. CNS-639; assembly: GCF_000381685.1. Lineage (NCBI taxonomy): Bacteria > Bacillati > Actinomycetota > Actinomycetes > Streptosporangiales > Nocardiopsidaceae > Nocardiopsis > Nocardiopsis sp. CNS-639. The sequence goes on from NZ_KB906855.1 coordinate 318,241, forward strand.
CACCCACATCTCCGAACGCTACGAGGACCGCGACGACGCCCGCTTCCTCGCCGAGGCCGCCGCCGAGTTCGACGGGCCCCTCACGCTGGCCCAGGACCTGCAACGCCTGCCGGTGCCGCCCCGCGACTCCTGAGCCGGGCCCGGTCGGGTAGAGTTCCGGGGCACCGAACCGCACAACCGAGGGGGTGAGGACGATCTCCGCTGTCGCAGGAGGGGCGTTCCCACCGCGAGGTCACGCACCCGCGTCGTAGCCGGAGCGCCCGACAGTTCGTCGAAAGGCTCTCGTGGCATCTTCGCCATCCCCGGTCTCCCCTGCCCTCGTCGCCCGTCTGCGCGGGGCGGGCTGCGTCTTCGCCGAACAGGAGGCGGACCTGATCGCCTCCGCCGCGCGCACCCCCGGCGAACAGGATCGGATGGTCCGGCGCCGCTGCGCCGGCCTGCCCCTCGAACACGTCCTGGGCTGGGCCCTGTTCTGCGGGCTGCGCGTGCACGTGGACGAGGGCGTGTTCGTGCCCCGCCCCCGCACCGAGTTCCTGGCCCGCCAGGCCCGCGCCCTGCTCACCCCCGGCGCCGTGGCCGTGGACCTGTGCTGCGGTTCGGGGGCCCTGGGCGCGGTCCTGGCGCACACCCGCGCCGACATCACCCTGCACGCCGCCGACATCGACGCCGCCAGCGTGGCCTGCGCCCGGCGCAACCTGCCCGGGCACCGGGTGCACCAGGGCGACCTGTACGACGCCCTGCCTCCGGACCTGCGCGGCCACGTCCAGGTACTGGTCGCCAACGTGCCCTACGTCCCCACCGACCGGATCGCGCTGCTGCCCGCCGAGGCGCGCGTGCACGAGGACCGGCGGGCCCTGGACGGGGGCCCGGACGGGCTGGACCTGCTGCGCCGTGTGGCCGCCGGGGCCGGTCGGTGGCTGGCGCCGGGCGGCCGGGTGCTGGTGGAGGTGGGTCAGGAGCAGGTTCTGTCGGCGCGGGAGGCCTTCGTCCGAGGCGGTCTGGCCTGTGAGGTGGTCTCCTGCCCGGAGTGGGAGGCCACCGTGGTGACGGGCACCCGCTGACCGTCCGGACCCCGTGTACGCCGTGCCCGGGTGGACCGTCGCCGCTCCCCGTCCGGGCACGGCGGTCAGGCGTCCTGGTCGTCGGACCTCTCGGACATCCGGTCGCGTACCTGGGTCAGGGTCTGGAACAGCTTGTCCAGGTAGGGGCGGTCCCCGCTGTCGTCATGCAGGTGCAGGGCCACTCCGGGCGCCGCGTCGACCAGGGCCGGGGCCAGGAGGTCGGGGTGGTCCCGGCGCCAGAACACCTGGACGTCCTCGGCGTTGGGCTGGCTTGTGGAGAGCTTGACGGTGGTGGTGATCGAGGTGGTGCCCACGGAGTTCCTCCTGAAGGCGACGGGATCGCTGCGTTCGGGTACGGCGGTGCGCTGCCGCTCCTGAGGCTTCGTCGCGGGGCCGGGTCGGATGTGCCGCTCCCGTGGGCCCGGTGTCCATGGGCGTAACCTCTCCCCCCTTACCTACCCGCGGGTGGGGGCGCCGCCCCTCTCCCGGCCTGCCGGTTCGTGCGGACCGGCCGCGCGCCACGTTTCGGTCACCGCCGCACCGTGTACGGCGCATCCTGGAGGTATGCACGCTCCCGATGCCACCCGCCTGGCCGCCCTGGCCGCCCTGCTGGCCGACCCCACCCGCGCCGGGGTGTGCCTGGCGCTGCTGGACGGGCGCGCCTGGACCGCCGGGGAGCTGGCCCGCCACACCGGGGTGGGCGCCTCCACCGTCAGCGAGCACCTGACCCGGCTGGTCGAGGGCGGTCTGCTCGCCCAGGAACGCCAGGGCCGCCACCGCTACGTGCGCCTGGCCGACGAGGCGGTGGCGCACCTGGTGGAGGCCCTGGCCGCGCACGCCGACCCGGGCCCGGCCCACCAGCGCCCGCGCACCCTGCGCACCGTGCACGCCGACCGGGCCCTGGCGCGGGCGCGCACCTGCTACGACCACCTGGCCGGAGGGCTGGGCTGCGCCGTCACCCGGGCCATGACGGAGCGGGGCCTGCTGACCCAGGACACCGGGTTCGCGCTCACCGAGGCCGGGGTGGCCTGGTTCGCCGAGCAGCGGATACCGCTGGCGCGCGGGGGAAAGCGCCCGCTGGTGCGCTCGTGCCTGGACTGGACCGAACGCCTGCCGCACCTGGCCGGAACGGCCGGGGCGGCGCTGTGCCGCCACGCTCTGGACGCCGGGTGGTGCGCGCGCGTGGGTTCGGGGAGGGCGTTGCGGATCACCGAGCTGGGTGAGCGGGCCTGGCGTGAACTCCTGGGGGTGCGGGCCGCCGCGCTCGGCTGAGCACCGCGACCTCGTGTGGTCCCGCGTCCGCGGCACGGACCGCGGTGATCGACGGCGTTCGTCGACGGCGTTCCCGGCCCGCGCTGGCAGCCGCCGGTGGCCTCGCCCTGCCGTGGGTTCCGTCCCGCGCCTCACTCCGGAAGGGCGCCGACCGCCCGGCCGGGCAGGGCGGCTCCGTCCAGCAGGGCGCGGGCGCGGCGTTCCACGTCCTGGACCTCCCGCGCCCACGCCCCGCCCAGCCACGGTTCCCCCGCGGCCAGGGCGTGGGAGGCGCGCAGCGCCACCAGGCTGCGCGCCAGGCGCCGGCGCGCGGCCGGGTCGGCGCCCGCGCACTCCCGTGCCCGGGCGAGTTCGTGCTCGCACGCGGCCAGGGCCTGGCGCAGGTGGTCCCCGGCGCGGCGGTTGGCGACCGCCGCGCACACCAGGAGTCCGACCGCGGCGCCCAGCACGGTGGCCCACAGCCGCTCGGCCGCCAGTCCGTCCGCGCCCGGGTCGGCGTCGGCCAGGCCCGACAGGGCCAGGGTGAGGGGGGTGACGAACACGATGGCGTAGGAGTAGTTGGTGGTCACCACCAGTTCGGCCGCCATCTGGCACGCCACCACCAGCGCGATGACGCCCAGCGGGGAGTAGTCCAGGCTGAAGAGCGCGGCGGCCAGCGCCACGCCCACGACCGTGCCCGCGCCGCGTTGCAGGGTGCGGTGCCAGGTGGTGGTGACGTTGACGGCTTGGAGGACCGATCCGGCCGAGACGGCCGCCCAGTAGCCGTGTCCCATGCCCAGCGCCCAGGCCAGGGCCCCGGCCAGCAGGCAGGCCAGGACGATGCGCACCACCGACACCGGGGTGGGCGAGGGCGCGCGCAGTGCGGCGCGCAGGCGCTCGCCCGCCCCGGGCGGGGGTGTGTGGTGGCGGCGCAGGTGTGCGGCGGCCCGGGACAGGGCGGCGTGCTCGTCGGTACCGACCAGGGGTTCGACGGCGCGTTCGGTGCGCAGGCGTCGGGCCAGTTCGCTCATCTCGGCGGCGGCGCGGGCGTCGGTGAGGCGGTCTCCGGTTCCGGTGAGCAGGGTTTCGGCGCGGGCGGTGAGGATCTCCAGTGCCTGGCGGGTCGGGGTGTGGCCGGGGGAGGACAGCAGGACGTGCCAGGCGTGGTGGAGGGCGGTCTCGGCCCCGGTGCGGGCGGCGGGTGCGGGGTGGCGCAGGTGGCGGGCGAGCGCGTGCAGGGCGCGGGCGACCGCCAGGCGTTCGGGGGCGGTGGGGTGGACCAGGGTGCCGACCAGGGCCAGGGTCCAGCACAGGGCGGCCGCGGCCGCGGTGGTGGCCACCACCACCGGCAGCGCGGTCAGGGGCTGGGGGTTGTAGGCGGCCACCCCGGCGGCGAAGACGAACATCAGCCCGGCCGGGGCGCCGAACTCCAGGGCGTCGGAGAGGTACTTGGCTCCTCCGGCGACCAGGGCAACGACCGTGATGGCGGCCAGGGGGTGGGGGAGCGCGGCCGAGACCAGCGCGCCCAGGGCCACGGCCAGGGTCAGGGTCGCGCCGACCACGGCCAGGAGCCGGGCGCGGCGGGCGTAGGTGTCGTCGCGCGCGTACAGGGCGGTGAAGCAGCCCATGGCGGCGTAGGGGGCCAGGTCGATGCGCCCCGCGGCGTGCAGCGCCAGCAGGGGCAGGGCCACGCACACTCCGGCGCGCAGCGCGGTGACGGCGACGTTGCCGCGCACGGGTCTGGGTGCGAAGGCCCCGCGGGTGGTGAGGGTGCGGCGTAGCGCACCCCACAGACGATAAAAGTAATTCACAAGTAAATTATCTTAGGATGTTCTGCGGGCCGGACAAACCCCGCAGGGGGAGAGACCGCCCACTTCCGCCCGACACCCCGCCCGCCCGCACCCGGCGACCGGCCCCGCCGCACACGTGAAGGACACTATGAGCGACGCCGTCTCCCGCTTCCTCGACAGCTGGTCGCGCCTGCGCCCCGACCTGGACCTGACCAGCATGGCCGCCATGGGCCGCGTCCTTCGCCTGGCCGCCCTGATGAACAACGTCACCGAGGACGGACTCGCCGACGCCGAGGTCACACGCCCCGAGTTCGAGGTCCTGGCCGCCCTGCGCCGCTCCCCCCACGGACTGCGCCCCCGCCAGCTCACCCGCGAGACCATCTCCTCGGGCGCCGCCACCACCAAACGCCTCACCCGCCTGGAGGCCGCCGGGCTCATCACCCGCACCCCCCTCGAACGCGACCGCCGCGAGGTCCAGGTCCGCCTCACCGAACGCGGCCAGGCCCTGGCCGACACCCTCTTCGCCGGGCAGCTCGACCGCGAGGCCGACCTCCTGCGCCCCCTGACCGGCGACGAACGCGCCCAACTGGCCGACCTGCTCTCCCGCGTCCTGGCCCCCATCGACCGCGCCTGAACCCCGCGCCGACGAGGGCCGGAGGCGCGCGGCCCCACCCGCCGCCGACCGGGACGGCCCACGTCGACTGAGCCGGACCCGCGGCTCCGGCCCGCCGCGAGTGGTCGGCGCCAAAACCACGGGCGCACCCCGCCGGGGCCGTGCGAGGATGGCCGCCCACCCCACCACACCCCTCAGGAGTGCCATGAGCGCGCCCGCCGTCGACCTCGCCCGCGCCGTCCCCGACCTGCTCGGGCACCCCGGCCCCGCCCGCGCCGCCCAACGCCTGCGCGGCGGCTCCAAGAAGGGCGTCTACCGCCTGGCCCTGGACCAGACCACCGTCATCGCCTACCTGTGGCACGACAGCGAGGACTACTGGCCCGCCACCGCGCACGGCGCCGACCCGGCCGACCCCTTCTCCCACGCCTCGGGCGCCGACCTGTTCACCGCCGCCCACCGCGCCCTGACCGACCTGGGCGTGCGCGTCCCCCGCCTGTACGCCCTGGACACCAGCGGCGCCCACCACCCCGGCTGCCTAGCCGTGCTGGAGGACGTCCCCGGCCCCACCCTCGAAGAACTCCTGCACCACGACCCCCGCGCCGCACGCCCGGTCCTGGACCGCCTGGGCCGCGACCTGCGCACCATGCACGCGAGCACCGACACCGCCTTCGGCAAGGTCGCCCACCTGGACGCGGGCGGCGCCGCCGGCGCCCCCTCCTGCCACCAGCTGGTCCTGGAGCGGGCCCTGACCGACCTGGACGAGGCCGCCCACCGCGACCCGCGCATGCGCCGGGGCCGCGAACGCCTCACTGCCACCCTGCGCACCCTGGCCGCGCGCGTGGAACCCCGCCGCGAACACGCGCTCGTCCACGGCGAACTCGGTCCCGACCACGTCCTGGTCGACTCCCAGGGCGCCCCCGTCCTGATCGACATCGAGGGACTGATGTTCTTCGACGTGGAGTGGGAGCACGCCTTCCTGCGCCTGCGCTTCGGCGAGCACCACCCGCGCCTGGCCACCCGCCCCCTGGACCCGGCCCGCACCGCCCTGTACGACCTGGCCCTGCACCTGTCCCTGGTCGCCGGTCCCCTGCGCCTGCTCGACGGCGGCTACCCCGACCGCGCCCTCATGCTCGGCATCGTCGAGCACAGCCTCCACGTCGCGCTGGCCACCACCGCCTGACACACTCGGTGCCCATGGACGAGACCATCACCGACCTGTGGAGCACCGACACCGTCTGGCTCAACACCGCCCAGTACGGCATCCCGCCCCGGCCCGCCCACCAGGCCCTGGCCGACGCCGTGCGCTCCTGGCACACCGCCACCGGAAACCCCGCGGCCTGGGGGCGCGAGCTCGAACAGGCCCGCGTCAACCTGGCCGCCCTGGTGGGCGCGCCCGCCGACGACCTCACCCTGGGCGCCAGCACCGCCCAGATCGCCGGGACCATCGCCGCCAGCCTGCCCGACGGCGCCCGCGTCCTGGTTCCCGAGGGGGACTTCGCCTCGATCGTCTTCCCCTGGCAGGCCCAGGCCGACCGCGGCGTCACCGTGGAGGCCGTCCCCCTGGACCGCCTGGCCCAGGCCGTGGACGCGCGCACGCACCTGGTCGCCTTCAGCACGGTGCACTCGGCGAACGGACGCCTGGCCCCCACCGGCGACATCGTCGCGGCCGCCCGCGCCCACGGCGCCCTGGTCGTGGCCGACGCCACCCAGGCCGCCGGGTGGACGCCCCTGGACGCCACCGTCTTCGACGCCCTGATCGCCTCGGCCTACAAGTGGCTCATGGCACCGCGCGGTCTGGCCCTGGCCTACCTGTCCCCCGGCCTGCGCGCGTGGCTGCGCCCCAACAACGCCGGTCCGGCCGCCGCCCGCGACACCGCCTCGGCCATGTACGCCGCCCGGATGGACCCGGCGCCGACCGCGCGCGCCTTCGACACCTCGCCCAACTGGTTCGCGGCCGTGGCGGCCGCCGCCTCCAGCCGGGTCCTGCTGGAGGCGGGCCTGGAGAGGGTGCGCGCCCACAACACCGCCCTGACCGACCACTTCCGCGCCATGCTGGGGCAGGAGCCCGCCCACTCGGCCATCACCAGCGTCGACCTGCCCGGCGCCTCCGAGCGCCTGGCCCGCGCCGGGGTGGTGACCACCGAACGCGGGGGCCGCACCCGCCTGTCCTTCCACCTGTACAACACCCTCGACGACGCCGAGCGCGCCGCCAAGGCCCTGCTCCAGCCCTAGCGCGGGGGGCGTTCCACCGGCGCGCGCCGCTTCCAGTACGGACCCCGGCGCCCCACCGGCATGGTGGGCCCCATCGCGGTCCGCCGCTTTCCCCGACGGGCCGGGGCGCACACGCGGACAGGCGCGTGCACGCGCGTGCCACGGTGGGCGCCCCGGCCTTCCGGGACCGCATCCCGCGCCGGTCGGGGCGGGCGGGAAAGCGGTGGTCGCCCTTCGGACCCGCTGCCACACTGGCGCGATGAGCCACAACCCCTACGACTCCCCCGACGTCGCCGCCCTCTACGACGTCCTCAGCCCGTGGGGACCCGGCGACGACTTCTACCTGGACCTGGTCATGGCCGCCCCGCGCGTGCTGGACGCGGGGTGCGGCACCGGCCGTCTGCTCCACCGCGCCCGTACCCGCGGCCACACCGGACACCTGGTGGGTCTGGACCCGGCGCGGGCCATGCTGGAGGTGGCCCGCGGGCGCACCGACGCCGTCTCCTGGGTGCGCGGTGACCTGGCCGCCCACACCTGGAACGAGGAGTTCGACCTGGTCACCATGACCGGCCACGCCTTCCAGGAACTGCGCGCCGACGAGGAGACCGGCGCCGCGTTGCGGGCGATGCGCCGTGCCCTGGCCCCGGGCGGCCTGGTGGCCTTCGAGACCCGCAACCCGGCCGCGCGCGCCTGGCAGAGGTGGACCCCCGCCCACCCGCACCAGGTCACCACCGCCGACGGTGTGCGCGTGAGCGACGTCCACGACGCCGCCGCGCCCACACCCGAAGGACTGGTGACCTTCACCAGCACTACCACCCGCTCCGACTCCTCCCTCCCCTTGCGCACCGTGAGCACCCTGCGCTTCGTGGAGGCCGACCACCTGGACCTGCTGCTGGAGCGGTCCGGGCTGCGGGCCGTCGAGCGGTTCGGGAACTGGGACCGCTCACCCCTGACCGCGTCCAGCCCCGAGATCATCATCCTGACCCGAACCCGCTGACCATCCGTTCCACGCCCCAGACCCCGACGCACACGGGGCCTGGGGCGTCGTCGTGTGGAGTGCCCCACACCACCTTGACGCGCCCAAAGTCATCAATAAACTTGAGTCCATCAGCATCAAGCCGAGGTTTTTCGGGGGTTCTTCCATGCTTCTCACCCGCACCATCCCCTTCGACGTCACCGCCTCCACCGCTCCCGCCGCGCGCAACGCCGCCATGGACGCGGTGCGCACCCAGGACGCCCTCATGGTCCGGATCGACCTGCCGGGCGTGCCCGCCGACGGCATCGACCTGGAGGTGGAGGGCTCGGTGCTCACCGTCCGCGCCCAGCGCCCCGCGCGGACCGAGGAGGGCCGCGTCCTGGTCGGCGAGCGCCCCACCGGCGCCGTCACCCGCCGCCTGCGCCTGGGGCAGGACCTGGACACCGAGCACATCGAGGCCGACCACACCGACGGCGTCCTGACCCTGCGCGTCCCGGTCGCCACCAAGGCCCAGCCGCGCAAGATCCTCCTGGGCCAGGGCGGCGCCACCGCCTGACCCGGCAGGACCCACAGGGGGGTGTGAGGACCACGGGGGACCTCACACCCCCCTTTTTTCGTGCGCGCCCGTCCCCGCGGCTTGCCCCGGGGGCGGGCGCTGTGCCATTCTCGAAATTGGGCGAGTGACCAATACGTTCGCCCAAGGCGATCGACCAAGAAGCGGGACGCACATGGCACCACGCGGCGAGGACGTCAAAGGCCGCCTGCTCCGGGCAGCGGCCGAACTCATCAGCGAACGCGGCTGGTCAGCGGTCAGCACCCGCACACTCGCCGACCGCGCGGGCGTGGGCCCCGGCCTGGTCCACTACCACTTCCCCTCCCTCCAGGCCCTGCTCACCCAGGCCGCCACCCAGGCCATCACCGCCATCGTCGAGGAGGCCGTCCACCTGCTGGGCCCCACCACCACACCCCACCAGGGACTCGCGCTGATCCTGCGCGAACTGGACCGCTACCCCGGCGACGACCCCGCCTCCCACCTGGTCACCGAGACCTACCTGGCCGCCACCCGCGACCCCCACCTGCGCCAGGCCGTCACCGGCGTCCTGGACCTGATGCGCCGCCACCTGACCGACTGGCTCACCCACGCCGACGTCCCCCAACCCCGCCAGACCGCCACCGTCCTGGCCGCGACCCTGGACGGCGTCCTGCTGCACCGCGCCCTCACCCCGGACCTGACCTCCACCGAGATCGAACCCGTCCTGCGCCGCCTGCTCACCCACCACACCCCAGGAGCACACCCATGAGAGCGATCGTCTGCGGAGCCGGAATCGCCGGACTGGCCGCGGCCCACCGCCTGCACACCCACGGCTGGCAGGTCACCGTCCTCGAACAGGCCCCCGGCCCCCGCACCCAGGGCTACATGATCGACTTCTTCGGCCCCGGCTACCGGGCCGCCGAACTCATGGGCCTGCTGCCCCGCCTGCGCGAACTCGGCTACGACATCGACCACGCCACCTTCGTCGACCGCGACGGCGCCCCCCGCGCCACGCTGGGCATCCAACAGTTCTCCCACCTGGGCGTGGTCTCCCTCATGCGCCCCGACCTCGAACGCGCCCTGCGCGAAACCCTGCCCCCCGACGTGCTGGTGCGCTACGACGCGGCCCTGGACCGTGTCCAGGACCACGGCCACACCGTCGAGGTCACCCTCACAGACGGCCACACCCTGACCGGCGACCTGCTCGTGGGCGCCGACGGCATCCACTCCACCGTGCGCGCCCAGGTCTTCGGCTCCGCGACCGACCACCTGCGCTACCTGGGCTTCCACACCGCCGCCTTCGTCTTCACCGACCCCGACATCCACGCCCGGATCGACGGCGGCTTCTACCTCACCGACACCACCGGCGCCCAGATGGGCCTGTACGGGCTGCGCGACGGCCGCGTGGCCGCCTTCACCGTGCACCGCAGCCCCACCCCCGACCGGCCCGCCGACCCGCGCGCCGAACTGCGCCGCACCCACGCCGACCTGGGCTGGCTGGTGCCCCGCGCCCTCCAGCACTGCCCCGACCCCGAACACGTCTACTACGACCAGGTCTCCCAGAGCGTGGTGCCCCACTGGAGCCGGGGACGCACCGTCCTGCTCGGCGACGCCTGCGGCGCGGTCTCCCTGCTCGCGGGCCAGGGCGCCTCCCTGGCGGTGGGCGGCGCGTTCGTCCTGGCCGAACACCTGGCCTCGGCCCCCACCGTCGAGGAGGGGCTGAGCCGCTACGAGCACCAGTGGCGCCCCGAGGTCGAACAGCGCCAGCGCGCCGCCCGCCGCACCGCTCGCTGGTTCCTGCCCCCCACCCGCGCCCAACTGCTCCTGCGCCGCCTGGCCCTGCGCCTGACCGGCCTGCCCGGGGTGAGCCGCCTGCTGGCGGGGGCGCTCACCGGCAAACCCACCCCCGCCGTACGCGAGCACACCCCCGTGACCGCCCACGGCTGAAACACCCCCCGTGGCACGCGTTCGCCCGTGTCCACCGCGGCCCCTGACGCGGCGACGGACCCCGCCCCCGGCCGGGGAGAACCGCGGCCAGCCCGAAGCGACCGGCAGGACCCGCCGCACCGACGACGAGGGCCGCGATCACACGAACCGCCGGGGCCGCCCCGGCACCCTCCTGTCCGAGAGGAACGTGAAGCCGCGCCGTGCGGCCGCACCGGTCGGCCACGACCCCGCCACCAGGCCCAGGGGCCGGCGCCAGGCCCAGGGGCCGGCGCCAGGGCCGCGCGGCACGGACCGGACTCCGACGGGAGGGACCACGACCGTGAAGCCGAACGACCCCCGCTGTTCCCTGTGCGGGCGCCAGTACGACGCCGAGTTCATGACGGGGCTGCCCTGTCGTGTGTTCAGCCGTGAGGACGTCGTGACCCCGGGCTGCCCGGCCCAACAGCACATGATCGCGGACATGGAGGCCACCGCACCCCGAGCCACCACCCCCGCGGCCGGGGGATGCCTCATGCTCGTCCTGGCACTGCCGACCCTGCTGATCCTCCTGCCGGTGTGAACCGCGCCGCCCCCGCCCCGGCGGCCCGCACCCGCTCACCCGGGCTCGACCACCCGCCGCTCCAGGTCCACCCACCCCACGAACCCCGACGGCGACGCGCACAGCACCCGCCCTCCCGGGTTCAACCGCCCCCCAGGGGCGTACCGGCACGCCAACTCCCGCTCGGCGGCCCCGTCCCCGCCGTCCGCGGCCACCAGCAATCGCGCCACCTCATCGAACACCCCGTCGTCCTCAGCCTCCATGGCCTCCCAGGTGTCCCACAGCAGCACCTCCTCGCCCTGGCGGTGCGCCAACTCCAACAGCACGTAGGCACGCACGAACCCCGCACCCCGCCACGGCAGGTCCGGGTGCACCCCGTAGCGGTCGGCGTCCACCTCCCCCGCCCGGTGGGCCAGCCACACCTGCGCCGCGCTGGCGAAGACCGCGCCCCGCGCGGCGGGCGCGCGCGGAAGGTCCAGGACATCCACCGGCCACGAACCCGCCGGGTCCAGCTGGGTGTCCGCCCACACCCACCGACCGCCGTCCCAGTACTCGCTCACCACGTGGTCGGTCCCGAACCCCTCGTTCAGGTAGGAGGCGAACCCCACCCGGGTGCGCGCCGCCACCCCCCGCTCCCGCAGCGCCGCCACCGTCACCAGCGCGAAGTCACGACAGCACCCCACCAACGGCCGAGCCCGGGGCCGCGTCCAGGGGCCCGGGCAGCGGGCCTGGTCGGTGGCCAGCATCGCCTCCACCCACCGGTGGTCGATCTCGGCCAACCGCGCCCCGGTGAACTCCTGCCCGCCGCCGCGGTAGTGGGTCACCACCCCGCGCAGCACCCGACCCAGCCCCGCCACGTCCCCCGGCAGGCCCGCCAGCACGCCGGCGTGCCGGCCCGGGTCGCTGTAGGGGGTGTGCGCCGCCCACCGGTCCACGTCCACCGCGCTCATCCGCGTCACCCCTCCCTCATGGGCCGCGCCACCAGCGCGAACACCGCGTCCTGGTCCACCTCGTCCCAGGAGGCCTCATACACCTCACGCAGCGGCCCCGCCGCGTGCGCGCCGCGCTGGAGCATCCACCGCTCCACCGCCCGGTAGGCGCCCATGATCCGCGGATAGAAGCAGTCGCCGCGCCTGACCTCGCACACCGCGCGCACGTGGGCGGCCTCCACCCGGATCACCGTCTCCCCCTCGGGTTCGGCGTGCCCGGTGAAGGGCACCGCCACCTCGATCGGCGCGGGACCGTCCGGGGTCACCGCACCGTGGTAGACAACCCAGAACCCGGGGCCGGGGCGCGCGCCCTGCCCCACCAGCAGGCGGCGCAGCGCCTGCGCCCGCCCGTGCAGGGTCGCCACCAGGTTCTGCTGGTCGGTGCGGGCCCGGACCGCCGCCACCTTGGCCGCCGCCACGCGTTCACCACGCACCCGCCACACCGGCTCCGGGGCCCGCTCGGCCGCCCCGCCCCAGGACAGGCGCAGCTCGGCCAGGGCCGCGCGCCGCGAACGCAGCGCCTCCTCCTGGGCCCGCCACCACGCCTCGGCACGCTCCAGGGCCTGCCCGCCCTCCTGGGCCATCACCTCGGCCACCACCGCCAGGGGCATGTCCATCTGACGCAGCAGGCGGATGCTCCGGGCCCGCTCCACCTGGGCGGCGAGGTAGACGCGGTGCCCGCCCGCACCCACCCGGTGGGGGACCAGCAGACGCGAGCGCTCGTACAACCGCAACGCCTTGGGGGAGAGCCCGCTCGCACGGGCGAACTCCCCCCGGGAAAGCCCCTCGCGGGGCGGTGGGGTGCTCATGGACGCGAGTGTGGCCCCTGCCCCAAGGGCACCGTCAACACCCACCGCGTCCCGAGCGCCCGGCGCCCACGACCGGACCATCCGCCACCCGGCCCGCCACACCGACCCGCGCGCGGCGAAGACCGCGGCCCCGGACGCGGTCGGCACGCGACCCCGGCGCGCCTACAACCCCTTGACCGCGTCCGCCAACGCCTCCACCTCGGCCTCGGTGTTGAAGTAGTGCACCGAGGCACGCACCGCCTCGTCCACCCCCACACCGGGCTCCCACACCTGGTTCCACAACCGCGACACGCTCACCCGCACCCCGGCCTCCCCCAACGCCGCACGCACCCCCTCGGCCGCCACACCCTCCACCGCGAACGTCACGATCCCCGACCGCACCCTCCCCCGGTCCAGCACCCGCACCCCCGCCAGACGCCCCAACCGGTCCCGGGCCTGCTCGGCCAGCGCCCCCACCCGATCCCGGATCGGCTCCATCCCCACCGCCAACGCGTAGTCCACGGCCACACCCAACCCGATCTGACCGGCCACGCTGCGCTCGAAACTCTCCAACCGGCGCGCGTCCTCACGCACCCGGTACCCGCGCCCCTCCCAGTGCGCCGACGTCACGTCCACCACCGGAGGCTCCCCCAGATCCGCCCCCGACCGCACGTACACGAACCCCGTCCCCCGCGGCCCGCGCAGGAACTTGCGCCCCGTCACCGCCAACACGTCACACCCCAGCCGCTCCACGTCCAGATCCCACTGGCCCGCCGACTGGCACGCGTCCAACACGAACAACACCCCGAACCTGCGGCACAGCGCCCCGATCCGCTCGGCCGGGTTGACCAGCCCGTTGTGCGTGGGCATGTGGTTGATCGCCACCACCCGCACCCCGCCCCGCGCCAACTCCCGCTCCAGCGCCCCCACGTCCATCACCCCGTCGGCGTCGTCGGGCACCACCTGCACCCGCACACCCCGCTCACGGGCCGCCTTGACCATCCCCAACGCGTTACTGGGGTACTCACTGGCCGTGGTCAGCACCCGGTCCCCCTCGGCGAAGACCACCGACCCGAACGCCAACTCCCACGCCCGCGTCGCACTCTCGGTGAACGCGATCTCCTGCGGGCGCGCACCCACCAACCGCGCCACGGCGGTGTAGAACCCCTCCACCCGCGCCTGCGCCAGCTCGGCCGCCGCGTAACCCCCCACCCGCGCCTCCAGACGCAGGTGATCCACCACCGCCTCCACCACCACATCCGGCGGCAAAGACGACCCCGCGTTGTCCAGATGCGCCGCCTGCCCAACCCCAGAGGTGTCCGCCCGCACCGCAGCCACATCCACGCCCATCCAGCCCGCCCCTCCCACGCACCCCACACCGTCGCCGCCGAACCTACCCGGCCAACCCCTTCAGCGCACCAGCCCGGCCCGAAAAGCGAACACCACCAGCTGCGCCCGGTCCCGCGCCCCGAGCTTGACCATCGCCCGGCTCACGTGCGTGCGCGCCGTCGCCGGGGAGACCACCAACCGGGCCGCGATCTCCTCGTTGCTCAACCCCTCACCCACCAGCCCCACCACCTCACGCTCCCGCTCGGTCAACACCTCCAACCGCGGCACCCGACCCCCGCCCGGCTCACGCGAGACGAACGCCGCCACCACCCGCCGCGTCACCGACGGCGACAACAACGCCTCACCCCGCGCCGCCGCACGCACCGCAGCCAACATCTCCTGCGGGTCGCTGTCCTTGATCAAGAACCCCGACGCCCCCGCACGCAACGCCTCGAACACGTACTCGTCCAGTTCGAACGTCGTCAACACCACCACCCGGGTGTGCGCCAACGCCTCCTCACCCGCGATCCGCCGCAGCGCCTCCAACCCGTCCACCACCGGCATCCGCACGTCCATCAACACCACATCCGGACGCAGCCGACGCACCAGCTCCACCGCCTGCCCACCATCACCGGCCTCACCCACCAACTCCAGGTCCGCCTCCCCCTCCAGCAGCACCCGCAACCCCATCCGCACCAGCGCCTGGTCATCGGCCACCACCACCCGCACGCTCACCGCTCACCCCCCAACGGCAAAAACGCCCCCACCACGAACCCGCCGCCCTCACCGGCCCCCACCGTCACCGACCCGCCCACAGCCCGCGCGCGCTCACGCATCCCCGCGATCCCCGACCCCTCACGCACCGGCCCCACCACACCCACTCCCTCATCGCTCACCCACACCCGCACCTCCTGCTCCCCGTACACCACCCGCACCCGCGCCGACGCGCCCTCACCGCCATGGCGCACCACGTTCGTCAACGCCTCCTGCACGATCCGAAACGCCGCGTGGTCCACCGCCGCGGGCACCCGCACCGCCTCCCCCTCCCACACCACCTCCACCCGGCGTCCCGCCCCGCGCAACTCCCCCACCAACGCCTCCACACGCCCCAACCCCGGCAACGGACCCCGACCCGCCACCTCGGCCCCGCCCCGAAACACCGCCAGCGTGCCCCGCAACTCCTCCAGGGCCGACCGGCTGCTGTCCCGGATCGCCGCCAGCGCCACCGACGCCTGCTCGGGCCGACGATCCACCACGTGCAGGGCCACCGACGCCTGCATGCTGATCACCGACAGACTGTGCCCCACCAGATCGTGCACCTCCCGGGCGATACGCAACCGCTCCTCGTAGCGGTGACGGTCCACCTCCTCCTGGCGCTCGCGCCGACGCGCCTCACGCCGCGCACGCACGAACACCCCACCGCCCGCGGGAAAGGCCATCACCCCCACCGCGAACACCACCCCCACCAGCGCGCCCCCGTCAACCAACCCCCACCAGGGCTCACGCACCCGCGAGAGCAACCCCACCCCCACCACCAACGGCGCCGTCCACGCCAAGAACACCCCCGCGCCCAGCCGGATCGCGGCCGAGAACACCACCAGCGCGGGCAACACCAGCACCGGACCCACCGGGTGACCCGCCCCCACGAACACCGCCGCACCCACCGCGGCCACCACCAACGCCGCCACCGGCCACACACGACGCACCGCCACCGCGCACACCAACACCCCCACACCCACCCACACCGACCAGGGCACCACCACCGCACCCCAGTCCACGTCCCACCCCGGGGGAGGCCCGCCCCGCCAGGGACCGTGCCCGCCCCCGCCGCGCCGCTGCCACACCGCCTGGCCGCGCACGAACCCCACCGCCACCGCGCCCAACACCACACCCAGCGCCAGGTCCACGACCACCCGGCGCACCCGCCTGTCACCACTCACACCACGACCCTAGGCCGCCCGCCCCCACCTGTCGTGGCACCACAGGCGTAGGCGCCCTACGCACCCGGGCGCAGCACAGGTGCCGCCCGCGGGGGGATGACCGCGACCCCCCGCCCCGCGGACAGTGAACCCATGAACACCATCACCGCAGCGACCGCCCTGGCCGCCCACCCCCACTGGGGGCAGGGACCGCCCGCCTTCGTCTTTCCCGGAGCCCTGATGTTCCTTCTGCTCACCCTCCTCCTGCTCGGCGCACTGGCCTTCGCCCTGGCCCGACGCGGCCACCGACCGCCCTGGGCGCCGCGCCCCGCCTCACCCGAGGAGGAGGCCCGCCGCACCCTGGCCGACCGCTTCGCCCGCGGCGACCTGACCGTGGAGGAGTTCATGGAACGCGCCAGCGCCCTGAACTGGACCCCCGGCCACAACGACCGCCCCGGCCGCAGGTAACCCCGCACGCCCACCCGGCCCGGCCGCGCACCCCGCACGGCCGGGCCCTCACATGTGCTCCACAACCCACACCGATCCGGCCGGGGCACCCCCACCCATCAGCCACAATGGCCAACACACAACCCCGACCGCGAAGGCACGAGCACCACCATGCCCATCCCCAAGGCCGAACTCCACGTCCACATCGAAGGCACCCTGGAACCCGAACTGGCCTTCGCCCTGGCCCGACGCAACGGCCTGACCCCGCCCCACCCCGACGTCGACTCCCTGCGCCGCGCCTACTCCTTCACCGACCTGCAGTCCTTCCTGGACCTGTACTACGCCCTCATGGACGTCCTGCGCACCGAGGCCGACTTCACCGACCTGGCCACCGCCTACCTCGACCGCGCCGCCGCCCAGGGCGTACGCCACGCCGAGATCTTCTTCGACCCCCAGGCCCACACCGGCCGCGGCATCAGCCTGGACACGGTCGTCAACGGCCTCATGGCCGCCCTGAACACCAGCGAACACACCCACAACATCAGCACCAGCCTGATCCTGTGCTTCCTGCGCGACCGCCCCGCCGCCGAAGCCCTGGACACCCTCCACCAGGCCCGCCCCCACCTGGAACACATCGGCGCCGTCGGCCTGGACTCGGCCGAGGTCGGCCACCCGCCCGAGAAGTTCACCGAGGTCTTCGCCGCCGCACGCGACCTGGGCCTGCGCCGCGTCGCCCACGCCGGGGAGGAGGGCCCCGCCTCCTACATCTGGCAGGCCCTCAACCTCCTGGGCGCCGAACGCATCGACCACGGCATCCGCTGCCTGGAGGACACCGACCTGGTCACCCACCTGGCCGCCACCCAGACCCCGCTGACCGTGTGCCCGCTGTCCAACGTGCGCCTGCGCGCCGTGCCCGACCTGGCCCAGCACCCCCTGCCCGCCCTGATGGAGGCCGGACTGCTGGTGACCGTCAACTCCGACGACCCCTCCTACTTCGGCGGCTACGTCCACGACAACTACCAGGCCCTGCACACCCACCTGGGCCTGGGCGCCGAGCAGCTGCGCCAACTGGCCCGCAACTCCTTCACCGCCTCCTTCCTCACCCCCCAGCGCAAGGCCCAGCTCATCGCCGAGGTCGACGCCCACCCCCACCCCTGGTAACCACCGCGGCCCCGCCCCCGGACTCCCGGGGGCGGGGCCACCCGCCAGCACTCCTCCGCCCGCACCGCCGCCTCAACCCGCCCAGGTCAACCGCTGCCCGTGCTCACCGGCGAAGGCCACCACACGCCCGTCCAACGCCAACGCGAAATCGGTGCCCACCGGCGGACGCGGACCCTCCAACGCGGGCAGCACCGACGCACCCTCGTTCGACACCCAGTGCCCCTCCACCCCCCGCACGGCCTCCACGAACGCATCCCGCGACGCCTCGTCCAGATAGGCCAGCACCGCGCTGTGCATCACCACCAACCGCGCCCCCGCGGGCACCCGCGCCGCCACCGCCTCCAACTCCCGCACCAGGTCACCGGCCACCAACAGGGGCGGCTCGGCCGCCACCACCCGCGCCGCCGCCCGCAACCGCTCCCGCCGCTCGGCCTCATACGGCCCCGGCCAGATCAGCGCCTCCAACCACCGCACGTCCTCCTCGCGGCGCACGTCCAACGGGTTCAGATCGATCCCCGCCCGCCACACCACCCGCGGCATCCGCCCGGGCACCGGAACCGGACCCGAGGTCGCACACTCAAGCAGCACCGGGCTGCGGGCCGGACCGATCGGCGCCCCGCCGTCGAAGGAGTAGCGGTACCGGTCCGGGTACAGGCACAACCCCGCCGACGCCCCCACCTCCACCAGCGCCAACGGCCCCTCCAGACCGGCCAGCACAGGAAGCAGGGTGGCGCACCGGCGCACCTCGTTGGTCTGGGTGTAGCGCTCCAGCACCACCGCCCGCACCTGCTCCCAGTGCTCCAGGAGCCAGGCCCGAAAATCCGCCCACTCCCCCACCGGCCCGCCCAGGAACCGCACCGCACCCAGCAACAGGTTGGGCTGGCGCTTGTTGCCCGCGGGCAGGGAGGCGACCAACCCCAACACGTGTTCGTCCCCGGCCAGGCCCCGGGCGATACGCGCGTACGCCGGAGCCGCACCCTGGGCGTAGCCGTCCGCGAAACCCCGGTACTGCCTCACGATGCCGTCCACGGACGCGTCCACAGCGGCGACATGCTCCACGGCCGCACTCCTTCACCTCGGGGGAACAGATGCGGTGTTCCTACCCCGCCCCCGCACCCGCCGCCCCGTGACCGCGCTCACCCACACGCCGAAGACAGCCCTCACACCCCCGCCCTTCCTGCCACCACCGGGAACCAACCAGCCCCACCAGCCGTTCCACCCAGCGAGACCAAGGACACGAACAGATCACGAGAACTCTCACCCGCGCAGGCCAATCCCAGGCTGGTGACGACCACACCACACGAACGGACACCCGTGAGGATCTCCCACCGAGGCAAGCTCAGCCGCACCACCCACCCCAGCACCACCCCCCTGCCACCCCTGGTGGAGTTCCACGACGTGTCCCTCACCCACAACCGCACCCGCCACCTGGACCACCTCGACCTGACCCTGCACCCCGGCGAACACGTGGCCCTGGTGGGCCTGACCCACGAGGCCACCACCGCGCTGACCCGCCTGCTCACCGGCCAGACCACCCCCACCCACGGACGCCTGGCCACCCACACCCGCGCCCACATCCTCACCCCCCACCCCACCCTGGCCCACACCATCACCGGCCAGAGCACCCCCGAAACCGACGACCCCCACCTGGCCCACGCCCTGGCCCACACCCGCCTGGAACCGCACCGCCTGCACACACCCCTGGACGCCCTGCCCCCCGCCCTGCTCCCCCGCGTCCACCAGGCCCGCGCCCTCTACGCCCAACGCACCAACACCCGCCTGCTCGTACTCACCGACCCGCCCGCCCACAACCACCCACCCGCCACCCCCGACACCGGCCTGCTCACCCTCACCCGCCAACCCACCCTGGCCCGCACCGCCGACCGCATCCTGCTCCTGTACAAGGGACGCGTCACCGAAACCGGCACCCACCACCAACTCCTGGTCCGCGGCGGCGCCTACGCACGCCTGTACGCCCTCACCGGCACCCACCGCACCACTGGCCACGCCCTAGGATGAGCACGTGGCACCCATCGTCAAGGAACTCACCGTCGGCCAGGTCGCCGAACGCGCCGGAGTCGCCGTCTCCGCCCTGCACTTCTACGAACGCCAGGGCCTGATCCACAGCCGCCGCACCGCCGGCAACCAGCGCCGCTACCGCCGCGACACCCTGCGCCGGGTCTCCTTCATCCGCATCTCCCAACGCGTGGGCATGCCCCTGGCACGCATCCGCCAGGCCCTGGACACCCTGCCCGGCGACCGCACCCCCACCCGTGACGACTGGGCCCGCCTGTCCCAGCAGTGGCGCACCGAACTCGACGCCCGCATAAGCCAACTCATCCGCCTGCGCGACGACCTGACCAACTGCATCGGCTGCGGCTGCCTGTCCCTGGACACCTGCACCCTGTCCAACCCCGACGACGCCCTGGCCTCCGCCGGCCCCGGCCCGCGCCGCCTGATGGTCAACGCCCTGGCACGCGAAACGGGCTGAACACACGACACAGGCGGCGAACACCCGGTGTCCGCCGCCTGCCGTACCGCCCCTACACCCCGGCGGCCTCGTCGCGTCCGCGCCGCGCCAACGCGTCAGCGCGCTCGTTGCCCTCGTCCCCGCTGTGCCCGCGCACCCAGCGCCACTCCACCTCATAGCGCGAGGCGACCTCGTCCAGGCGCTGCCACAGGTCCACGTTCTTGACCGGTTTCTTGTCGGCCGTGCGCCAGCCCCGCCGCTTCCACCCGTGCAGCCACGAGGTGATCCCGTTGCGCACGTAGGAGGAGTCGGTGTGCACCAGCACCGGCAGCGGCTGGCGCAGGCTCTCCAGCGCCCGGATCGCCGCCATCAGCTCCATCCGGTTGTTGGTGGTCTGCGCCTCACCCCCGTACAGCTCCTTCTCGTGGCCGCCGTAGCGCAGCCACACCCCCCACCCGCCCGGACCGGGGTTGCCGCTGCACGCCCCGTCGGTGTAGATGACCACCCGCTGCGTCGGCTCCTGGCCGACCTCGTCCCCGTTACGCATGCCGGGCAATCTACCGCCCCCCACGGTCACGAAAAGGCCACAACCCCCGCCAACGGGGCCACAAAAGGAGCCAATCGCCCCCAATGGAGCCCCCACACCCGCCACTTCGGCCCGTCAACCCAGCCAAAGGACCCCCCACAGCCACCCCAACCAACCACCCCGCCCCACAAAAAAAGGGGGCGTTCCGCACCCGGAACACCCCCGCACACAGCCCCGCTCAGCCAGCCAGCTCCCGCGCCAGCTCCTCGGCCCGCTCCTCACGACGCGCGAACACGTCGTTGGCCATCTCGTTCATCTTCTTCAACACCCGCTTGCGCTCACGCGCACTCAACCGGTCCACGTACAACCGCCCCAGCGTGTGATCGGTCTCGTGCTGCAAACACCGGGCGAAGTACCCGCTACCGCTGACGACCACGGGATTGCCGTCCCGGTCCACCCCCCGCACCGTGGCGTGCTCGGCCCGCCCCAGATCCGCGTGCGGCCCCGGAACCGACAAACACCCCTCCGACTCCACCACCACCGCGTCATCGGGGTCACGCTCGTCCAACACCGGGTTGACCACATGCCCCACATGACGCACACCGTCATCATCAGGGCAGTCATAGACGAACACCCGCAGGTCCACACCCACCTGGCTGCCCGCCAACCCCACACCCTCGGCCGCGTACATCGTCACGAACATGTCGTCGATGAGCCCGGCCAACTCCGCCGAACCCCACATCTGCGGCGCCACATCCACACCACGCCGGTGCAGCACCTCCTCACCCGTCACGGTGATCCGCCGCACCCGGCCGCGCGCCGCCTCCGGAGCCCACGCGGGAAAATCCGCGACCTCCCGGCCCTGAACGACGACGCCAACCCCGCCATGCTCCGACATGGTCCTACTCTCACCACACTTCAACGAAACCAGGAGTTGCCCTGGATCAGACACCGCGCCAGGTAGTCGCGCAACGACACCACCACCAGGCGTCGCCGGTCACTCTCATGGTCCCACACCACGATCCCCGGACCGTAGTCGGTGTGCACGTAGGCGAACTGCGGCCCCATGTCGGAATCACCGAAGAAGATCATCTCGTCGAAGGGCGCGTACAGCTCCAGATAGTCCGGCTCCCGGCGCATCGCCAGGTTGTCCTCCACCAAACGCCGCGCACTCCACACCACCGCGTCCCCGTACTCGTTGGTCACCCCATCGGTCTCACGCAGCAACGAGGCCAGCTCGAAGGGCAGGGGCAGCATCAAGTGCTTCTCCACCTCGGCCAGGGTCACCTCATCGGCCGGATCGCTCAGATCGGCCTCGGGATACATCTCCAGGATCAGTTCACGCCACACACTCCTGATCATCACAGGTCGTGGCAACCCACGGGAAATCGTCGGCGGCGAGTTGCGCCAAAAACCCGAACCCGCACCCGCCGCACCGCCCCAAACACCGAACACGCCACCCATATCACGATGCGTGCACAACCGATCACTATCCCACACAATGACCCCATGGCTTCCACCGCACGCATGCTCGCCACCACCGCGCTCGCCGCCGCCCTGACCGCCCTGGGCGCACCGGCCCACGCCACCACCGCGACCACCGCCGCCTACCCCGGCCACACCACCAGCCGCTACGTCCCCCTCACCGACGCCACCTCCACCCAGGCCCACGACGCCGGATGCACCGAAGGACGCACCGGCGCCACCGGCCCGCGCATCCTCTTCTTCGGCACCCAGGAAAAGGACGACACCCTCCGAGAACCCGGCAGGGCGGGAAACTCCACCACACCCCGCTCCGCCTACAGCAAGGCCGCCGCCTACGCCCACCACTGGGCCCAGGGCTTCACCGAGTGCCGCACCGACCAGGCCACCGCCCACCTGGCCCTGGGCGTCAACAACAAGGACGACGGCGGCATCACCGGCACCCACGCCGGACAGCGCTGGGCCGACCTGGTCACCACCGTCAAGGACGCCTCCACCACCGAGGCCGTCACCATCACCGCCGCCCTGGACGCCGAACCCTCCTGGTCCACCCCCGCCTGGGCCCGCGACTGGCTCGCCGCCTACACCCAGGCCACCACCACACCGCTCTACGCCGCCAACTCCGCCGACTCCTGCCCCACCACCGGCTCGGGCGACTGCGCCAACGGCTGGCGCCTGGCCGACGTCCACCACATGGCCGGCGGAGGCAACCCCCGCGTCCACGTCATCCCCCAGATCTACCGCACCGACGGCATCCAGGCCGACCAGTGGGCCAACATCAGCCGCTGGGGCCACACCAACGCCAACGACCCCCTGCGCTTCGCCGGAGCCATGTCCCAGTACACCGCCTGCCAACAGCGCACCTGCAACAACACCGACAACACCCCCCAGCAGTCCTGGGACCAACTCAAGAAGGCCCTGGACGCCCACAGCAGCACCCGCGTCAGCGACCTGGGCCCCGCCACCGACATGCGCTGGCCCTGACAGACCCCCACACCCGCCAGGAGGGCCCCCGCGCACCGCGGAGGCCCTCCCTCACGCGTGCCCCCACCCCACGCCACCACACCCGACAGGGGAGCCCTCACCACCGCACCCACACCCACGAACAGGACACAATAGACACCAGCACACGCACACGCAGGAACGGAAGAGACCACCCATGGCCACCGCACCCCACCACCGCGCAGGCCGCCTCACCACCCTGGCCTACCTCTTCCTCCTGCTCTCCCAAAACATCGCCGCCCTCCTCCTGCTCCCCCTCGTCCTACTCTCGGCCGTACTCACCCTCACCTGGGTCGGCCTCCCCTTCGTCATCCTCACCGCCCTCCTCCTACGCACCCTCGCCGACAGCCAACGCCGCACCCTCAGCCACCTACTCATCAAGAACAGCAAACCCCCCCGAGGCCGCACCGCCACCCCAGGCCTACCCACCCCCGCCACCCGCCCCCTACGCCGCCCCATCGTCTCCGCCTACCGCCCCATCCCCCCCACCGGCATCACCCGCCGCGGCACCGCCATCATCACCGACCCCGCCACCTGGAGAGACCTGCTCTGGCTCATCTCCGGAGCCGCCAGCTTCCTCCTCGTCGCCATCCCCCTCACCCTCATCGCCCACGGCATCGAACAACTCCTCTTCGCCCTCAACCTCACCGGCCCCACCCTCTACGACACCTACACCCCCACCACCACCCTCAACCAACTCATCATCCTCATCCCCGCCCTGGCCCTCATCACCCTGGGCTGGCTCCTCATCCCCCTGGCCGCCGACACCTACCTACGCTTCAACCGCCTCCTGCTCTCCCCCTCCGAAAAAACCCGACTCACCGCCCGCGTCGCCCACCTGGCCACCAGCCGCGCCCACACCATCGACACCCAGGCCTCCGAGATCCGCCGCATCGAACGCGACCTCCACGACGGCGCCCAAGCCCGCCTCGTCGCCCTGGGCATGAACCTGGGCATGGCCGAACAGATCGTCGACAAAGACCCCGAAACCGCCCGCGCCATGCTCACCGAAGCCCGCGAAACCACCCGCCACGCCCTCACCGAACTCCGCGACCTCGTCCGCGGCATCCACCCACCCGTCCTCGTCGAACGCGGCCTCGACGGCGCCGTCCACGCCCTCGCCCTCACCCACCACCTGCCCATCACCGTCACCATCGACCTCCGCGGCCGCCCCGCCGACCCCGTGGAGTCCGCCGCCTACTTCGCCATCGCCGAACTCCTCACCAACACCGCCAAACACGCCCACGCCACCCACGCCTGGATCCACATCAACCACGGCCGCAACCGCCTGGTCATCACCGTCACCGACAACGGCACCGGCGGCGCAGACCCCGCCCCCGGCAGCGGACTGGCCGGCATCCGCAGACGCCTGGACGCCTTTGATGGCACGATGAACATCACCAGCCCACCGGGCGGCCCCACCATCGTGACCCTGGAGATCCCGTGCGTGTTGTCATCGCCGAAGACCTTGCCCTCCTCAGAGACGGCCTGATCCGCCTCCTCCAGGCACACGACTTCACCGTCGTCGCCGCCGTCGACAACGGCCCCGACCTGCACACCGCCCTCACCGAACACAAACCCGACGTCGCCGTCGTCGACGTCCGCCTACCCCCCACCTTCACCGACGAAGGCCTCCAAGCCGCCATCGCCGCCCGCACCCAGATCCCCGGCCTGCCCATCCTCGTGCTCTCCCAGCACGTCGAACAGCTCTACGCCCGCGAACTGCTCTCCGACGACACCGGCGGCGTCGGCTACCTCCTCAAGGACCGCGTCTTCGACATCGGCCAGTTCATCGAAGCCGTCCGCCGCGTCGCCGACGGCGGCACCGCCATGGACCCCGCCGTCATCTCCCAACTCCTCGCCCGCCAGGACCAGAGCGGCCCCCTCGCCCAACTCACCCCCCGCGAACGCGAGGTCCTGTCCGAAATGGCCGAAGGACGCTCCAACTCCGCCATCGCCGCACGCCTCTACATCACCGAAAAAGCCGTCAGCAAGCACATCAACAACATCTTCACCAAACTCGACCTGCCGCCCTCCTCCGACGACAGCCGCCGCGTCCTGGCCGTCCTGGCCTTCCTCAACGGCCAGTAACCACCCGCCGGTCACACCCCTTCGGCGCACAACACCCGCCCGGCCGGACCACGCGTGTGCACCCACAGCGCCCAACACCGGACACCGCACCACCAGCACGGCGGCCACCGCACCCGACCCCCGGCCCAGGCACTCCACGCACACACCGGCGCGGCCGCACCGACCGGCCATACACACACCAAAGGCCGCGGCCCAGACCACCCGGCCCGGACCGCGGCCACCGACACCGCCGCCTACTACCCCCTACTGCTGCTCACGCCGCACCCGGTACAACCCGTCGATCTCCTCCGCGAACGCCCGCAACACCGCCTCGCGCCGCAACTCCCCCGACGCGTGCACCAACCCCGACTGCACCGTGAACTCCTCCGCCAACACATGAAACGACCGCACCGCCAGATGACGAGGCACACTCCGATTGGCCTCGTACACCAACCCCTGCACCTCACGCAGCAGCTCACGGTCCCCCGCGATCTCCTCCGGCGCCATCGCCAACGGCCGACCGTTCACCAACCGCCAGTACTCCAACTGGTCACGCACCAACGTCACCAACGCACTCGCGAACGGCCGCCCCTCCACAATCACCAACACCTGGCTGATCAACGGATGAGCACGCAACCGCGCCTCGAACTCCGCCACCAGCTCCGCGTCCCCCCGCTCCACACGCTGGTCCTGCGGCTCCACCACGGCGGGCTCCCCGCCCCCGGCCGGATCCACCGCGGCGAACGCCGCCGTCACCGCCAACATCTCCCCCGAACCCTCATCCGAGGCCGCACCGGGCTCCTGCTCCACCGAAGCCTCCAACGCGCGGCCCTCCAACGCACGCGCATCCCGCCGACGCACACCCTCCTCGGATTCACGCCGCTGCTCCTGCACCGGACGCCCCTCCAGCGCACGCCCCTCAGGCTCCCGCAGCACACGGCCCTCCAACGCAGGCGCCTCATCCGCCCCGCGCGCCACGAACCGCCCCGCCAACTCCTCCGTCGCCGCCTGCACCCGCAACCGGCCCGCCACACTCACGACCCCGTCCGCGTCCACCTCACCCGCGTACCCCGTCGCCAACCACCCCTCACGAAACGCACTCCGCGAGGCCTCACCCTCACCCCAGTACCCCGAGAACACCGCACCGCCGCGCACGTGGATCTCGCCCTCACGCGACACCCATACCTCACGACCCTCCAGGGCACGCCCCACCGTCCCCGGAACCCGGTCCCCCACAGCACCGGCCGTGAACACACCCGCCGCCTCGGCCGTACCGAACGCCTGCACCACCGGAATCCCCACACCACCGAAGAAGGAGTCCAACCGGTCCGACAACCCACCGCCCCAGCACACCGCCAGATGCACCCGGCCACCGAACAACTCCCGCACCCGCGAGAACTGCCAGTCATACATCGTCCGCGACAACCGCTGCCACGCACTCCTGCGCGGCGACCGGTCGAACTGCACCGCCGACTCCACCGCCGCGTTGAACGTGCCCAACGAGTCCCACCCCGTCGAACGCGCACTCCCCCGCTCCACATCGAAGACACCCTGCAACACCCGAGCCGAACACACCAGCACCGTCGGCTTGAACGCCTCCATCTGCCGCATCAACCCCGTCGGGCCCGCCAACCCCACACGCACACGCCCCACCATGCACGCCACCAACGAAGCCAACCCCGAGATCTGCGACAACGGCAGATCCAACAACGTGCTCGCCCGACCCTCAGGCAACTCCGACAACCGCGGCCACATCCGATCCACCACATCCGCCGCAGCCGACAACAACGCCCCGTGCGACAACACCACACCCCGCGTCAACCGCGACACCGTACTCACCGGATACAGCACCACCGCCACATCCTCGGCCACCGCCCCGTCCCGACGAAACCGCACCGACGACGCGTCCATGTACGCACCCAGCGACACCACACCCGCCAGACCCGCGTCCATCCGCCACACCCGACCCAGGTCCGGCAACTCACGCTGCAAACCCGACACCGTGCGCAACAACCGCTCACCCTGCACCACCGCAGCCGCCGGACGCGTCTGCCGCACCACATGCGTCAAACGCTCCGCCGACACCGACTCCGGCAACGGCACCAACACCGCACGCACCGACCACACGGCGAACGCCAACCGCACCCAGTCCTGATGCGACCCCGACACCACCACGATCCGGTCGCCCTCACCCACACCGGCCGCCACCAGACCCTTGGCGACCGCCGTCACCTCCGTGGCGAACCCACCGGCCTTCACCCGCTCCCACCGGCCGCGCTCACCGCGCACGGAGAACACCTCCGCATGGGCCTCCTCCGTGGCCACCCCGTACACCAGGTCGCTCAGCCCGGAAAGACCCCGGGCCCACATACCAGGAGTGACACTCGGACCGCCCATACCCACTCATCCTCTTGCCGCATCGGAAGACAGGCCGAACAGGCCCACCTCAATCGGGGGATTGCGACCTACTGTGCCCATTTCCCCACCACACGGCAACCCGGAACGCAGACCCGCAACGCCCCAGCACACACCACGGCCACAACCCACCCGACCCGGCACCCCCAGGGCCCCGGCACAACCCCCACAGCGCCCGGGCCCACACCACCGAAAAACACTCACCGCACCTTCGTACGCACCGACCACACATACGCCAGCAGCGACAGCACCGCCACCGACACCATCACCACCGCCATACTCACCAACGACGGCTCACCCGTCTCCGTCAGCCCCGCCAGCGACGCCACACCACCGCCCAGCGCGAACTGCAACGCACCCATCAACGCCGAAGCCGTACCCGCCACCGCGGCCGGCTGCCCGTCCAGAGCCGTCACCGTCGCGTTCGGCATGATGAAACCGACACTGAGCATCATCAGCGCGAGCAGCGCCACGACCATCCACAACTGGGCCGCACCCAGCACCGCCAGCACACCCAGCACACCCACCGAGGCAAGAGCCAGCACCAGACCCATCCCCAGCCGCCGCAGCGTCTCCACACGACCCACCAGGAAACCGTTCAGCTGCGTACCCGCCATCATCCCCAGCGCGTTCACCGCGAACAGCCCCGCGTACAACTGCGGCGAGACACCGAACTCCGTCTGCGACACGAACGAGAACGCCGACACGTACGTGAACAACATCCCGAAACTGAGCCCCATCGTCAGCACCGGACCCACAAAACGCGGCTGACGCAGCAGACCACCCACCGTCGCCACCAACTGACGCGGACCCTGCCGACGACGATCCTGCACCGGCAGACTCTCCGGCAACCACACCAACACCAGCACAAAGCTCAGCGCCGACATCACCGCCAGCACCCAAAAACTCAACTGCCACGGACCCACCAGCAGCAACTGCGCACCCGCCAACGGAGCCAACAGCGGAGCCAGCATCATCACCAGCGCCAGACGCGAGAAGAACCGCACCGCGTCATCACCCGCGAACAGGTCACGCACCACCGCACGACCGATCACCGCACCCGCGGCACCGGCCACACCCTGCACGAACCGCAGCACGATGAACAACGTCACGTCCGGCACGAACACGCACAGCACCGACGTCACCGTGAACAGGGCCACGCCCACCAACAGCGGACCACGACGCCCCACGGCGTCACTCAACGGCCCGATCACCAGCTGACCCACGGCCAGGCCCAGCATCATCGCCGTCAGCGTCAGCTGGATCTGCGCCTCGCTCGTCCCCAGATCCCGCGTGATCTGGGGGAAGGCCGGAAGGTACATGTCGGTCGCCAACGGCCCGGTCGCCGTCAGCACACCCAGCACCAGCACCAGCAGCGCCACCGACTTGCGCGAGGGCGTCCAGCGCTCACCCGCCTCCGGCTCGGGGGCGGGGGAAGAAACCGGGACAGGGGAAGAGGACCTCTCGACCGCCTCCCGGTCGGGGACCGCGGAGGGGGAGTTCGGGGACTGCACAGGCACTCCAGTTCAGGAACGGGAAAAGCGCCGGAAGGAAGAACCCCGCCGACGACGGACACTTCCATCCCAACATCCCGACCCCGCGGATCGCCTCCTCTTTATCCCCCAGAACGCCTGTGATGTCCGTTACGACCCGAACGGTTACCTTACGAGCCGGTCCAGCAACCGCACGACCTCGCCCTCCGGATCCTCCGTCAGACCACCGTGGATCGGCCCCGGCTGCACGATCGTGCTCCGCGGAGCCGTCAACCACCGGAACCGCTGACCGGGGCGCTCGCGACCGGCCGCACCCGCCCCCGCGCCACCACGGCACATCACCTCCACCGCCTCCAGCGCACGCCGCACACCCGCCACGTCCGCCTCAGCGTCCACCGCCAGCAACCGCCGCTCGTCCAACGCCGAACGAGCCCCCAGGAACCCCCGTTCCTGGCAGTACACGATCACCCCGGCGTTCACACACTCACCGCGCTCCAACCGCGGCACCACCCGCAACAGCGCGTACTCGAACACCGCACGCTCACGCCGCTCACCCACACGACCGGTCGTCACCGCGTCGCTGTAACGCCTCGGGGCGCTCATCCCGTCACCTCCGGCAGCCAGGAACGCTCGGCCACCCGGGCCAGCAGGTACCGCACATACGCCGCACGCACATCCCCGGGACCGTCGAACCCGGGCTCGTCCACCAGCCACTCGTCCGGCACCAACTCCACCACACGGTGCAGCAGATCCTCATCCACCAAGGGCGCCAGGTCCGCGTCCGCGGCGGCCAGGTCCGGCGACGCACCCGACAGCACGTGGTCGGAGGCGTCGTAGGGGCGGTGCACGAACCGCTCGGCGTTGGCCCAGTTGTGGTGGAAGATCAGCGTCGCACCGTGGTCGATCAGGTAGGGGCGCCCGTGCCACAGCAGCATGTTCGGGTTGCGCCAGGACCGGTCGACGTTGCCGGTCAGCGCGTCGAACCACAGCACCCGCCCGGCGAACCCCCGGTCCACCTCGAAGGTCAGCGGATCGAAGCCCAGCGAACCGGGGAGGAAGTCCATCCCCAGGTTGAGCCCGCCACTGGCCTTGAGCAGCTCCTGCACCTCGGGGTCGGGCTCGCTGCGGCCGATCACCGCGTCGAACTCCGCCGTGACCAGTTCCGGAACGGGCAGTCCCAGGGCGCGGCCCAGCTCCCCCGCGACGACCTCGGCCACGAGCGTCTTGCGCCCCTGCCCCGCCCCGAGGAACTTGACCACGTACATCCCCAGGTCGTCGGCCTCGACCAACCCCGGGAGCGAACCTCCTTCGCGCAGCGGCAGCACGTACCGCGTCGCGACCACCTTTCTCAGCACGCGGACCAGCATAGGCAGCGCACGGAGCGCTCGCGCACCGCCGCCTCGACGGGCCCGCCGCTGAGCCGGACGCACAGGGCCGCGACCCGCCGCCCCTCCACCGCACCGGAACCGCCCCCACTACCGCCACTAAAGGACGCTGAACACGTTCTAGGCAACGTCCCCGTCCGCCGCGACACGCCGAACCGCTTCCGGAAGGGAGATCTGTGAGGAGGGTGCGGCGTAGCCGCGCGATCTCTTGTTTTTTCTCTTTTTGAAGAAAAGAACCGCCATCTGTACGACGTAGATTTTTAATGGGAACGAAGGAGGGGCCCGGCGTCGGAACCGGACCCCTCACGCGTTTCCGAGCCGCACGCCTCCCCGCTAGAGGTTGTCCTCGGGGCTGTCGCCCCACTCGCCGTCGCCCTCCCCCGGCGTGGGCATGACCGGCGTCGGCTCCGCTCCCCCGTCCTCACCGTCGCCCTCCCCCGGGAGCGTCCCCGGCCCCTGCGGGCTCTCCGGGCTCTCCTGCGCCTCGGGGGGCTGCGCCGGGCTGGGCATCTCCGGCGGCGGGAACTGGAGCATCCACCAGTACAGCAGCGACACCAGCAGCAGGATGAGCACCAGCACCAGGCCCAGTCCGCCGATCAGCCACCAGTTGCTCTCCCCCGCCGCCACGGCGCTGTCCCTGCGCCCGGCCCAGGGCGCCCACCGCACCGAGACGGGGCCGCGTGAACCCGCCCAGTGCGGCATCACCACCGGGCCGCGCGCGGCCGCCCTGCCCGAGCGCGCCGCCACCTTGAGGAAGTCCTCCGCCGCCGCGCCCGTCCCGTCGTGGGCGAGGGCCACCCACAGCGCCGACCGCCCGTGCGTGCGGGCCGCGACCACGTCGGGGCTGCGGCGCACCGCCTCGGCGAACCGCTCGCGCGCGCCGCCGTCACCCGCGGCGCCGGAGTCGAGCACGGCGACGCTCACCCGGTTCCCGGACCCGTCCCTGCCCAGGTAGACCACGCCGAGGGAGGAGTCGCGCACCCGCCCCAGCAGGCGGTAACCGCCCAGTTGACGTGGATCACCCTCGTTCAGCCCCATCGTGGGAACCGCCATGTCATCCCCCTTGCCCTCCACTCCGGCCGTCCGCTTCGCCGCGTTGTGTACCGGACTGGTGCCCGCGAAACGGGTAGTGTCACCACAGGTGAGTGATCCACAACCTATCCGGTGCCCCCGCGTCGGGGCTCCCTGCTAGGAAGGCGGCACATGGCAGAGAGCGGAAACGGCTCAGCGCCCTCCGCGGGCCCGGACAGCGCTCCGGGCGAACCGACCCGGCTGCTGCGCGCCGCGCTGCACGAGGTGTCCAGGGTGATCGTGGGCCAGGAGCGCATGGTGGAGCGCTCCCTGATCGCCCTGGTCGCGGGAGGGCACTGCCTGATCGAGGGCGTACCCGGAATCGCCAAGACCCTGGCGGTGTCCACCCTGGCCAAGGTCACCGGGGGTTCGTTCGCCCGTGTGCAGTTCACCCCGGACCTGGTGCCCTCCGACATCGTCGGCACGCGCATCTACCATCCCTCCACCGAGCAGTTCGACGTGGAGCTGGGGCCGGTCTTCGCCAACTTCGTGCTCGCCGACGAGATCAACCGGGCCCCGGCCAAGGTGCAGTCGGCCCTGCTGGAGGTCATGGCCGAGCGGCAGGTGTCCCTCGGCGGGACCACCCACCCGCTCCCCTCCCCGTTCATCGTCATCGCCACACAGAACCCGGTGGAGTCCGAGGGCGTGTACCCGCTGCCCGAGGCCCAGCGCGACCGGTTCCTGATGAAGGTCAACGTCCGCCATCCGCGCGCGCACGAGGAGATGGAGATCCTGCGCCGGATGTCGACCACCCCGCCCACCGCGCACCAGGTGCTCGACCCCGTCACCCTGAGCGAGCTGCAGTCCGACGCCCAGCGCGTCCACGTCCACCAGCTCATCGCCGACTACGTGGTGCGGCTGGTCATGGCCACGCGCGAGCCGGAGAACCACCAGATGCCGGACCTGCGCCAGGTGCTGGAGATGGGGGCCAGCCCCCGCGCCACCCTGGGGCTGGTCTCGGCCGCGCGGGCCCTGGCCCTGCTGCGCGGGCGCGACTACGTGCTCCCCGACGACGTGCGGGTGCTCGCCCACGACGTCATCGCCCACCGCCTGGTGCTGACCTTCGACGCCCTGGCCGACGGGATCACCGCCGAACAGGTGGTGGACCGCATCCTGTCGACCGTGCTGGCGCCGCGGGTGATCTGGGACGAGCCGCCCAGCGGGGAGACCGCCTCCTTCGCCTCCGCGAGGTGAGCCGGTGAACGCACCCGCCATCGGTACCGACCCCCGGCTGCGCGCCGCGCTGCGCCGTCTGGACCTGCGCATCGTGCACCGCCTGGAGGGGCTGCTGCACGGTGAGCACCTCGGGCTGCGCCTGGGGCCCGGCTCGGAGGCGGCCGAGGCGCGCCTGTACCAGCCGGGCGAGGACGACGTGCGGCTCATGGACTGGTCGGTGACCGCGCGCACCGACACCCCGCACGTGCGCGACCTGGTCGCCGACCGCGAGCTGGAGAGCTGGACCCTGCTGGACCTGTCGCCGAGCATGGACTTCGGCACGGGCCTGCGCTCCAAGCACGAGGTGGCGGTCGGGGCGATGGTCGCGGCCAACCTCCTCACCCAGCGGGTGGGCGACCGCTTCGGCGCCCACTTCCTGCACCGGGGCACGATTCGGCGCTGGCCCGCGCGTTCGGGCAAGGAGGCCCTGCTGGCGCTGCTGGCCACGGTGGCCGCGGCGCCGACCGGTGACGAGCGCGAGCCCTCGCCGCACCGGGTGTCCCTGGCCGACGCCATCGGTGACCTGGTGCGGGTGCGCCGCAGGCGCGGCCTGCGGGTGGTGATCTCCGACTTCCTGGACACCCCCGCCTTCGGCGGCGAGGTGACCTGGGAGCGCCCCCTGCGCCAGTTGGCCGCGCGCCACCAGGTGCTGGTGGTGGAGGTGATCGATCCGCGCGAGCTGGACATACCCGAGGTGGGCGACGTGACGCTGCGCGATCCGGGCACGGGCATGGTGCGCGACGTGCGGCTGACGCGGGCGGTGCGCGAGCGCTACCGTCAGGCGGCCGAGGGGCAGCGCCGCGCGGTGCGCGACGCGCTGCGCCGGTGCGGGGTGCACCACCTGATGCTACGGACGGACCGGGACTGGGTACTGGATACGGCACGCTTCGTTATCCACCAGAGGCGTACCGCGCACCACCTGGCCCGCCACACTCCGGGAACGCCCCGGTGAGCGCGGCGGGCCCCACCGAGGAACCGAACGAGGGCGCGGGCGCGGACCCGCGGGACAGAGCCGAGGCACGGGGGATTGAGTCATGACCTTCCTGGAGCCCCAGAGGTTGTGGTGGCTGCTCCTCGTCGTCGTACTGGTCGCCGCGTACGTGTTCGCGCAGACCCGGCGGCGCGAGTACACGATGCGCTTCACCAACCTGGCGTTGCTGAACCAGGTGGCGCCGCACCGCCCGGACGTGCGCAGGCACGTGCCGGCGGTGCTGTTCACGGTGACGATCGGGGTGCTGATCGCCTCGATGGCGCTGCCGGCGATGCCGGTGCAGCAGCCGCGTGAGCGGGCGACGATCATGGTGGCGGTGGACGTGTCGCTGTCGATGGCGGCCAACGACATCGACCCCAACCGGCTGGAGGCGGCCAAGAAGTCGGCCCAGGGGTTCGTGGAGACGCTGCCGGACCGGTTCAACGTGGGCCTGGTGGCCTTCTCCTCGACGGCGACGGTGGTCTCCTCCCCCACCCATGACCACCAGGCGGTGATCGGCTCGATCGAGAACCTCCAGCTGGGTCCGGGCACGGCGATCGGCGAGGGGGTGTTCGCCTCGCTGGAGTCGATCAGCAGTTTCGACGAGGACGCGGACGTGGACCCGCCGCCGTCGGCGATCGTGCTGCTCTCGGACGGGGAGAACACCAGTGGCCGCGACATCTCGCAGGCCGTGGCCATGGCGGCGGAGCAGGAGGTCCCGGTCTCCACGATCGCGTTCGGCACGGGCGCGGCGATGATCGAGATCGACGGCTACCAGGTGCCCGCCGACATCGACAAGGAGGCGCTGCGCGGTCTGGCCTCGGACACCGGGGGGCATTTCTACGAGGCGGAGAGCGAGACGGAGCTGGACGAGGTCTACGAGGACATCGGCTCGTCGCTGGGCACCGAGCTGGTGCACGAGGAAATCGTCACACGTTTCGTGCTGGCGGCGATCGTCCTGGCGATGGCCACCGCCGTGACGTCACTCCTGTGGTTCCAGCGGCTCCCGTGAGCGGGAGGGGGTCCGCGGACCCCCTCCCGCACGGGTATCGGGTGACGTGGGCCACATCCCTTTAGGTGGGGTTTACACCGTTCCTGTTATGTCCACGGGTTAGCGTGGGCATGTTTTGTCCTGCCCATCACATGAGGAACGATGCCGAACACACCCGCAGTGCCGACGGCGATCTGCTTTGACCTGGACGACACCCTGATCGACGATCTCGCCGCGTCGTCCACGGGGCTCCGCGCGGTCATGGACCGGCTCGGCCACCCGGACTTCGGAGCGGCCCGCAGTCTGTGGGACGTGCAGACCGAGATCTCCTTCGGTTCCTACCTGCGCGGACGCCTGAGCCTGGAGCAGCAGCGCCGCGAGCGGATCCGGGCCCTGGCCGTCCAGGCCGGTCACCCCGACCTCGCCGACCAGCACTGCGACGAGTTGTACCGGATCTACCTGGAGGCCCACCGCTCGGCGTGGCAGGTCTTCCCCGACGCGATCCCGGCGCTGAACGCGCTGGCCTCGGCCGGATACCGCCTGGCCGTGGTGACCAACGGCATCGAGTCCCTCCAGCACGCCAAGCTCCAGTCCATGGAGCTGGCCCCCTACTTCCACGCCGTGGTGTGCACCGACACGGTCGGAACGGGCAAGCCGGACCCGCGCATCTTCCACACCGCCGCCCAGCGCCTGGGTGTGGACCCCACCGCGTGCTGGCACGTGGGGGACCAGATCCAGGCCGACGGCGTGGGCGCCGCCGCCGCGAGCATGCGCCCGATCATGATCGACCGCCGGGGCCACCAGCGGTTCGAGTCGGTGACCACCATCGCCAACCTGGACGAACTGCTGCGTCTGGTGGGCCTGCCCAGCGCGGCCCCCGCCGCCGGATCGCTGTGACCGCCTCCCCGGGCGCTCCGGGGCGGCGCGTCACCGCGCACCTGGTCACCGCCGGTGCGCCCGCGGTGCTCGGGGCTCGCGTGCTGTTCGGCCAGGACCCCGCGGACGTGGTCCGCGGCCTGGGCGGCCTGGCCCCGGACGCTCCCCTGCGCGCGCTGGACGTGCTCACCGAGCTGGCGTCCACGCCCGGCGGCGCCCCGCTGCACATCGACCGGGTGGTGTTCGCCGGGGCCGGAGCGGAGGCCTCCTGGCCCTCGGCCGCGAGCGCCGGTCTGCGGCCCTCCCCCGCCGAACTGGCCGTGGAGGAGGCCGCGCCCGAGAACGGGCTGACGCCGCTGCGCCGGTTCGCCTCCTACGGGATCGTCACCGACCCCGACGGCAACGTGCTGCTGAGCCTGATCGCCGAGGGGTTCCCCGGCGCCGGGACCTGGCACCTGCCGGGCGGCGGCGTGGACGCGGGCGAGGACGTGCGGGCCGCGCTGCGCCGCGAGGTGGTCGAGGAGACCGGCCAGGACGGCCTGGTGGGAGAGCTGGTCACCGTGTCCAGCCACCGCCGTGAGGGCTCCGGCGGCCACGACATCTACGCGGTGTGGGCGTTCTTCCGCGTCCTGGTCCGCGACCCGGGTCCGGCCCGGGTACTGGAGGAGAGCGGCTCGACCGCCGACGCGCGCTGGTTCGCCCCCGGTGAGGTCGCCGGGCTGCGGCTGTCCACCACGGCCCGGCGCGGTCTGGCCTACCTGGGCCTGTCCGGCACGGCCTGAGCCCTCGGCCGGGCACCGGCTCCCCCGCGGTGCCCGAACAGGACCGCCGCGGACGCCGTGATCTCGTGTTCGTCGCGGCAGCCGTTTGGCAGCAAGGCGGCCGAACGCGCCCCAGGTACAGGATCACCGCAGGTCGGAGCCTCGTGCGTCGCACCGGCGACCCCACCGGGCGGACCGTCAGCTCTGCCGGAGGTCCCTGACGAACACGATCCCGTCGCTGTCGGCCAGACGGGCCGGGTCGAGCGGGGCGTAGCCGAACCAGGGGGACACACGGGGTGCGGGGCTCGCGCCGTCCAGGTCCGCGGCCAGCCGGGGCGCGTCGACCACGCAGCGCTCCTCCCCGAGGGCGTACAGGAGGCCCTCGACGGTGTCCGGGGGCGGGGTGTCCACGCCCCGGTGCCGGATCGTGCCCAGGGCCGTGGCCAGGAAGGCGTACTCGGGCCCCAGGCGGGCGCCCGCGATCGCCCCGGCGCCCCACCAGTCCAGCGGCGGCCCGCCCATCCGCATCGTGCTCATGCCGCGCTGGAGGTGGGAGTTGTGGGCGTGGACCAGCACCGGGCCCCGCTCGGCGAGGGCGAAGAGGTTGTCGGCCATCATCTGGTCGCGCAGGCCCAGCAGCCGCGTCATCCTGCTCGGTGAGGTGTCGACCGTCATGCCCAGATCCTCCAGCCGCGTCATGCGACGCGAGGAGGTGTCGGCCATCCAGAAGTGGTAGCGCAGCAGGCCGGTGGCGGTGCGCCCGTACAGGCGCGCCCGGTCCCAGTCCTCGCGCGAGGTCGCCGAGACCAGGCGCGGCGTGTGCGCGTCGAGCAGCGCCGCCAGGTCGTCGGCGAGCATGCGCAGCTCCCGGACCTCGTCCGAGCGCCCCACGGACTCGGCCGGGTCCAGCATCGCGTCG
Organism: Nocardiopsis sp. CNS-639; assembly: GCF_000381685.1. Lineage (NCBI taxonomy): Bacteria > Bacillati > Actinomycetota > Actinomycetes > Streptosporangiales > Nocardiopsidaceae > Nocardiopsis > Nocardiopsis sp. CNS-639. The sequence goes on from NZ_KB906855.1 coordinate 355,439, forward strand.
GGGTTGGTCCACCGCGCGTCGTCGCCGACCAGGCGGTCCAGGGTCCGCGCGTCGCACGGGAGCTGGTCCGCCTCCACCCAGCGCGCGAGGTAGTCGTGGAGCGCGGTCAGGGCCCGCCGGGGGCTCTGGGCGCCGGTGATCTCCAGCGGGCCGTCGAAACCGGCGAAGCGCACCTGCTCGGCGGCGGGCCTGCCGTCGTTGTGGGCGCGCATCCAGCGTACGAGTTCGCGGTTGGCCGCCGACGCGCCGAACCCGTGGCTGAACCCGTGCTCCATGGCCTCGTCGAGGGTGCCCGTGCCCGAGGTGACGTACGCGTCCACGGCCAGGCCCGCCAGACAGTCGCTCTCGACGGCGATCGTCCGGTAGCCCTCCTGCTCGACGAGCTGGCGGAAGAGCCCGTTGCGCAGGTCCAGCAGGGCGTCCTCCCCGTGGGTGGGCTCGCCCAGGGCGAGCAGTCGCGGCCGGGTCGGGAGCAGCCCCATGACGGCGGCGGCCTCGAAGGTGTGTGCGGTGATCGTGGTGCCAGTGTCCATACCTTCAACGGTATCGTTGAAGTAACGGTTGAGACTTTTCCGGTACAGCGGCGGGGATATGGCTAAGAACCTTCAAAGCGGTGATCGGCTCAGGCCGATCGACCTGGCGCGCGGGCACGGCCTGTCCACGCAGGCGGTCAGGAACTACGAGGAGGACGGGATCCTTCCGGCGGCCGACCGCACGCGCCACGGCTACCGCACCTACACCCCGCTGCACGCGCGGGCCCTGAGCGCGTTCGTGACCCTGATACCCGGCCACGGCCACCAGGGGGCGGCTTCGATCATGCGGGCGGTGAACGGGGGCCGGGTGGATGAGGCGCTGCGCCTCATCGACGAGGGCCACGCCCAACTCCTGGACGACCGGCGGACCCTGCGGGCCGTGGAGGAGGCGCTGCGCGGCCTGGAGACCGGCGCGCGGCCCCGGTCCGCCGACCGGATCGCATCCGGTGGGCGGACCGGCTCCGGTGGGCGAGCCGGGGCGGCTCCGCCCCCACGACCGGCCGAGGAGCCCGGGACGGCGGAGCCCGGCGCCACGTTCATCGGGCCGCTGGCGGGCAGGCTCGGCGTCCGGCCCGCGACGCTGCGCGCCTGGGAGCGCGCCGGGCTGGTGCGGCCCCGCCGCGACCCGCGGACCGGGTACCGCGTCTACGGCGGGGCCGACGTGCGCGACGCCCTGCTGGTCCACCAGCTCAGGCGGGGCGGTTACCTCCTGGAGCAGATCGCCCCGCTGATCGCCCAGGTGCGCTCGGCCGGCGGGCTGGAGCCGTTGGAGGGCGCGCTGCGCGACTGGCGCGCCCGGCTGTCCGCGCGCGGGCGGGCGATGCTGGCCGGGGCCGCCGAGCTGGAGGCGTACCTGCGCGAGCGCGGATGAGGCCCCGGCCGACGGCCGGAGTGCGCTGCGAGAGCAGCGGCACCGTCGGGCACGGGGAGCCGCCCGGCCGCACCGTGCGGCGCGGGGGTCAGGTCCGCGGGACCGGGAACGTGACCCCGGTCAGCCGTTCGCTCTCACGCCACAGCCGGGAACCCTGCTCGGGACTGTCGGCCCCGGCGGGCAGGGGGGTCGGCTCGGGGGTCCCGGAGGTCTGGTCCCGTCCGGCGGGACCGAGGAAGGCGCCGTTGGCGGCCGCGGCGTGGGTCGCGCCGTACAGGGAGGGCCAGGCGGCGCCCTCGGGTGAGCCCATCAGGGTGCGCGCGGCCAGGGCGACGAACAGCCGCCCCGCCCGCCCCGCGGACGTGTGGCGCTGCAGGTTGGTGACGGCCGAACCCGGGTGCACGGCCAGGGCGCGGTGCGCGCTGTTGTCGAGGCGGCGGGCGAGTTCCCGGGTGAAGACGATGTTGGCGCGCTTGGACTTGGCGTACGCGCCCATCGGGCGGTAGCGCTGTTCGCTCATCAGGTCGGTGAGGTCGCCTGAGCGCCAGGTGGCGGCGATGGCGCTGACCGTGACGATCCGCGCGGCCACCGAACGCGTCAGGGCGGGCATCAGATGGGCGGTCAACGCGAAGTGGCCGAGGTGGTTCGTGCCGACGGTCAGTTCGAGGCCGTCACGGGTGGTGCGGCGTTCGGGGACGTTCATGACTCCGGCGTTGTTGACGAGGATGTCGATCGTCTCCTCGGCGGCGAGCGGGGCCGCCGCGTCGCGGATCGCGGCCAGGTCGCCGAGGTCGAGCTCCACGGTCTCCAGGCGCGCGCCGGGCACGTCGGCACGCAGGCGGGCGGCGGCTTCGACCAGCGCGTCCGGACGGCGCCCGGTGAGCAGGACACGGGCGCCGTGCCGGGCCAGGACCCGGGCGGTGCGGTAGCCGATGCCGCTGTTGGCGCCGGTGATCAGAGCGGTCCGGCCGTCGAGCGGCGGAATGTCGGCGGGAGTCCAGTGCTGCGCGGTCATCACACACCTCTTAAATGAATGTTCATTTATCACGCTCAGCATGCTCACGCGAGGCGGGTTTGTCAAATGAACGTTCATTAAGGGAGGATGGGGGCATGGCAACGCGCGATCCCGACCGCAAACGGCAGCAGTTGATGGAAGCGGCCCTGGCCGAGTTCGCCGAGTACGGCGTGGCCGGCGCCCGGGTGGACCGGCTCGCCAAACGCGCCGGCATCAGCCCCGGCCTCGTGTACTCGTTCTTCGCCGGCAAGGAGGGCCTGTTCGAGGCCGTCCACGAGGCGATCGTCGAGCAGACGGTGGGCGCCGTGCCCATCGACGCCGACGACCTGCCCGGATACGCCGGCCGCCTGCACGACGCCGCGGCACAGCACCCGCAGGTCATGCGGTTCCTCACGTGGTACGCGCTCGAACGCGCGGAACGACCGGTCTCCGAGATCGTCGCCCGCTCCATGGACGAGAAGATCACGGCCATCGAGGCGGCACAGCGGAGCGGCACCGTCAGATCCGACAGACCGGCCGGTGAGATCCTCGCCCTGGTCCTGACGCTGGCCAACATGTGGCAGCACCACACCGAGGACGTCGGCCACCTCGTCACCGACGCGCAGCGACGCGCTATCGTCACCGACGCCGTACGCCGCCTGGTCACCCCGGAGGAGCCCCCTCGTGGTTGACCACGCCACGGCGGCCCGTCGGCGGGGCTGACCGCCCGCGAGAGCGCGGGCCAGGTCCGCTCCGGACACACCAGCACACCGGCCGCGACCGGAGCGGCGCTAGGTGTTCGTCGCCGAACGCGGTGCCTTCGGCCGCGACTTCACCGCGGAGGAACCCGCGCTCCACCCCTCCGGGCCGGCGTGTTCCCCGCCCGCACTCCTAGAAGCGCAGGTCGAAGCGCTCGCGCAGCCACCACAGCCCGGCTCCCACCGCCAGGACCGCCATGCCGGTGATGACCGTGGGCAGCGGCAGGCTGCACGCCAGCACGACGCAGCCGCCCAGCCCGGTCAGCGGCACCAGCAGCGGCGGGCGGGGCTCGTCGGGGCCCAGGCGCAGCGCCGAGGCGTTGGTGATGGCGTAGTAGACCAGCACGCCGAAGGCGGAGAAGGCGATCGCGCCGCGCAGGTCGGTGACCAGGACCAGGGCGATGACGACGGCGCCGACCAGCAGCTCGGCGCGGTGGGGCACCCCGTGGCGCTCGTGGACCGAGGCCAGGGAGCGGGGCAGGTGTCCGTCGGCGGCCATCGCGGCGGTGGTGCGCGAGACCCCGAGGATGAGGGAGAGCAGGGCGCCCAGGCTGGCCACGGCCGCGCCCGCGACCACCACGGGGGCCAGCCAGTCGAACCCGGCCACCCGGACGGCGTCGACCATCGGGGTGTCGGTGGTGGACAGGCGCTCGCGGCCCAGCACGATCAGCAGTCCGGTGCCGATGACGAGGTAGAGCACCAGCACGCCGCCCAGGGAGATGTTGACCGCGCGGGGGATCGTGGTCCGGGGGTCGCGGACCTCGCCGCCCAGCGTGGCCACCCTGGCGTACCCGGCGAAGGCGAAGAAGATCATCCCGGCCGCGCCGAGCACACCGAAGGAGCCGGGCCAGGGCCCCAGGCCCTCCACCTGGGCGACGGCGGCCAGGCGCCCGCTGAGGAGCATGGCAACGCACACGGCGGCCAGGACCGCCAGGACCGCGGCCAGCAGGATCTTGATGACCATCGTGGAGCGCTGGATCCCGCGGTAGTTGAGCGCGGTGAGCGCGACCACGGTGGCCGCCGCCAGGGCCTTCTCCCAGCCGGGGAGGAGGTAGGCACCGAAGGTCAGCGCCATGGCCGCGCAGGAGGCGGTCTTGCCGACCACGAAGGACCAGCCCGCCAGGTAGCCCCACAGGTCGCCCAGGCGCTCGCGGCCGTAGACGTAGGCGCCGCCGGACTCGGGGTGGCGGGCGGCGAGCCTGGCCGAGGAGACGGCGTTGCAGTAGGCGACGATCCCCGCGATGAGGATGGCCACGGGCAGCCAGGCGCCCGCGCCGAGCGCCGCCGGGGCGAAGACGGTGAACACCCCGGCGCCGAGCATCGCGCCCGCGCCGATGGCGACGGCGTCGACGGTGCCCAGGACGCGGGCGGGTCTGGCCTGGGGGCCGGAGGAGGAGGTGGTCAACGGGTCTCCCTTGCGTGAGTACTCCCGGCTCGCGCCGGGCGGCAACGCTCCCTTCCCCGGACGCCTCCGGTAAAGCACAGCGGTACCTCGGGACGTGACGGCGGACCTCGTGTGCCCGGCTGGCGCACCCTCCCCCGTCGCGTCCTGACCGGACACGACGCGGGGTCCCGGCGCTTCGGGGGCCGGGGCTCGGCTGCGCCGCCGGGGCGGCGGTCGTGTCCGACTTCCGAGTGTGCCCGATCCCGGTGACCACCGGGAGCAGTCCGGCCATGACGAAGGTGGCCGGTATCGGTCCGTACGGTGTCCACGCGGTGGCGCGGCCCGCCCCGGCGCAGCGCGGCGGGCCCGGAACGGCCCCCGCCGTTCCGGGCCCGCGCCCGCTCCCGTCCCCCGCGGTCGGCCGCGGGGCCGCCACCGGTTCAGGTGGGGCGCCAGGGCGTTCCGGTGTTGTCGGTGATGTCCTCCGCCGCGACCTGACGGAGCTGGCGCGAGAGGTCGGACAGGGCGCGCGAGACCGCGAGCTCCTCACCGATCTCGGGGACGTCCAGGTCCGTGGGGTGCTTGCGGGCCATCCCGTGTCCCCGCAGCGCCGTCCCGTCGTCGGCGACCAGGCCGACCTCGGCCCAGGTGCGCGCGCTGTCGCCCTCGTTCTCCTCGGCGACGACGACGTCGACGTTCCAGCGCTTGGTCGTCTGCATGGCATCGGCCCCCTCTGCGTTGGCGCCCGTGCAGCCGGGCGGGTGTTCGATGTGCGCGTCCGGACCCGGGTAGACCAGGTCGTCGTGGCCCTGTTCGGCGCCGGCCCAGTGGACCCGGTAGGGGGGCTCCCCGTCGGACCCCCCGATACCGGTGACGACGCCCGTCCTGCGGTGGGCGTCGGCGCGCGGGCTCTCGACCACCAGCTGGTCCCCTACGTGTGCTCGCATGGGTTCCCCCGCAAACGTCGGCTACCTCCATCTTCGGCACCCCGGCGCCCCACGGCGCCGGGGTTGGACCTTTGTTGGCGTGGGGCTGGAAGGTTTTTGCCGTGTGCCGTGGCCGGGGCCGCCCCTGGTAGCGTCACGGCGTGGCTCAGCACTACTTCGACTCCGATCCGGGCGCCGCCAGCCGCCCCTCCACCGCCGACCTGGTCCTGCCGGACCTGCACCTGCGGCTGCGCACCGACCGGGGCGTGTTCTCCCCCGACAAGGTCGACCTCGGCACGCGGGTGCTGCTGGAGTCGGTCCCGCCGCCGCCCGAGGGCGGGCGCCTGCTCGACCTGGGCTGCGGCTACGGGCCCATCGCCCTGACGATGGCCTCACGCGCGCCGGGGGCGCGGGTGCTGGGCGTGGACGTCAACGCGCGGGCCGTGGGGCTGGCGCGGCGCAACGCCGCCGAGCACGGGCTGGACAACGCGCGGTTCGCGGTGGTGGGGCCCGAGGGCGGGCTGTCGGTGGAGCAGGGCCCGTCCGGGGAGGACGCGCCGGCCAGGGAGGACGTGGCCGCCCAGGACCTGCTGGGCCCCTTCGCCGCGGTGTGGTCCAACCCGCCCATCCGGGTGGGCAAGGGCGTGCTGCACTCCATGCTGCGCACGTGGCTGGGGCGGCTCACCCCCGAGGGCGTCGCCCACCTCGTGGTCCAGCGCCACCTGGGCTCGGACTCGTTGCAGAAGTGGCTGGACGAGCAGGGTCTGCCCGCCGAACGGGTGTCCTCCCGGGCGGGTTTCCGGGTGCTCGCGGTGCGCCGTTCCGTGGCTTGACGCGGCTTTTGCCGCAGTGTGTCACGGGTCATGCGTGCGCCCACGCACGGTGACCTGTACTCTGTGGCGAACAGATGGCCTCCGGGACCAGCCCGGGAACACCCGCCGAGGAAAACACCGCAGTTGAGCACGCAGTTGCGTCCCACGGACGTCAAACGCCTGAACCGCCAGTGGCGCAGGCGCACCGAGGGGCGACTCGCCCTTCTCGTCGAATCGGTCACCCAGCCCTACAACCTGGGCTCGATCCTGCGCACGGCTGCGACCTTCGGTGTCGACCAGCTCTGGTTGACCGGCAACAGCGCCGACCCCGACGACCCCAAGGTCGGCAAGACCGCCCTGGGCACCGCCGCCAAGGTCGAGCACACCCGGATGGCCTCCACCGCCGACGCCCTGGCCGCCGCACGCGCGGACGGGTACCGGGTGGTCGCGGTCGAGCTGGCCTCCGGCGCGCTCCCGCTGCACGCGGCCCCCCTGGAGCCGGACGTGTGCCTGGCCGTGGGCGCCGAGGACCACGGATGCTCCCCCGCCCTGCTGGCGGGCGCGGACGCCGTCACCTACGTTCCCCAGATCGGACGGGTGGGATCGCTCAACGTGGCCGTGGCCACCGCGATCGCTCTCTCCGAGGCCCGCCGCCGGGAGTGGGCCGGGCTCGGCGGGGAGGCCGACGCCCCCGCCGGGAGCTGACCGCTCCGAAACATCCGCCGCCGGGGAACAACCGCCCCAGGCCGATCGTCTTTATCCCTGGTAGTCACATATCACCACAAAGCGCAACAGGCGCAGAGAGAGGAACAGTGGACCCGTCCCGAAGTACCGGCAGCGTCCTGAACGGACGCTGCGACACAGACGACGAGCCCCCTTCTACGAAGGGTGCGCACCCTCGTAGGAGTCCGAACCCGAAGCGGAACCAGGCGGTGCGTACCCGATGATGAGCACCATCCTCAGTATCGCCTTCGGGATCGTGGTGGTCTTCCTGATCACCGTGGCGACGGGTTACTTCGTCGCCCAGGAGTTCGGTTACATGGCCGTGGACCGCTCGCGACTGCGGGCGAAGGCGGCGGCCGGGGACGCCGGGGCCCAGAGGGCCCTGGGCATCACCAACCGGACGTCCTTCATGCTCTCCGGTGCCCAGCTGGGCATCACCGTGACCGCCCTGCTGGTGGGTTACGTGGCCGAGCCCATGATCGGCGAGGGCGTCGGTGAGCTGCTCGGCCTCGCCGGGATCCCCACGGGGACGGGCGTGGCCATCGGCACCGTCCTGGCCCTGCTCTTCTCCACCGTCGTGCAGATGGTCTTCGGAGAGCTCTTCCCCAAGAACCTGGCCATCGCCCGGCCCGAGCCGGTCGCGCGCTGGCTGGCGCTGTCCACGGGGATCTACCTGAAGATCTTCGGCCCGGTCATCTGGCTGTTCGACCAGGCGGCGATCCTGCTGCTCAAGGCGGTGCGGATCGAACCGGTCGAGGACGTCCAGCACGCGGCGACCGCGCGCGACCTGGAGAGCATCATCGCCGAGTCCAAGGCCAGCGGCGACCTGCCGCCGGAGCTGTCCACCCTGCTGGACCGCACCCTGGACTTCCACGAGCGCACCGCCGGGCACGCGATGATCCCGCGTCCGGAGGTGGCCACGGTGGAGGAGGGCGACCCGGTCAGCCGGGTCGTGGAGCTGATGGCCTCCGACCACTCGCGCTTCCCGGTGCTGGGTGACGGCGTGGACGACATCGTCGGCGTCATCTGCCTGCGCGACGTGCTCGCGCTGGGCGACCGGGACCTGGCCAACACCAAGGTCAGCGAGGTGGCGCGGCGCACCGTGATGCTTCCCGCGTCGCTGCCGCTGCCCTCCGCGCTGAGCCAGCTGCGCGAGGCGGGCGAGGAGTTCGCCTGCGTGGTGGACGAGTACGGCGGCCTGGCCGGGGTCATCACGACCGAGGACCTGGCCGAGGAGCTGGTCGGCGAGATCGCCGACGAGCACAGCCCCGCGGAGGAGGCCCCCTCCTACCTGGAGGGCGAGGGCTCCTACCTGGTCCCGGGCGCTCTGCACATCGACGAGGTCGAGCGGCTGCTCGGCCACGACCTGCCCGAGGGGGACTACGAGACCCTGGGCGGTCTGGTGGTGCACGAGCTGCACCGGCTCCCCGAGGCCGGTGACAGGGTCTCCATCGCCCTGCCCCGACCGCCCAGCGCGCACGACGAGGACCCCGACATGGGGCTGACCATGGTCGTCAGCGCGGTGCAGAGGCACGTTCCGCACACCGTGGAGCTGCGTCTGCACGAGGTCCAGGGCAACGAGTCGCAGGAGGCGTCGGCATGAGTGACATGAACGTGTGGGTGGCGCTCGCGCTGACCGCGGTGATCATCGCGCTGAGCGCCTTCTTCGTGGCGATCGAGTTCGCCCTGGTGGCGGCGCGCCGCTACCGGCTGGAGGAGGCCGCCGAGTCCAGCTTCTCGGCACGGGCCGCGGTCAGGAGCGCCCGCGACCTGTCGCTGCTGCTGGCCGGTTCGCAGCTGGGGATCACCCTGTGCGCCCTGGCGCTGGGCGCGATCTCCAAGCCCGCCTTCCACCACATGCTGGAGCCGCTGTTCGGCGACCTGCCCGAGACGGTGGGCTACGTGCTCTCCTTCGTGCTGTCGCTGATCGTGGTGACCTTCCTGCACCTGGTGGTGGGTGAGATGGCGCCCAAGTCCTGGGCGATCTCGCACCCGGAGAAGTCGGCGATCATGCTGGCCGTGCCGATGCGGGCGTTCATGTGGTTCACCCGTCCGCTGCTGCTGATGCTCAACGGCATGGCCAACTGGTGCCTGCACCGGCTGGGCGTGGAGGCGGTGGACGAGATGTCCTCCGGGCACGGTCCCGACGACGTGCGCGAGCTGGTGGAGCACTCGGCCAAGGCCGGTGCGCTCGACCCCGAGCGCCGCGCCCAGCTGGCCACGGCGCTGGAGGTCAACTCCCGTCCGCTGAGCGAGATCGTGACACCGCGCGAGGAGATCGCGTCGGTGTCCCCGAACTCGACGGTGGACGACATCAAGCAGGTGTCGCGGGAGTCCACGCACCTGCGCCTGGTGGTGATGGAGGGCACCGAACCCGTGGGCGTGCTGCACGTGCGCGAGGCGCTGACGGGTCCGGAGGGGACCACCGCGGCCGACCTGATGAGGCCGGTGCTCACCCTGGCCGCGGAGACGCCGATGTACGCGGCGATGGGCATCATGCGGGAGAGCCGCAGCCACCTGTCCCTGGTGGAGTCGGACGGCGAGGTGATCGGCCTGGTCACCCTCCAGGACATCCTGGACCGCCTGCTGCTGCTGGACACGGCCGCCTGAGCGGGGCCGTGAGGCCGTGAGGGGCCGGGAGGGGGATCCCCCTCCCGGCCCCTCGTGTGTGCGCGTGTTCAGCAGCAGCGCGACCCCGGGTCGGTGTCGCCCCTGTCCACGTGCTGGCGCCAGAAGGCGCGCTCGCCCATGGGCTCCTGCCCGGGGTGCGTGCGCCGGTGGTGGTCGAGGTAGATCTCGTAGGCGCGCTCACCGGCCACGCCGCGGACGATCTGCCACGCCTCGCGCAGGCCCCGCAGCAGGGTGGGGCCCAGCCGCGCACGTACCCGCTCCATGGGCTACTCCTCCCTGCGCGCGGTGACGTCGCCCTCCCCCGCCGGGGCCAGTCGGCGGGCGTGCTCACGCTCCTCGCGGGTGGGCACGAGCCCCGAGGGGGCCCACAGCCGGGACGTCTCGTGGGGCGCCTCGCTGGTGGGCAGCGTACCCTCCGGCGCTCGCAGAGCCCTGATCCACACCCGGACCGAGTCGACCAGGATGATGAGGACCAGGATCGCGAACAGCGCCGACAGGATGCCGTTGACGGTGGTGTTGAGCACGACCCTCTGCATGTCCTCCACGCCCTGGATGGCGCCCACGCTCGTCTCCCCCGCGGCCAGTGCCTCGGAGAACTGCTGGCGCTGGGCGAAGAACCCGATGGCGGGGTCGGAGGAGAAGATCTTCTGGTAGCTGGCGGTCAGCGTGACCGCCGCGTCCCAGGCCAGCGGCACCAGGGTCACCCAGGCGTACTTGGCGCGTCCGGACTTGATGATCAGCGTGGTGCACACCGCCAGGGCGATCGCCGCCAGGAGCTGGTTGGCGATGCCGAACAGCGGGAAGAGCTGGTTGATGCCGCCCAGGGGGTCGTTGACCCCGGCCCACAGGAAGTAGCCCCACGCCCCCACGATCAGGGCGCTGCACAGCCAGGCGCCCGGGCGCCAGCTGGGGTCGCGCATGGGCTTGTAGACGTTGCCCAGGGTGTCCTGGAGCATGAAGCGGCCCACCCGGGTGCCCGCGTCCACGGTGGTGAGGATGAACAGCGCCTCGAACATGACGGCGAAGTGGTACCAGAACGCCATCATGGCCTGGCCGCCGAAGACCGCGGAGAAGATCTGCGCGGCGCCCAGAGCGAACGTGGGGGCTCCGCCGGTGCGGGCCAGGATCGACTCCTCGCCGATCAGCTCGGCGGTGCGCTCCAGGGTCTGGGCGTCGACGGTGAAGCCGAGCTGGCTGACCGCCGCGGCGGCGCTCTGGACAGTGTCGCCCAGCGCGGTGGCGGGCATGTTCATGGCGAAGTACACGCCGGGGTCGATGATGCAGGCGGTGATCAGCGCCATGATCGCCACGAACGACTCCGTGAGCATGGAGCCGTAGCCGATCATCCGGACCTGGCTCTCCTTCTCGATGAGCTTGGGCGTGGTGCCCGAGGAGATCAGCGCGTGGAAGCCCGACAGGGCGCCGCAGGCGATCGTGATGAACACGAACGGGAACAGCGACCCGGCGAAGACCGGCCCCTCGCCGTTGAAGGCGAAGTCGGTGAAGCGCGGCAGCCGCAGGTCGGGGGCGACGATGAGGATGGAGGCGGCCAGGAGCACGACCACGCCCACCTTCATGAAGGTGGACAGGTAGTCGCGGGGGGCCAGCAGCAGCCAGACCGGCAGGACCGAGGCGACGAAGCCGTAGACGATCAGGCCGAAGGTGAGCTCGTTCTTGCTGAAGAGGAAGAGCTCGCTGAGCACCGCGTGCTCGGCCACCCAGCCGCCGCCCACGATGGACAGCAGCAGCAGGACGACGCCGATGGCGGAGGTCTCGATGACCTTGCCGGGTCTGAGGAACCTGAGGTAGACGCCCATGAACAGGGCGATCGGGACCGTCATGATGAGCGAGAACGAGCCCCAGGGGGACTCGGCCAGCGCGTTGACCACGACCATGGCCAGGACGGCCAGCAGGATGATCATGATCGCCATGACGGCGACGAGGGCGGCGACGCCGCCCACCGGACCGATCTCCTCGCGCGCCATCTGGCCCAGGGAGCGGCCGTTGCGGCGGGTGGAGAAGAACAGCACCACCATGTCCTGGACGGCGCCGGCGAAGATCACGCCGACGATGATCCAGATGGTGCCCGGCAGGAAGCCCATCTGTGCGGCCAGCACGGGGCCCACGAGCGGACCGGCGCCCGCGATGGCGGCGAAGTGGTGGCCGAACAGCACCCGGCGGTCGGTGGGGTGGTAGTCGGCGCCGTTGTCGAGCCGCTCGGCCGGGGTGGCCCGCGTGTCGTCGGTGATCAGCACCTTGTACTGGATGAACCGGGCGTAGAAGCGGTAGCCGATGGCGTAGGAGGCCAGGGCGGCGAAGACCAGCCAGGCGGCGGAGACCTCCTCTCCGCGGCCGATGGCGATCATGCCCCAGGCGACGGCGCCGACGAGGGCGACGGCGGTCCAGACGGCGATGCTGCGGGGCGTCCACCGCGGCCGGGGGGACCCGGCCTCCGCTGGGCCGCGGGTCGGGACAGAGGACATCCGTTCCTTCTCTCTTCGTGGCTTCGGGGCTCCGGTCGGGTCGAGGACCGCCGGACGCCTGTCACTCAGGGCCAGCTGTCTGTAACAAGCATCACAAAGGAATCGTTTTTATCACATAGGCCGCACCACGGGAACTTTTTCGGAGATGGTGCGGCCCAGCGGCCGTCCTCGGCCCCGGGCACGCCGAGGGGGGAGGGCGCGGTGCGCGCCCTCCCCCCTGGTCGTGGTGCCCTCGGGGCTGGAGAGGTGTCGGAGGCGGATCGGCGGGGCGGGACCGCGCCGCGGGCGCCGGTGGCGGGCGGCGGGCGGACAGGACGGAGCCCCCCGGGGATGTCCTCGGGGGGCTCCGCGCAGGCGTCGCTAGGCGGTCTTGGCCGTCAGGGTCACCTCGATGTTGCCGCGGGTGGCGCGGGAGTAGGGGCACATCTGGTGCGCGCCCTCGACCAGCTCCTCGGCCTTGGCCTGGTCCACGCCCGGGATGGTGACGGTCAGCGCCACGGCCAGGGCCATGCCGTCGTCGGCCTTGCCCAGGCTGACCTGGGCGTCGATGGTGGAGCCGTCGACGTCGACCTTCTCCTTGCGGGCGACGGCCTTGAGGGCGCCGTGGAAGCAGGCGGCGTAGCCGACCGCGAAGAGCTGCTCGGGGTTGGTGCCGGGGCCGTCGTCGCCGCCCATGCCCTTGGGCACGGACAGGTCGACCTCCAGGCGGCGGTCGTCGGTGCGACCGGTGCCCTTGCGGCCCTCTCCGGTGACGGTGGCGTTGGCGGTGTACATCACGTCGTAGGCCATGGTTGCCTCTCTCCTTCGTGGTCCGTGATCGGTGTGGTGGTACGGGTGGGGGCCCGCGGCCCCGTTCAGCACGGGCTGTGCCGGCGGGAGGCGGTCTCCACCGAACGCGTGAGCAGGCCGAGCGCCTCCTGCAGCTCCCGGGCCCGTTCCCGGGGCAGTCCGGCCGAGCACATGACCCGTTCGGGGACCTCCTCGGCACGTGCGCGCAGCGCGTCGCCCTTCGGGGTGGCCGAGACCTCGACGACGCGCTCGTCGGTGGAACTGCGTTCGCGGGTCAGGAGCCCGGCGCACTCCAGGCGGCGCAGCAGCGGCGAGAGCGTGCCCGAGTCCAGGTGCAGGGCCCGGCTGAGCTCCTTGACGGTGAGCGTTCCGCGCTCCCAGAGCACGAGCATGACCAGGTACTGGGGGTAGGTCAGTTCCAGGTCGCCCAGCAGTTCCCGGTAGAGCCCGGTCATGGCCCGGGAGGCCGCGTAGAGGGAGAAGCACAGCTGGTTGTCCAGGGCGAGGGGGTTCTCCCCTTGCTCGTCGGCCACGGTGTTCCCTCCTGCGCGTGCGGAACCGTTCGGTGGGCACCACCGTAACAGAATTAAGTTGCACGCAACATGATCGCGCGCAACTTTTTTGGTGTGTCGCCGGTGTCCGCGTCCAGCCGGGCGCGGACACCGGGGCCCTCAGAGGAAGCTCACACCCTGGGCCAGCGGCAGCTCGCCGCCGTAGTTGACCGTGTTGGTCGCCCGGCGCATGTAGGCCTTCCAGGAGTCCGAACCCGACTCGCGGCCGCCGCCGGTGTCCTTCTCCCCGCCGAAGGCGCCGCCGATCTCCGCGCCGGAGGTGCCGATGTTGACGTTGACGATCCCGCAGTCCGAACCGGCCGCGGACAGGAACCGCTCGGCCTCGGACTGGTCCTGGGTGAAGATCGACGACGACAGTCCCTGGGGCACGCCGTTGTGCAGCTCCACCGCCTCCTCCAGCGTGCGGTAGGGCATCACGTACAGGATCGGCGCGAAGGTCTCCTCGCGCACGACGGCGGTCTGGCCGGGCATGCGCACCACCGCGGGCTCGACGTAGTAGGCGTCGGCGGCCTCCTCCTCCAGGACGCGGCCTCCGCCGACCAGCACCTGGCCGCCCTCGGCCGCGGCGCGCTCCAGCGCCGAACGCATCGCGGCGTACCCGCGCTCGCCCACCAGCGGACCCACCAGCGTCGACTCCGCGAAGGGGTCGCCGACGCGGTCGCGCAGCTGCTTGTAGGCGTCCACGATCCGCCGGGTGACCTCCTCGGCCACGTCCTCGTGCACGATGAGGCGGCGCAGCGTCGTGCAGCGCTGGCCCGCCGTGCCCGCGGCGGAGAAGACGCTGCCGCGCACCACCAGGTCCAGGTCGGCGGAGGGGGCCACCACGGCCGCGTTGTTGCCGCCCAGCTCCAGCAGGTAGCGGCCCATGCGGGCGGCCACCCGGGGTGCCACCTCGCGTCCCATGGCGGTCGATCCCGTGGCCGACAGCAGGGCCACCCGGGGGTCGTCGGCCAGGGCCCGGCCGATCTCGCGGCCGCCCAGCACGACCCGGTGCAGGCCCCGGGCGGGCGCGCCGACCTCCTGCGCCGCGCGCATGAGCAGGCCGTGGCAGGCCAGCGCGGTGAGCGGGGTCAGCTCCGAGGGCTTCCAGACCACGGTGTTGCCGCACACCAGGGCCACGCACGTGTTCCACGACCACACCGCCACCGGGAAGTTGAAGGCGGTGATCACGCCGACCACGCCCAGCGGGTGCCAGGTCTCCATGAGCCGGTGGCCGGGCCGCTCGGAGGGCATGGTGCGCCCGTACAGCTGTCGGGACATGCCCACGGCCAGGTCGCAGATGTCGATCATCTCCTGGACCTCGCCCAGGGCCTCGGAGCGGATCTTGCCCGCCTCGATGGTCACCAGCTCGGCCAGGTCGGCCTTGTGCTCGCGCAGCAGCTCGCCGAGCCTGTGGACGAGCTGTCCGCGCACCGGGGCGGGGGTGTCGCGCCAGGCGGCGAAGGCCTCCCGGGCCTCGGTGACGGCCTGCTCGACGTCGGCGGCGGACTCATGGCCCAGGGCGAAGAGCTCCTGGCCGGTGATGGGCGACCTCGCCGCGCCGCCGGCCCCGGCCGGTTCCTGGGGCGCGGCGACGCGGCACCGGTCCAGGGCGGCCCGCGCGCGGTCGGCGAGGGAGGCGGTGGTGGGGAGGGCGGAAATCGGCATGTGCTGCTCTCTCCGTTGAGAGGAACGGGCGGTCACCTCACACCCTGCCAAGTCCGACCCCGCCGGTCCAGCCCCCGTGTCTCGTCGGCCGGACGCGCCGCACGCGCCGTCCCCGGGGCGGTCGCGGGCGGCGTTAGACTCGGCTGGCCCCTCCCCCGGCGGCCCTCCCGACGCCCCTGAGACGGACAGCGACCCCCGTGCACCACCACACCACTCCCGAAGAGGACCGCGCCGGTCTCCCCGAGCCCCGCCTGGTCCTGACCCGCTCCGGTTTCGGCGCGGCCGAGCCCCTGTTCAGCGCCGACCTGCGGGCGAGCGCCGACCTCGCCCAGGCACGGGAGGCGGTCGCCGCGCACGCCTCCCGGCTGTGGACGGAGGCCGCCCGCGACGGCGCCGACGACCGCCCCCTGTACTGGGCGCGGCTGGTGCTCTCGGCCCGGCTGCGCTCCTGGCGGCCGGACTTCGCCGTGTCCGACGCCGACCGCGCCGACCTGCTGCATCTGCTGGAGACGGGCTCGCGCGGCATCGCCGACCTCGACTTCCCGCCGGGCGACCGGTGGGTGCGGGTGGTCGTGACCGGCTTCGACCCCTTCCGTCTGGACGAGGACCCGGCGTGCTCCAACCCCTCCGGCGCGGCGGCGCTGGACCTGAACGGGTGGACGTTCCCCGTGGGCGGGCGCACGGCCGTGGTGCGCACCGCGGTGTTCCCGGTGCGCTGGGCGGACTTCGACGCCGGGCTGGTGGAGGAGGCGCTGGCCGAGCAGCACCGGCGCGCGGACGCGGTGGTCACGCTCAGCCGCGGGCGGCCGGGCCGCTTCGACCTGGAGGTGTGGAACGGCGTCTGGCGCGGCGGGGGCGAGGACAACCTGCGGGTGTCGCGCACCGGCCGGGCACCGGTGCCGGGCCCCGGCGTCCCGGAGTGGACGCTCTCCTCGCTGCCCCACGAACGGATCCTGGCGGCGGTGCGGGAGGCCCCCTACCCGGTGGTGGTCAACACCGAGGTGGCCGAGGCCGCGCCGGACGGCCGCGGGGTGGTGGTGCGCCCGGACGGCCCCACGGAGGGGTCGGCGGCGCGCCGCGGGGGCGGTGGGGACTACCTGTCCAACGAGATCGCCTACCGCAACACGCTGCTGCGGGACCGGGCGGGGCGGCGGATCGCGGCCGGGCACGTGCACCTGCCCAAGGTGGCCTCCCCGCGGGAGAACGCCGAGGTCCTGGCGCAGGTCCGGAGGATCGTGGCGGCCGTGGCCGCCGACGCGGCCGAGCCCCGGGAGGAGACGGGGCGGGGCTGACCCTCTCCCCCGCCCCCGCCTCCCCGGGGCGCCCGTCGCCGCGCGGGGTCGGGCCGGGGGCCGCGGCGGTGGGCGCCCCCGCCCGTCTCAGTAGGCCTAGTTCGCGGCGAAGACGCTCATGAGCCCCGCAGCCCCGTAGACGAAGAACAGCACGGCGTACAGCGCGGTCCCGACTCCGAAGAGCACCCAGGAGATGATGGTGCAGGTCCTGGCCGACTGGGGGTTGGTGGTGGTCATGGTCAGCGCGACGATGGCCAGGATGACGCCGACGATCGACAGCATCCAGCACAGGCACAGGCCGAAGATGTTGGCGATGAGCGCGCCGATGGCCGAACCCTGGCTCGCGGGCGGAGGCGGCGGCTGGAAACCGGGGCCGCCGTACCAGCCTCCGGGGGGCGGGGGGAGGCCGCCTCCGGGCGGCGGATACCCTCCGCCTCCTCCGGGAGGGGGCTGGTGGCCACCGCTTCCCCCGCTCGGGGGGAAGTAGCCGCCGGTTCCGGGACCGTAACTCATGGGTGCCTTTCAGGGGTGGACGGAGCGGGCGCTCCGACGGAGGAGGGCGTGTCACCGGCGTCCGGATTCGCGGGGGAACACGGTGTACGCCCCTTCGGGATCAGTATGGCCGGAACGCGGACCCGCCGAGGACCGGCGCCCCCGTGTCCGCACCGGGTTTCGGACGGCGTCGGCACGGGTCCGCAAACCCCCGGAAACGGGCCCGGAGCCGAGCCACCGGCCCACCGGGGACCTGGTCGCGCGATCCCCCTCCCGGGCCCTCCCTGAGACACCAAGGGGGCCACCGGAGGCGGGTCGGGTGAACGGAGCGTGACCGTGCACCGGACACGCTGAGTACGCGGACGCCTGCGAGGCGATTCACGCTGAGGTGAGCGGCTCGGATATGGTCCCCCTCGTGGCTGTCACCTCACTACGACGCAAACTCTCCGTCAGCGCCGCCGTGGGTCTGCTCCTGGTCCCCGGCTGCCGTGCCGTGGAACAGGAGCTTCCCTACGCCGAACCGGTCCGCTCCTCGCCCGACGACCTGGCGGGGATGGAGGCGAGCACCGTGTCGGTGACCACCGACGACAGCGTGGTGAGCTACCGCTACCCGCGGTTGGGCGACAACCACCCGCTGACGGTGGAGGCGCGCACCGCCATGGCCGCGCGCCAGACCGCCTTCCTGGAGGACCTGCCGGAGGGGGGATCCCCCGAGCTGCACCAGGACACGGTCATCCTCGCCGCCTCCCCGGAGGTGGTGGGCGCGCGGCTGACCGCGACCGCCTCCGCGGGCGGGGACGAGACCTTCGAGGCCGACACCCTGTGGTACGACGCGGGCAGCGAGGAGGTGCTGCCCTGGACCTCGCTGTTCCGGGACGAGGAGGCGATCGAGCAGGCCCACCTGGTCCTGGCCGACGTCCTGGAGGAGGGGTACGACCTGTCCGAGCACCAGCTGCCCGGGCTGGTCGGCGAGGTCGCCTCGGGCGAGCGGACCGCGCCGGAGGGCGGCGCGTCCGCCGACGGCCGGGACGGGACGGCCGACGGTGGGGCGGACGGGGGTTCCGAGCCGCTCGACCTGTCCGAGCCCGGCCAGGCCCGCAAGGCCGCCGAGCGCTGGGCGGGCTCGCCGCTGGGCGACCTGGCCTTCAGCACCGCGGGCGGCCTGGCCGTGCGCATGGACCCCGACGCGGTGCCCGGCGCGGGCCGGGTCGGCGAGGTGCTGGTCCCGGTGGAGGCCGCCGACGTCGAGGGGCTGCTGTCCGAGCTGGGCTACCGGGCCCGGGAGGCGGCCCTGAACGGGGACGGTCTGGGCGACGACCTCTCGCAGGACGAGGGCGGCCTGAGCGCCCAGGGGCACACCCTGGACTGCCAGCGCCTCAAGTGCGTGGCGCTGACCTTCGACGACGGGCCGGGCGAGCACACCGACCGGTTGCTGGACAGCCTGGCCGAGTACGACGCCCACGCCACGTTCTACGTGCTGGGTTCGCTCGTGGACGACTTCCCCGCACCGGTGGAGCGCATGGCCGAGGAGGGCCACGAGCTGGGCAACCACACCTGGAAGCACGACGACCTGGCGAAGATGTCGGCCGACGAGATCCGCAAGGACATCGAACGCACCAACGCGGCCGTGCGCGAGGTGACCGGGGTGGAACCGCCGACCATCCGGCCGCCCTACGGGTCGCTGAACGGGACGGTGCGCAAGACGGTGGAACAACCCCTGGTCCTGTGGGACGTGGACACGCTGGACTGGAGGAGCCGCGACACCGAGGACGTCA
This sequence comes from Nocardiopsis sp. CNS-639, assembly GCF_000381685.1. Lineage (NCBI taxonomy): Bacteria > Bacillati > Actinomycetota > Actinomycetes > Streptosporangiales > Nocardiopsidaceae > Nocardiopsis > Nocardiopsis sp. CNS-639. Next base: position 374,121 of record NZ_KB906855.1, read on the forward strand.
GTGAGGCGGCGCTGGACAACACCGTGCCGGGGAGCGTGGTGCTCTTCCACGACATCCACGAGACCTCCGTGAAGGCGATCCCGGACGTGCTGGCGGGGCTGCACCGGCAGGGCTACCACTTCGTGACGGTCACCGACATCTTCGGTTACCAGGGCATGGAGTCGGGCGACGTGTACACCGACGCGCGGCTCTCGTAGGCCCCACGCCCGCGCGGCGGCCGGGCCCCGGCCGGGAGGAGGGCCGGGCCGGGGGCCGGAAGGCGGCGGGGACGGTGCGCCCGCGGGCCCCGCACGAGCGTCCGCGGCGCCGAGGGGCCGTGCCCGGAAGAAGCCAGCCGGGGGCCGGCCGGAAGGGCGCGGGCTCGACCCAGCCGCCTTTTCGCAAACAAAGAGGACATTCTCCGCCCGGCGAAGAAAACGCTGGTGGCGATTACCGGCTCCGGCGGACCCGATGGGCTAGGTTGCGTTTCCGAGGCCCGGGACATTCCCTTCCCGAATCACCCCCAAAAGGAAAAGCCTCGTTTTTCCCATTCGCCCGCACCCATCTTCCGCACGGAGGCACGAGCAGTGGCACCAGCGAAAACCGAGGCAGAGGAGTCCTCCTCCGTGAAGGCCCCCAAGGGGTCGATCATCGTGAGCTGGCTGACCTCGACCGACCACAAGGTCATCGGGTACATGTACATCATCACCGCTTTCGCCTTCTTCGTCTTCGGCGGAATCCTGGCGGTGCTCATCCGCGCCGAACTGTTCTTCCCGGGCATGCAGATCATGTCCAACGAGGAGTACAACCAGCTGTTCACCATGCACGGCACGATCATGCTGCTGCTCTTCGCGACCCCGCTGTTCGTCGGGTTCGGCAACGTGATCATGCCGTTGCAGATCGGCGCGCCCGACGTGGCGTTCCCGAGGATGAACCTGTTCGGCTACTACCTGTTCCTGTTCGGCGGGCTGATCGTCTCGGCCGGGTTCCTGACCCCGGGCGGCGCGGCCAGCTTCGGCTGGTTCGCCTACACGCCCCTGTCGAACGAGGTCCACTCACCGGGGGTGGGGGGCAACCTGTGGATCATGGGGCTGGTGGTGTCGGGTCTGGGCACGATCCTGGGCGCGGTCAACTTCATCACGACCGCCCTGTGCATGCGCGCGCCGGGCATGACGATGTTCCGCATGCCGATCTTCACCTGGAACATCATCCTGACCAGCGTGCTGGTGCTCATCGCGTTCCCCGTGCTGACGGCGGCCCTGATCGCGCTGGGCGCGGACCGCATCGTCGGCACGCAGGTGTTCAACGCCGAGCACGGCGGCGCCATCCTGTGGCAGCACCTGTTCTGGTTCTTCGGCCACCCCGAGGTGTACATCATCGCGCTGCCGTTCTTCGGCATCGTGACCGAGATCATCCCGGTGTTCAGCCGCAAGCCGATCTTCGGCTACAAGAGCCTGGTCGCGGCGACCATCGCCATCACCGGCCTGTCGGTCACCGTGTGGGCCCACCACATGTTCCCGACCGGCGCGGTCCTGCTGCCGTTCTTCTCGTTCATGAGCTTCCTCATCGCGGTCCCGACCGGCGTGAAGTTCTTCAACTGGATCGGCACGATGTGGCGGGGCCAGATCACCTTCGAGACGCCGATGCTGTTCGTCATCGGCTTCCTGGTGACCTTCCTGTTCGGCGGTCTGACCGGTGTGCTGCTGGCCTCCCCGCCGATCGACTTCCACGTCACCGACTCCTACTTCGTGGTGGCCCACTTCCACTACGTGGTGTTCGGCACGGTGGTGTTCGCAATGTTCGCGGGCTTCTACTTCTGGTGGCCCAAGTTCACCGGCAAGATGCTCAACGAGAAGCTGGGCAAGTTCCACTTCTGGCTGCTCTTCCTGGGCTTCCACGGCACGTTCCTGGTGCAGCACTGGCTGGGCGCCGCCGGCTTCCCGCGCCGCTACGCCGACTACCTGCCCAGTGACGGCTTCACCGAGCTCAACCAGATCTCCTCGGTCTCCTCGTTCGTGCTGGCGGCCTCGACGCTGATCTTCTTCTGGAACGTCTTCGTGACCGCGCGCAACGCCCCCCAGGTGGGGATGGACGACCCGTGGGGCTACGGCTGCTCGCTGGAGTGGGCCACGTCCTGCCCGCCGCCGCGGCACAACTTCACGTCGCTGCCGCGGATCCGCTCCGAGCGTCCCGCGTTCGACCTGAACCACCCGCATGTGGCGGCGCGCGCCCTGGACGAGGCCGGGCGCGAGGGGAGCGCCCCGAGGAGCTGACCCGCGCGGGCGGGGGCGGGCACGGCCGCCCGCCCCCGCTCCCCCACTCACAGGAGCCGACGCAGCAGCTTCTGCTTGAGGTCGGTGACGGGCGCGTAGGCGATGCGCATGGTGTCCATGAACAGCGACTTGTCCAGCACCGACTTGGTGTGCGAGAAGGTGTCCAGGGAGGCCGCGGAGTGGTAGGCGCCCATGCCGCTGTCCCCCACACCGCCGAAGGGCAGGTCGGGAACGGCCAGGTGGGCGATCGGCAGACCGAAGGCCAGGCCGCCCGAGGAGGTCTCGGTGGTCAGGCGGCGCTTGGTCTCCTCGGAGTCGGTGAAGCCGTACAGCGCCAGCGGCTTGTCACGTGCGTTGACGAAGGCGATGGCCGCGTCCAGGTCGGGGACCCGCAGGACCGGCAGGACGGGGCCGAAGATCTCCTCCGACATCACCGGGGAGTCGGGGTCCACGTCGGCAAGGACGGTGGGAGCGACGTAGAGGCGGTCGATGTCGTGCTGTCCGCCGGTGACCACGGTGCCGCTGTCCAGCAGGGCGGTGATCCGGGCGAAGTGGCGCTCGTTGACGATGCGCCCGTAGTCGGCGCTGCGTGAGGGGTCCTCGCCGAACATCTCGGTGATGGCGGCGGCCAGCTCGCGCTGGAGCGGTTCGGCGGTGTCGCCGACGGCGAGCACGTAGTCGGGGGCCACGCAGGTCTGACCGGTGTTGGTGAACTTGCCCCAGGCCAGGCGGCGGGCGGTGGTGGCCAGGTCCACCCCGGGTTCGACGATGGCCGGGCTCTTGCCGCCCAGCTCCAGGGTGACGGGGGTCAGGTGCTTGGCGGCGGCGGCCATGACGATGCGGGCCACGGCGCCGTTGCCGGTGTAGAAGATGTGGTCGAAGCGCTCATCGAGCAGGGCGGTGCTCTCGGGGATGCCGCCCTCCACGACCGCGACCGCCTCGGTGTCCAGGTAGCGGGGCAGCAGCTCGGCCAGGGCGGCGGAGGTGGCCGGGGCCAGTTCGCTGGGCTTGACCAGGGCGGCGTTGCCCGCGGCGAGGGCGCCGACCAGGGGCGCCAGGGACAGGTTCACCGGGTAGTTCCACGGGGCGATGATCAGCACGGTGCCCAGCGGCTCGCGCACGCGGCGGGCCCTGGCCGGGGCCAGGGCGACGGGCACGGGCACCCGCTGCGGGCGCAGCCAGGAGGCCAGGTGCCTGAGGGTGTGGTCGATCTCGTTGACCACGAAGCCGATCTCGGTGGTGTGGGCCTCGATGGGGCTCTTGCCGAGGTCGGCCCCGAGCGCGCGTTCGAACGCGGTGCGCTCCTCGGTGAGCATGCGGCGCAGCGCGCGCAGCTGGGCGCGGCGCCAGGCGACGGGCTTGGTGCGGCCGGAGGCGAAGGCGGCGCGCAGGCGGGCGACCACCGGTGGGATCTCGGTGGTCAGGGTGAGCGGCTCGGCGGGGGGCCGGGGGGCGGCCTCGGCGGCGGGGGCGCCTTGGGTGTCGGTCATGGAGCGATACTAAACGAAACGCTTTCGTTTCCCTAGGCCTCGCTCACATAGGATTCGGGCATGACCACCGACCATCTGCCCGACGCCTCGCGCGCCCCCCACCGGGGCCGACCGCGCGACGCTTCCCGGGACCGCGCGCTGATGGACGCCACCCTCGCCGAGCTCGAACTGCACGGGTACGGCGGCCTGACCACGGCCGCCGTCGCCCGGCGGGCCGGCGTCTCCACCGCCACCCTCTACCGGCGCTGGCGCTCCAAGGAGGACCTGGTGCTGGGAGCCGCCCGGGACTGGGCGGAGAACCTGGGGCCCGACCTCGACACCGGCGCGCTGCGCTCGGACCTGTCCCGGCTCCTGCACGACAAGGCCGCGGCCCTGGAGGGGTCCTCCGGGAGGCTGCTGCGCGCGGTGCTGGGCGAGGCCGCGCACAACCAGGCGCTCGCCGACGCGCTCTTCGGCGACTTCGTGGTGCCGCTCCAGGAACGGGTGCTGGCGGTGGTGGAACGCGCCGTCGCGCGCGGGGAGATCCCGCCGGTGGAGGACCCCCTGGTGGTGGCGGAGATGGTGATCGGCCCGATGGTCAGCCACACGTTCCTGGTGCCGCCCGCGCCCGGCGCCTCCCCCGGCCACGACATCGCCGACCGGCTCCTGCCCTACCTGCTGCGCGCCCTGGGCCACCGGGAGGCGGGGGGCTCCGGGCCCTCCGGCCTTCCCCCGGGAGGCCCTGGACACCCGCACCGACTGAGGGCGGGGCGGCCCGCCCAGGGGGACGTTGGGCTCCCGCCATGACCCCGGGCTCCATCGCACCCCGAACGAGGACAGCGGCCCGGCGCGGGTTTCTCCGGGCGGAGCTGATTGCGACCGGTGGCCTGTCAGTGTCTGGTCTGTCCAGGATTCGTTGCCATCAAAGAGCCCACCTATACGGCGTAGATTTATGTTCCGTCCGCTCGGGTACAGCCTCGGCGGACGGGCCCGCCGGACCGGTTCGGCTCCCGCCGCGGTGGCGGACCCGCGCTCGCACGAGGAGCCGCGCACCCGGGGAAGGTACGCGGCTCCGCCCTGCGCAACGGGTCAGCCCACCGTCGCCGGTTCCCAGGCGCGCTCGACCACGCGCACCAGGCCCCGGTCGGTGATCTTCACGCTCGGGGACACCGCCAGGGTCAGCGTGGACAGGCTCATGAAGGCGTTGCGGTTGTCCCAGCCCCACGCCGCCAGCTCCGCGCGCAGCTCCCGGGTGGCCCGGGCGACCTCGTCGGCGGGCCTCTCCGACATGACCCCTCCGATGGGCAGGGCGATCCCGGCGCCCGCGCCGCCCTCGCGGACCAGGCGCATGCCCCCGCCCCAGGACACCACCCGCGCGGCGGCCTCGCGCAGCGCGTCCTCGCTCGTGGCCACGACCGTGAGGTTGTGGCTGTCGTGGGCGTAGGTGGTGGCGAAGGCCCCCGCGCCCAGTTCCTGCCCGGTGACCGGCGCGAACGCCACCCCGCCCGCCCCGGTGTGGCGCTCGAAGACCGCCACCACCGCGGTCCTGCCCTGCCAGTGCACCACTCCCCCGCGCACGGGCAGCACGACCTCGTCCGGCTCGGTGTAGGTGTCCACCGGGTTCACCCGCAGCGCCCGGAAGGCGTGGTCGCCGTCGGGCAGGTCCACCCGCCAGCGGGCCGCCTGCGCGTCGGGCGCGCCGATGCGCACCGTGCCGCCGAACGGGTGTTCCGGCGCGGGCCCGGGCCCGGTGAGCGGGGCGCCGTCGCGGCCCACGACCGTGCCGCCGGCGATCGCGACCACGGGGGTCAGCTCGGTGAGCGAGCGCAGCAGGACCAGGTCGGCGCGCTTGCCCGGGGTGACGGTCCCCCGGTCGTCGAGGCCGAGCCTGCGCGCGGGCTGGAGCGTGAGCGCCCGCAGCACCGCCAGCGGGGGCAGTCCGCGTTCGAGGGCCACCGCCCCCACCCGGTCCAGGTGGCCGGTGCTCACGATGGCGTCCACGACGATGTCGTCGGTGACCAGGCAGAAGTCGGGCAGGTGCGGCAGGTCCAGCAGGGCCCGCACGACCTCGGGGGTCAGGCACTTCTCCTGGAGCATCAGCAGCATGCCCAGGCGGGCCTTCTCCACCGCCACCTCGGCGGTGTTCTTGCAGTGGTCGGAGTCGATACCGGCCCACAGGTACTCGCCCAGCTCGGCGCCGGACAGGTTGGGGCAGTGCCCGTCCAGGCGCACGCCCCGGCTGCGGGCCGCGGCGATGATGGCGCCCATCCTGGGGTCGCCGGAGACCACCGCGCGGTAGTCCATCACCTCGCCGAGGGTGGTGACCCCCTCCCAGTCCAGCATCTCGGCGACGTCGTCGGCGTCCAGGCGGGCGCCGGCCGTCTCGAACCCGTCGAGCGCGGGCACGCACGAGGGGACCGCCCAGCGCATGGTCTGCCCGGTGGCCTCGCCCTGCCCGATCATCCACGCCTGTCCCTCGCGCCCGGCGACGTTGACGATCTCGTGGGCGTCGGCGAGCACGGTCGTGGTGCCGCGCGCGAGCGTGACCCGGGCGAACTCGGCCGGGGCCAGCAGGGAGCTCTCGATGTGCATGTGCGCGTCCACGTACCCGGGCGCGACCACGAGCCCGTCGGCGTCGACGGTCTCGCGGGCCTCGACCGGGGTTCCCGGCGGCAGCACCGCGCGGATCGCGTCGCCGACCACGGCGACGTCGGCCCGCCACACCTGGCCGGTGTGGACGGAGACGACGTCTCCGCCGCGGATGAGCAGGTCTGCGGTGAGCATCGGAGTCGGTTCCCCTTCCGGTGCGCGGTCGCGGTTCACGGCGTCCTCGCGCTGTCGTTCGGTTCTGCGGCGTAGCCGGCGATGCCCTCGGTGAGGCGTGCGGCGAACCCGTCGGCGTCCACGGTGCGGGCCACGCGCACGTGCCGTGCGCGGCCGGGGGTGCGCAGGTCGGCCACGAGGGCGCCGCGGGTGAGTTCTCCGGCGCACTCCACCGAGGCGGTGCCCTCCTCCCAGCCCAGCAGTCCGGGACGGGCGACGGCGGCCACCGCCAGCGCGTCGTGCACCGGCACGGCGGCGACGCCGAAGCGGTCCAGGTAGCGCAGGGCGTAGTCGCGCAGCAGTGCTCCGGCGATCCCGGCGGTGCCGGGCAGCGCCGCCAGCTCCTCGGCCTCGCGCAGCGGGTACAGGGCGGCGCGGGTGACGTCCAGGCCCACGATCCGCACCGGCAGGCCCGATTCCAGGACGTAGCGGGCGGCTTCGGGGTCGGCGTGGAAGTTGAACTCCGCGGCCGGGGTGATGTTGCCCTGGGCGAAGGCGGCGCCGCCCATGACGACGATCTCGCGCAGCGCCGGTCCGGCCTGCGGGTGGCGAGCGAGCAGGGCGGCCACGTTGGACAGCGGGCCGATCGCCACCAGGGTCAGCTCCCCCGGCGAGCGCAGGGCCTGCTCCGCCAGCCAGTCGACCGCGTGGCCGGGACCGAACGCCCGGGGCGGCGAGGCGGGGACCAGCCCGCCCAGGCCGCCGACCCCGTGCATGGGCTCGTCGCGCAGGCGCGCGGTCCGCGAGATCGGCCCGGCCAGCCCCGACACCAGCGGCAGGTCGGCCGGGGCGCCGGCCAGGTCCAGCACGTGCGCGGCGTTGCGGTCCACGTCGGCGAGGGAGGCGTTCCCGGCCACCGTGGTCACCCCCCGCACCTCCAGCTCCGGGGAGGCCAGCGCGAGCAGCAGGGCCAGGGCGTCGTCGACGCCGGGGTCGCAGTCGATCACGATGGGCACGCTCACCGCGCCACCTCCTCGGTGAAGCGGTCCAGCCAGGTGGAGCGCTCCTGCGCGATGAGGGCCAGGTCGCCCTGGTGGTAGCCGCTGTCGGACGGGGAGGAGGCGGCCTGCCCCGACACCCGCTCCATGAGCGGGGTGGGGTCGGCCTCCAGCGCCACGGGCTTGTCGTAGAGGGCCTCGGCCATCCCCTCCTGGATCTCGGGGCGCAGCAGGAAGTCGACGAAGGCCAGGGCACCGGCCTCGTTGGGCGCCCCCTCGACCACCTGGACGGTGTTGGCGGTCATCACCCGGCCCTGTTCGGGCGCGGCGAAGCCGATCGGCTGCCCGGCCTCCACCGAGCCCATGGCGAAGTTGTCCAGTCCGGGCGCCATGGCGATCTCACCGCGTTCGAGCAGGCTGGTGAGCTCGGTGGAGCCGGTGTAGAACTGGAGCGCGTCCGAGCCGATCCGGCCCATCGCCTCGAAGCCGGCGTCGGGGTCGGAGGGGCCCGAGCCGAAGTGCTCGCCCGCGGCCAGGACGAACATCGGACCGGCCGAGACCGAGATGTCGGGCAGCACGTACCCTCCCTCGGGCTTGGCCCACAGGTCGTCCCAGGAGTCGGGGGCCTCCTCGACGAGGTCGGTGCGGTAGAGCAGGCCCAGGAGCTGGAAGGTGTAGGCGGGGCCGTACCCGTCCGGGTCCACCGCCCAGGGCTGGATGGCGTCGAGGCCCGGCACGTCGGCGGGGTCGACGGGGGCGAACAGCCCCATGTCCTTGCCGATCTGGGCGTAGTAGTCGGAGATGAGCACGACGTCGGTGTCGGGCGTCTCGGCGTTGATCCTGAGCTTGGTGAGCCGCCCGGCGTTGTTGCCGGTGTCCAGGACCACCCGGATCCCGGTCTCGGCCTCGAAGGGGTCGGCCACCACCTCGGTGAACTCCTCGGTGGCGAAGGCGAAGGTGCTCACCACCAGCGTGTCGGGGTCGTCCTCGCGCACCGGTGCGCACGAGGCGCTCACCAGGGCCAGCGCCGCCGTCCCGGCGAGCGCGGCGAGCATGCGGCGCGGGCGTGCGGTGCGGCTCATCCGGTCTCCTCGGCGAGTTCCACCAGGTGGCGGTGGGGCAGGGCGATACGCACGGGGTCGCCGGGACGCAGGTCGTCGGCCGGGTGCAGGGAGCGCAGGACCGCCCCGGGCCCCTCCACGCCGTCGATGCGGGCCTCGACCAGGCAGTTGCTGCCCTGGAAGGTGACCTCGCCGACGGTGCCGTCCAGGCCGGTCTCGCCCTCGCCCTCGCGGGTTCCGGCGGGCAGCAGGCGCACGTGTTCGGGCCGGATGGTGACGGCTCCGTGCCCGGGCACCCGCGGGAAGTTGTCGTAGCCCAGGAACTCGGCGACGAAGCGGTTGGCGGGCGCGGGGAAGACCTCCCGGGGCGCGCCCTGCTGCTCCAGGCGCCCCTCGTTGAGGATGACCATGGTGTCGGACAGCTCCAGCGCCTCGTCCTGGTCGTGGGTGACCAGGACGGCGGTCAGCCCGGTCTCGCGCTGGACCCGCAGCAGTTCGCGGCGCATCTGCACGCGCAGCTGGGCGTCGAGGTTGGACAGCGGCTCGTCCAGCAGCAGCACCGAGGGTCGGATGGCCACGGCGCGGGCCAGGGCCACGCGCTGCTGCTGGCCGCCGGACAGCTCGGCGGGCTTGCGGTCGGCCAGGTGGGCCAGGCCCACCAGGTCCAGCGCCTCGCCCGCGCGCCTGGCCACCTCCTGGGCGGCGATCCTGCGGGTGCGCAGCCCGTAGCCGACGTTGTCGCGCAGGGTCATGTGCGGGAAGAGCGCGTAGGACTGGAAGACCATGCCGATGTTGCGCTTCTCCGGCGGGGTGCGGGTGGCGTCCTCCCCCTCCAGCAGGATCCTGCCGGAGGTGGGCTGGAGGAACCCGGCGATCATGCGCAGGGTGGTGGTCTTGCCGCAGCCGCTGGGGCCCAGCAGGGTGGTGAACCTGCCGCGCTGCACGGCCAGATCCAGGTCGGCGACGGCGGCGGGGCCGTCCTTGCCCTTGCGTCCGCCGAAGCGGTGGGTGACGCGGTCGAGTTCGACGACGGGTGTCATGTGGTGTGTGTCCTTCTCTTCCCGGTTAGCGGCCGAAGACCTTCGTGAAACCGACCATGCGTTCGGTGGCGAAGGCGACCGCGACGCTGAGCACCAGGAGCAGCACGCTGACCGCCGCGACCACCGGGTCGAACGAGGACTGGACGTAGTTGAGCATCTCCACCGGCAGCGTCGCCACGCCCGGGCCGGTGAGCAGCAGGGACAGGGGAACGTTGTTCAGGGAGGTGATGAAGGCCAGGATGGTGGCGGACAGGATGCCCGGCGCCATGACCGGCAGGGTCACGGTGAAGAAGGCCCGCACCGGCCCGGCCCCCAGCCCCCGTGCGGCCTCCTCCAGGCGCGCGTCGGCCAGCGACAGCGAGGCGCCCACGACGCGGACGGTGTAGGGCAGCAGCAGGACGGTGTGGCCGACGATCAGCGCGCCCAGCGCGGTGACGCGCATGCCCACCATGAGCTGCTGGAACAGGGCCAGGCTCAGGACGAGTTCGGGGACCACGATCGGGGCGAAGAAGAGGTTCTCCATCACCCTGCGCCCGCGCGGGTTGCCCCGGTGCAGGGCCAGGGTCGCCGGAACGCCCAGGAGCAGGGCGATCGCGGTGGAGGCCAGCGCCACGGCGACGCTGGTGCCGAAGGAGTCGACGAAGGGCCCGTAGTCCAGGGCGGCGGCGAACCAGCGCAGGGACAGGCCCTCGGGCGGGAAGGCCAGGGTGCTCCCGGCGGTGAAGGCGACCCCGACCAGGATCACCACGGGGCCGAGCATGAGGACGAAGGCGGCCGCCGCGAGCAGCGACAGGAAGGGGCGTCTCAGGATCATGACGTGGTGCTCCCGATCTTGCCGAGCCGGCCGGACAGCGCGCTGACCGCCAGCACCAGCACCGTCATCACCAGGGCGACGGCGCTGGCGGAGGGCCAGTCGAGGCTGACGTTGACCCGGCTGTAGAGCAGGGTGGACAGAAGGCGTTCGCGCGGCCCGCCGAGCAGCTGGGGCGTGGTGAAGGCGGTGACCGCGCCCGCGAAGACGAGCGTGCAGCCCACCAGCACCCCGGGCAGGGCGAGCGGGAAGACCACGGTGCGGAAGGCCCGGCCGGGCGAGGCGCCCAGCCCGCGGGCGGCGTCCTCCAGGCGGTGGTCCTGCTGGGCGAGGCTGGAGTAGGAGGACAGGATCATCAGCGGCAGGAAGAGCTGGACCAGGCCGAGCACGATGGCGGTCTCGGTGTAGAGCAGCTGGACCCGGCCCATGCCCAGGGCCTCGCTGATGCCGCTGATGAGGCCGTTGCCGCCCAGGACCATGATCCAGCCGTAGGTGCGCACGACGGTGTTGAGCAGCAGCGGGAAGATCGCCAGGGCCAGGAGGCGGCCGGGCCAGCGGCCGGGGGCCCGGGAGATGAGGTAGGCCACCGGGAAGCCCATGAGCAGGCACAGCGCGGTGGTCACCACGGCGACGCGGACGGTGCGCGCGACCACGGGGAGCAGGTAGGGGTCGGTGAGCAGGCCGCCCGTCTCGCGCGCGACCGTGGCGGGGTCGCCGTCGGGCGGCCAGGCCAGGGTGGCCACGACCGGGTAGCAGAAGGCGAACAGGACCACGGCCAGCCCCGGGACCAGCAGGACCGTGACGGGTGGTCGTGGGAGGCGGCCGCGGCGCGGAGCGGCCGCGTCGGCGCCGACGGTGGGTGACGGGCGGGGCAATTCCACTCCCGGTCGCTGTCGAGGGGACGGTCTGGGTTCGGCATGGCGCCTGAGCTGCGCGGTGCCGTGTCTACGCGAGGATTCGCCTGCACGATGCCTGATCCGAACAGCGGTTCATCTGCAAAAACACCTGCAAGCGCTTGCACAAGCGCTTGCACACCGTAGCCTGTGTCGGGGACATGAGCCAACCCCCGGGTCGCGAGTGTGACAGGGGGCACCACCGGGCGTGAGGAGCTGCAATGGCGAGTCTGGACGACGTGGCCAGGGAGGCCGGTGTGTCGGCGTCCACCGTTTCGCGGGCCCTGTCGCGGCCGTCCATGGTCTCCGAGCCCACCCTGCTCAGGGTCCGCGCCGCCGCGGAGAGACTGGGCTTTCGGGCCAACCCCGCCGCGCGGGCGCTGACCACGGGCCGCAGCGGTTTCTTCGCCCTGCTCGTCCCCGACCTGGACAACCCCTTCTACTCCACCACCGCCACCGCCGCGCAGGAGCTGGCGGGCAGGAGCGGGCGCCGGGTGATCATCGCCGTCACCGGGGGCGACGCGGCCCGCGAGGCCGAGGTGCTCGGCGAGCTGGAGAGCCAGGTGGACGGTTTCGCGCTCCAGTCACCGGTGGGCTCGGCCGCCGACCTGAAGGAGGCGCACCGGCGCAAGCCGCTGGTGGTGATCAACCGCCGCGTGCCCGGACTGACCTCGTTCACGGTGGACACCCCCGGCGGCCTGGGCACCGTCTACGACCGCCTGGTGGAGCTGGGTCACCGCGACGTCGCCTACCTGGCGGGGCCGCCCAGTTCGTGGATGGACCGGCGCAGGCGCGAGGAGCTGGTGGAGCACGCCGCCCGGTCCCGGCTGCGGGTGCGGGTCTTCGGGCCCGTGCGACCGGCCTTCGCCGAGGGGGCCGCGGCGGCGCGGGAGATCGTGGACTCGGGCTGCACGGCGATGCTGGTCTACAACAGCCTGTTGCTGCTGGGAGCCATGTTCGAGTTCGGCCGCATGGGGGTGCGGGTGCCCGAGGACATCAGCGTGGCCGCTGCCGACGACATCGCCCTGGCCGACCTGCCGGGACCGCCGATCTCGGCGGTACTGGCCCCGGCGGACGAGCTGGGCCGCGCGGCGGTGTCGGCGCTGATCGAGCTGGTCGACGGGCCCGCGGGGACCCGCCCCCGGGGGCGCAGGCTGCCCACCGAGGTGCGCATCACCGACTCCCTCGCGCCGCCGCGCGCGGCACGCGGCTGACGCGGGGGCCGGCTGCCCGGCGTTCACCGGCCGCCCCGCCGTGGGCCGGGGTGGCGGGAGTCCGTGTGCCGGAAGCCGGGCGTCGGTGGCGCAGGCGTCCCTCGGCGGACCGCGGCCGGTCGGGGCCGGGGGTCGGCGTCGGTAGCCGCGCGGCCCCCGCCCGTTCACCGGGAAAGCCGGGTGAGAGCGCGCCCCCGTACGGAATCCTGGGCGGGACGGAGCAGTGATCGGCCTGAGCGCAGGAGACGACCGTGGACAGATCAGTTCTGGTGACCGGCGGGACCCGGGGCATCGGGCTCGGTATCGCCAAGGGGTTCGCCGAGGCCGGGGACCGGGTGGTGATCGTCGGCCGCGACGAGGCCCGGACGCGCGAGGCCGCCCGGAGCGTCCCGGGGGCGGAGTGGGTGGTCGGCGACGTGGCCAGGGACGACGACTGCGAACGCGTCGTGGAGCAGGCCGTGCGGCGCACCGGCGGCCTGGACGTGGTCTGCGCCAACGCCGGGATCTTCCCCTCGTCCCCGCTGGTGTCGATGGACCCCGGCGAACTCGACCGGGTCGTGGACACCAACCTCAAGGGCACCGTGCTGACGGTGCGCGCCGCGGTGGAGGCCCTGACCGCCTCCGGAAGGGGGCGGGTGGTGATCACCTCCTCCATCACCGGACCGCTGACCGGATACGCGGGCTGGTCCCACTACGGCGCCACCAAGGCCGCCCAGCTGGGGTTCATGCGCAGCGCCGCCCTGGAGCTCGCGCCCCGGGGCATCACCGTCAACGCGGTGCTGCCCGGCAACGTGCGCACCGAGGGCCTGGAGGAGTTGGGTCCGGACTACCTGGAGCGCATGCGCGCGGCGATCCCGCTGGGACGCGTCGGCGAGGTCGAGGACATCGCCGCGGCCTGCCTGTTCCTGGCCGGTCCCGGCGCCTCCTTCATCACCGGGCAGAGCATCGTGGTCGACGGGGGCCAGGTACTGCCCGAGGACGGGCAGGCCTTCGGTGTTCTGGGGTGAGGGACGGGGAGTTCGGATGGAGTCGGGTGTCGGGAACCGTGGCCTTTACGACGTAGATTCATAGGATCGCCCGGGCGCGTCGCACCCCGCGCTCGGGTGTTTCGCTCCCCCGACCCCCGGGGCGTGCGTCCCCGGGAGTCAGGCGGACTCCCGGCGCCCGCGTATCCCGTCGAGGAGGAAGGCGGTGCGGCGGTCGTAGTCCTCCCGCGGCGGGCGGGTCCCGTGCTTGAGGACGAGCGCGGTGTCGACGACGATCGCGTGGAGGTCGTCCGCCTCGAACTCGGGGCGCAGCGCGCCGCAGGCCCGGCCCGCGGCGACGAGCTCGCCGTTGATCTCCCCCGCGGCCCGGCAGATCTCCAGGAGCCGCCGCGAGTGCGGATACGCCTGCAACAGGAGGTCGACCGCGGCGGGCTGGCGGTACAGGAGGTCGCGCATCGCGGTGACGTAGTGGGCGATCCGCTCCCCGGCGTCGTCCAGGGCCCGGGTGCGGTCGATGGCGGCGTACAGCTCGGCCGCGACCACCTCCTCGACGACGGCCTCGATGAGGCCGACCCTGCCGCCGAACCGGTTGAAGATCGTGGCCTTGCTCACCCCGGCCGCCCGGGCGACCTCCTCCAGCGGCACGGTCAGGCCCCGCCCCCGGAAGGCGTCGATCGCGGCCCGGCGGATCTGCTCGGCGTTGCGCTTGGCGTCGGCCCGCAGGCGGGGCCCCGAAGACGCCGCACCGGTCATGGCCGCCCACCGTCCCCCACCGCCGACACAACAACTTGACTCATATGGTCAGTTTACCTAGTGTCGTCGGCGCGAGCCAAGTTGACCGACCTGGTCAACTTAAGCTCGGGCGGCCGACCACCGGGCCCGTGCCGCTTCCGCCCGGGCCCGGGACCGCCGTACGCGCGTCCCACCGGGGCCTCGGGGCCCCGTCACCGCCGCGACCCGCCCACCTGGCCGGGCACGGACACACGTGGAAAGGACCACGAGCATGATCGTCGTCACCGGCGCCACCGGCGCCCTCAACGGAGCCACCGTCGAGCACCTCCTCAGGCGCGTCCCGGCCGACCGGATCGGCGTCAGCGCGCGCGACGTCGCCAGGGCGCGGCACCTCGCCGACCGCGGGGTGCGTGTGCGACAGGGCTCCTACGACGATCCGGTCGCGCTGCGCGACTCCTTCGAGGGCGCCGACCAGGTGCTCCTGGTCTCCTCCAGCGACGCGGAGGCCGACGTGGTCGGCCAGCACCGCGTCGCGATCGAGGCGGCCGTCGCGGTCGGCGCCCGGCGGATCCTCTACACCAGCCAGCACGGCGCCGCCGCCGACAGCCCCTACCTCCCGGCGCGCCTGCACGCCGCCACCGAGGCGATCCTCGCCGGGTCGGGAACCGCCTGGACCGCGCTGCGCTACGGGTTCTTCGGCAGCCTGGACCTCCTGCTCGGCCCGTGGCAGCGGACCGGGGTTATCGCCCAACCGGCGGACGGCCCCCTCCCCTGGGCCGACCGCGCCGACCTGGCCGAGGCCGCGGCGGTCATCCTCACCGGTGAGCGCTCCTTCGACGGACCCGTCACCCTCACACCGCCCGAGCCCGTCACCTTCGACGACTTCGCCCGGATCGCCTCCGAACTCACCGGCCGCGACATCGAACGCGTCGTCGTGGACGACGAGCGCTGGAGCGCCGAGCAGGTCGCGAGCGGCGTGCCGGAACACGTGGTCGGGCTGACGCTCATGATGTCGCGGGCCGCCCGCGACGGGTACTTCGCGGGACACCACCCGCTGCTGACCGAGCTGCTCGGCCGCGAGCCCCGCAGCGCCGCCGAACAGCTGGCGGACCACATCGCGGCCTCGGGGGCCTCCTCACCGACCGCCTGACCGCCGCCAGGCAAGGGACCAAGGAACTTTTCTTCCTCCGTCAGGTGAAGTACCCCTTCGTCCATGAGCGACAGAAGGATCACCTGGGAGGGCTTCTTCAACACCCGCGACCTCGGCGGCCTGCCGAGCCGGGACGGACGCAGTGTCCGCCGGGGCGCCTTCATCCGCTCCGCCGACCCGCGCTTCGTCACCGACAGGGGCTGGCGGGCCGCCTACGAGGCGGGTGTGCGCACCGTCGTGGACCTGCGCAACCCCGACGAGATCCGTCCGGCTCCGGGTGAGGGCCCCACGAGCCGGGGCGGGTCCGCCGCCTTCCCCGCGGAGGCGGCCCCGACTCCCCTCCCGGCGGGGATGACGCGTCTGGAGGTGGCCCTGGACCATGTCGAGGACGTCGGGTTCTGGCAGGAGGTCAACCGCCGACGGTTGAACGGGAGCCCGCTCTACTACCGCCCCTTCCTCGACCGCAAGGCCGAACGCTGCGCCGCGGTGGTCACCGCCCTGGCCCAGGCCGGGCCGGGCGGCGTCCTGTTCCACTGCGGGGCCGGACGCGACCGCACCGGACTGGTCGCCCTGCTGCTGCTCGCCCTGGCCGACGTCGGAGCCGAGGCGATCGCCGACGATTACGAGCTGTCCACGACCGAGCTCGTCCCGCTCTTCGCCGCGATGGGCCAACCGGACCAGGGCCCCGTGATCGAGGCCGTGCTGTCCGAGCGCGGCCTGACCCTGCGCGACATCGTCCTGGACGCCCTGCGCGAGCTGGACGCGCACGCCTACCTGTTGGCGGCGGGGGTCGCGGAGGAGGACCTGGCCGTCCTCCGGGAACGGCTCCTGGACTGACCACGCCTCCGCACGGCACGGTCCGCCCGACCGGACAACGGGCTGGGCGGACCTCCCCCCGCCAGGTCGGTGGCCGGGTCACCGTCCTAGGGGGACGCTCGACCGCGCAGCCGCGCGTTGAGCCGTGCGGCCTGCCGCATGAGGTGGTCGCGTTCGGGCAGGTTGGGCGCCGACCGGGCGGCCTCGGCGTAGAGCCGCGCCGCGGTGGCCGGGTCGCCGTCGCGCTCGTGCAGGTACGCGGCGGCGGCGCTGTGACGGGGCACGGAGGGGTCCACCTCCGCCAGGGCGACCAGACCCGCCCGCGGGCCGTCGGCCTCACCGACCGCGACGGCCCTGTTGAGGCGGACCACGGGGCTGTCGGTGAGGCGCACCAGTTCGTCGTACCACTCGACGATCTGCGGCCAGTCGGTCTCCTCGGCCGTCCGGGCGTCGGCGTGCAGGGCGGCGATCGCGGCCTGGGCCTGGTACTCGCCCAGGCGGTCGCGGGCCAGGGCCGCCTGGAGCACGCCGACGCCCTCGGCGATCATGCGGGTGTCCCACAGGTCCCGGTCCTGCTCGGCGAGGGGCACGAGTCCGCCCTCGGGTCCGGTCCGCGCCGGGCGCCGGGCGTGGTGCAGCATCATCAGCGCGAGCAGCCCCGCGACCTCCTCGTGGTCGATCGCGGCCGCGAGCTGGCGGGTGAGCCGGATCGCCTCACCGGCGAGGTCGACGTCTCCGGAGTAGCCCTCGTTGAAGACCAGGTAGAGCACGCGCAGCACGGTGGCGACGTCGCCGGGCCGGTCGAACCGGACACCCGCGACGGTCCGCTTGGCCCTGCTGATGCGTTGGGCCATGGTCGCCTCCGGCACGAGGTAGGCCCGCGCGATCTGGCGCGTGGTCAGACCGCCGACCGCGCGCAGCGTGAGCGCCACGGCCGAGGCCGGTGTCAGGGACGGGTGCGCGCACAGGAAGTACAGCCGGAGCGTGTCGTCCACCGCCCCGCCCGGGCCGGGCGCGGGTTCGGCCTCGACGCGCACCTCGCGGTGCCGTCGGGAGGTGTCGGCGCGGGCGGCGTCGAGGAACTTGCGCCAGGCCACCGTGACCAGCCAGCCCCGGGGGTCGTGCGGCGGGTGGTCCGGCCACACGCGCACGGCCTCGACCAGGGCTTCCTGCACGGCGTCCTCGGCCGCGGCGAAGTCCGCTCCGCGGCGGCCGAGGACGGCGATCACGGCGGGGGTGAGGGTCCGCAGAAGGGCCTCATCCATGGTGTGTCACTCCGTGATGGTCGGGGGCGCGGTCAGGAACGGGCGCACCTCCAGCCACTCGTGGATCGGCTTCCCGCCCGCCCCGGGTGCGGCCGACAGCTCCCCGGCCAGTTCGACCGCCCGCTCGTAGGTCTCGACGTCGATCACCATCCAGCCGGCGATCAGGTCCTTGGTCTCGGGGAACGGACCGTCGGTGACCGGCGGCCGTCCCTCGCCGTCGTAGCGGACGAACGCGCCCTCCGGGGAGAGCGCCTGGCCGTCGACGAACTCGCCGGTGCCCTCCAGCCGGTCGGCGAAGTCCCGCATGTACCGCATGTGGGCCGAGACCTCCTCCGGCGTCCACTGGTCCATGGGCACGTCGTTGACCGGTGCCGGTGCGCCTCGGTAGTGCTTGAGCAGCAGGTACTTGGCCATGATGTCCTCCGTGGGTCGCTCTCGTGGCCCGTGCGGGCCGGGTGCGGTGCGGCCCGTCGCGGGCCGTGTTCACTCCGGGGACGGAGCCGCGCGCGGGTTCTCGACATCCCGCGGTGACTTTTTTCCGACGGATTTCACGGTGTCCGCTTCCTCCACTGTGCCGCAGGACCGCGGACGGGTGCGGGAAGCCGTCGGCGGAGACGGTCCGCGACGGTGGGCACGGACGGCGGGGGGACGGAAGGCGGTCGGCGGTCCGCGACGGCGGGGCGGCGGCTGTCTCACGCCAGGACCGCGACCGACCCCCGCTCCACCAGGCGCACGGGCAGCCGCACGGCGGTGCCGGGGCCCTCCACGAGCAGGCTCATGATCCGCTCCCCCAGCACCTCGCGCTCCACGGCGATCGTGGTCAGGCCGGGGTCCAGCAGGGCCGAGGTGGGCAGGTCGTCGTGGCCCACCACGCTGACGTCGCGCCCCACGCGCAGGCCCAGGGAGCGGGCGGCGTCGTAGACGGCGGCGCTCAGGTGGTCGGAGTTGACGACCAGGGCGCGGTGCCCGGGGCGCGCCATCATCTCCGCGGACCTGCGGGCCACCGCCTCGTAGTCCAGGGGTCCGCGTGCCACCGAACCGGCCACCCCGTGCTCGGCGCAGTGGCGTTGGAAGGCCTCCTCGCGCCCCCAGTCGGCGGCCAGGTGTTCGGGGGCCATCAGCAGCGTGGCCTCGCGGTGGCCCCGCTGCGCCAGGTGCTCAACGGCCCGGGCGACGGCCTCCTCGTCGTCGGGGCCGACCGTGGACAGGCGGCTGGCGGTGCCCTCCCTGTCGGGTTCGGGGGTGCAGTTGAAGGCCACCACCGGGACGTGGGAGTGGCGGTCCATCCACTCCAGGAGGCGGTCGCGCCGCCCGATGGGCGCAATGGCGATCCCGGCGACCGCCTCGGCGGCGAGCCTGCGCAGCGCGGCGCTCTCCCGCTCTTGGTCGTAGTCCGAGCTCATGATCAGCAGGAGCGCTCCCTCGCGGTGCGCGACGGTCTCCATGCCGCGCAGCACGTCCAGGAAGAAGGGGTTGCGCATGTTGCGGATCACCACGCCGTAGGCGGAGCGCCGACCGGTGCGCAGCGCCCGGGCCCGGCCGTCGGCCTGGTAGTCGAGTTCCGCGGCGATCCGGCGGACCCGCTCGGCGGTCGCGGCGGCCACGCGGCCGGTGCCGTTGAGGGCGAAGCTGGCCTGGGCGACCGAGACGCCCGCCCCCGCCGCGACGTCCCGCAGGGTCGCGCGCTTGGTCGGTTCCGGCATGGCTCTCCTCGGGGGGACTGTGACCGTGGACTCGAAAGTACCGTGCGCCCGCTCGGGGCGGGCACCGGCGGGTCGAGGGCGCGGGACGCTGTTCCACCGGTGTTCGGCCTCCGGTCACCGTTTGCGAAACAACAGGTCACCGCACTGATTAATCGTTTAATCACACACTTCCGCACAGCGGTGTCCGGCGGGCACCGCTGACCCCGAACCCGGAGTCCCCATGACCCTCACCCGCGGACGCGGCGTCCTGAGCGCCGCCGCGATCACGTCCGTCCTCGCCCTGACCGCCTGCGGCAACGCCGACCTGCCCCCGGCCGCGGCCACCGGCGACGGCGGCACCGTCATCACCTACAACTCCCCCGCCGAGTGGGGCAACTACGGCGAGGTCCTGGCCGCCTTCACCGAGCAGACCGGGATCCAGGCCCCCAACGACCCGAAGAACTCCGGGCAGGCCCTGGCCGCGCTCCAGGCCGAGAAGGGCGCGCCCGTCGCCGACGTCGCCTACACCGGCATCGCCTTCGCCGGACAGCTCGTGGAGGCCGGGGTCCTGCAGTCCTACGTGCCCGAGGGCGCGGAGGAGGTCCCCGAGGACCTGCGCGACCCCGACGGGAACTGGACCGCCGTCCACACCGGCACCATCGCCTTCATCGTCAACGAGGACCACCTGGACGGCGCGCCCGTGCCGAGCAGCTGGGAGGACCTCCTCGACCCCGCCTACGAGGGCAAGGTCGGCTACCTCGACCCCACCCAGGCGGCCGTGGGCTACTCCGCCGCGACGGCGGTCAACCACGCGCTCGGCGGCGACCTGTCCGACTGGCAGCCGGGCCTGGACTACCTGGCCGAGCTGAAGGAGAACGGCGCCTCCACCTCCGCCCAGACCGCCACCGCCAAGGTCGCCCAGGGCGAGATCCCCATCCTCATCGACACCGACTTCAACGGCTACAAGCTCCGCGACGAGGGAGCCGACGTCAGCGTCGTCATCCCCGAGGAGGGCTCGCTGCAGATCCCCTACATCGTCGGCCTGGTCGAGGGCGCACCCAACGCCGACAACGGCAGGGAGCTTCTGGACTTCTACTTCTCCGAGCAGGGACAGGGCCTCTTCGCGGACGGGTACATGCGCCCGGTGGTCGGCCAGATGCCCGAGGAGCTCGCCGACCAGGTCCTGCCCGAGTCCGACTACGAGCGCGCGATCACCATCGACTACCTCGAACAGGGCGAGCGGCAGCAGGAGTTCATCGACCTGTACCAGAGCGAGGTCGGCTTCTAGTGTCCCCCGGTACCGCGCGCGTACGCCGCGCCGCGCCGCCCCCGTGGTCCGCGGCGCTCCCGGCGCTCGCCCTCGTCTGCCTGTTCAGCGCCTACCCGGTCGTGGTGCTGGTGGCCAACTCCCTGGGCCTGGGGCAGTCCCCGGCCGACGGGGGACCCACCCTGGAGCACTACGCCGACGCCCTGGCCTCGGCGGCCGTGCGCGAGTCCCTGGCCGCGTCGGCTCTGGTCGCCGGGGTGGCGGTCCTGGCCACGCTCGTGATCGCCGTCCCCGTCGTCCTGCACCAGGCGCGGCAGGACCGCGCCGGGGGCGGCGGGGCCGCCACCGACGCCCTGCTCACCCTGCCCATCGCCCTGCCCGGCATCATCATCGGGTTCTTCGCGATCGTGCTCAACGGCAGGACCGGGCTGCTCGCACCGCTGTGGGAGGGCTTCGCGGGGCTGGCCTACACCCTGCCCGGCCTGCTCGTGGCCTACGTCTACTTCTCGCTGCCCCGGGTCCTGGGGCCGCTGCGCGCCGCCGCGGCGGGGCTTGCGCCCTCGCTCACCGAGAGCGCCCGCACCCTGGGCGCCTCCAGGGTGCGGGTGCTGTTCACGGTCACCCTGCCCCTGCTGCTGCCCGCGCTCATCGAGACCGGGGGCACGGCGGCGGCGATCGCCCTGGGCGGGTACGGCACGGTCGCCACGCTCTCGGAGGGGATCCGCCTGCTCCCGCTCAACGTCGCCAACGAACTGACCACCGGCTACCGCCTGGCCGCCTCCTCCACCCTGGCGGTGCTGCTGGCGGCCATGGCCGTCGCCGCGCTGGTCCTCGGCCGCGGCCTGGGCCGCCTGGTCGGACGGGCGGTGGCCTCGTGAACCGCGTCGTCACCTGGGCCGTCTGCGCCTTCGTCCTCGTCCCGATCCTGGCGACCCTGGTGGTGGCCACCAGCGTCGACTTCTCGCAGGGCCCCTGGGGCGGCGGGTTCACGCTGGACTGGTTCGCCTACGCCTGGCCCCCGCTGGCCCCCGTCATCGGCCGCAGCCTGGCCGTGGCGGCGCTGGTGGTGGTGCTCAACCTCGCCCTGGGCGGTCCGCTGGCCTGGTGGGTGGCCCGCCATCCCTCGCCGCTGACCCGGCTGACGGGATACCTGGTCAACGTGCCCCTGGCCGTGCCGGGCATCGCGTTGAGCGTCGCCCTGGTGAGCGCCTACGCGGCGCTGCGCCCCAGCGGAATCCTGCTGGTCATGGGCCACGTGGTGTTCACGCTGCCCTTCACCCTGGCCGCCCTGGTGCCCGCGCTGGCCGACGACGACCTGCGCCTCAACGAGCAGGTCGCCCGCAGTCTGGGGGCCGGACCCGCCAGGGCCCTGGCCACGGTCACCGTCCCCGGCTGCCTCATCGCGATCACCCAGGCGATGACGATGGTCTTCGCCCTGTCCTTCGGCGAGTTCAACATCTCCTTCTTCGTCAACCCGCCCGCCACGCCCACCGTGCCGTTCGCCCTGTTCGACTCCTACTCCACCCAGAGACTCGAACCCGCGTCCGCGCAGTCGATCATCTTCATCGCCTTCGTCGCCCCGGTGCTGACGGCCATCGTGCTGGCCCGGCGGCACGCCCTGAGGAGCACTCCGTGACCGATCTCCGTGAACCCGGGACCCGCGCGTCCGACCCCGCCGCTCCCGCGCCCGACGACGCCGCCCGCGCGTCCGGCCTCACCGTGTCCGACCTGACCATCCGCTACGGCGACACCGAGGCCGTCCGGGGGGTGTCGATGGAGGTGCTGCCCGACGAGACCGTGGCCGTCGTGGGCCCCTCCGGCTGCGGCAAGAGCAGCACCCTGCGCGCGGTCGCCGGACTCACCCCGGTCGCCGAAGGGGGCATCGGCCTGGGCGGGCGCGACATCACGCACCTGGACCCGGCCCGCCGGGGCGTGGGCCTGGTCCCGCAGAACTACGCGGTGTTCCCGCACCTGAGCGTGGCGGGCAACATCGCCTACGGCCTGCGCGCCCGGCGGCTCCCGGCCGACCGCAGGCGCCGCCGGGTCGCCGAGATGCTGGAACTGACCCAGCTCACCGAACTCGCGGAGCGGCGGCCCGACCAGCTCTCCGGCGGCCAGCGCCAGCGCGTGGCCCTGGCCCGGGCCCTGGCCGTCGAACCGGACGTCCTGCTCCTGGACGAGCCCCTGGCCGCCTTGGACCCGCAACTGCGGGGCGGCCTGCGCCGGGAGCTGTCCGCCATGCTCTCCTCCTCGGGGTGCGCCACACTGATCGTCACGCACGACCAGCGCGAGGCCCTGTCCCTGGGGTCGCGGATCGCCCTGATGCGCGAGGGGTCCCTGGTGCAGTTCGGAACGCCCCGCGAACTCTGGGATGACCCCGCCGACGCCTTCGTCGCGGACTTCCTGGCCAACGCGGTCCTGCTGGACGCCGAACCCTCCCAGGGCGAGGCCGCGGTGCTCGGCGGCCGGTGGAGGATCCCCGCGGCGGACCTGCGGACCGGGCCGACCCGGCACGGCCGCACCCGCCTGCTCCTGCGCGACGACAGCCTCACCGTCACCGACCGCGACGACGCCCGCGCAGTGACCGCCCAGGTCACGCACGCCGAGTTCGTCGGCGACGCCGTCCGCCTCACGGTCGACGCGCACGGCCACGTGTTCGGCGTGCGGGTTCCGCCCGACGCCCGGATCGGCCGCTCCGTGTCGCTGGCGGTCGTTCCCGGCCGCGCCACCCTGCTCGTTCCCGCGACCTGAGACCAGCGTGCCCTGAGACCAGCGTGCCCTGAGGACACCGCCCGCTGAGGCACCGCCCGCTGAGAGCAGCACCCCGGCTCCGGCCCCGTGCCGCCAGACCACCCCACGACGGAGGAACCCGTGCTCGAACTCGAAATCCTCGGCTCCAACGCCACCGCGCCCACCCCGGAGGGCCCCGCCTCCTGCTACCTTCTGCACACCGACGACGGCGTCCTGCTGGTCGACGCCGGGCCGGGGTCCCTGCTGGCCTACTGCGCACGCTACGGGCTCGACCGGCTGCGCGGGATCGTGGTGACGCACCTGCACGCCGACCACAGCCTGGACCTCATGGCCTGGGCCTACCGGTGGACCTTCCCCGAGGTGCTGCCGCGCATCCCCCTGTACTACCCCGAGGGGGAGGCCGAGCGCCTGGCCGCCTTCGACGCGGTCTTCGGCATCCCGACGCTGCCCACGATGAACAGCCCCATCGCCCAGTCCTTCGAGCCCAGGGAGATGGCCATGGACGGGACCACCCGCTACGAGGCGGCGGGAGTCTCCTTCCGCTCCTTCCGCGCCCACCACAGCGTCCCCTCGGCGGCGCTGCGGTTCGAGGACCCCGACGGCGGCAGAGTCGTCTCCTTCTCCTCCGACACGGGGTACTGCGAGGCCGTCGTGCGCGCGGCCGAGGGGGCCGACCTGTTCGTGTGCGAGTCGACCTACCTGGAGGCCGACGACCAGGCCCTGACCGGCCACGGCCACCTCACCGCCGCGATGGCCGGTGAGCTGGCCGCCGAGGCGGGGGTCGACCGCCTGGTCCTCACCCACTTCGCCGACCCCGGCATGTGGGAGGAGGGCGCCCTGCACGCGGCCCGCGGGTTCTCCGGCCCGGTGAGCGTGGCCAGGCCTGGCAGCCGCTTCTGAGGGGCCGGCCGGGGCCGCGGGACCGTCCGGGGGCGCCGCCGCACCGTCTGCCGCGTCCCCGTGGTCCCGGCACACATCCCGCCCGTCGCCCGGTCAGGCGACCACACCCGGGGCCGTGTTGGCTCCGTCCGCACGCCGAGGAACCGAAACGGCCTCGTCCATGCACCACTGCGGATGGCGACAGTGCTGCACGGATACACGACCCGGACGAAGATGTCGCGTGCCTCTAGCTCGTCTGACAGACCACCGGACTTCTAACCCGATGGTCGCAGGTTCGAATCCTGCCGAGTGCGCCACAAAATCCCAGTTCAGAAGGGGTGCGCGAGCCGAACAGACGAGGCGCGAGGCCCGGATCGGGGCCTGACATCCTCCATGTGTGCTCCGCAGTGCAGGGTCCAGTACAGGTGGGCACCCACCTCGCGGAGCACTTTGCCGTCCCGTGACCCTGGGGGCCCGGCTGAAGTGCCCCGCAGCCGCCCGAACCCATGCGGTCCAGTGCCGTTACGCCGCATAACCCCGCAGGCCGCATACGGCCGTTTCCGCCAAAACCCTTACCCCGCAGAGCATTAAGAGCCACAATCGGTGATATGACCAAGGCGAGATGGGTCGGTGCAGTAGCGGCGGCCGTCGCTATCGTGGCGGCGCTGGCAGCGAGATTGTGGTTCGGTGGCGGACCGACCTCACGCGAGGGGTGGGAGGCCGCGTCCTGGGCTGCGGGTATCACCACCGCCCTGGCCCTGCTCATTACCATCGTCGCCTGGGCGGTCACTTCCAAGTCCTCTTCTCCACCGCCTCCGGTTCCGAAGGGTGGAAGCAGCAGCGTCGTGAACTCTGTCAACGGGGACGTCTCTAGGAGCACCGCCATCCAGGTTCGGGACATATGAGTGGAGAAGCCCTCCTGTGGCGGGGGCCACATCGACTTCCGCGGCTGTACTTTCGACGGCGCCGTCATCGGCAAGCAGGCCAACCAGCCCCATCCCGTGCCCGGGGCAGGGTGACGCTGATCTGATTCGCAGTCACCTTAGGGGACGGGGCCTCGTGGTGGTGGAATGTTACCTCCAGCAACTGTGGGATCGCGGTGGAGAGACAAGTGCTCGGACTAGACCTGGAAGAGGCCGTGGAGGCAGCGGCGAAAGCTCTGGCAGAATCAGCTGGTTCACCGGTGTGGAAGGACCTGAGCGTTAATCTCGCCAACGTTCTCGCACGGCACGGTCTCGCCAGTGAACGTCAGGTCCAGCAGGAACTCGATGATCTCGCCAATCAGGTCGCGATCAGCGAACTTCCGGAACAGCTACGGTTCGACATCCAGCTGGACTGGAAGATTCGGATCATCCTCCTTATGGAGAGCCTGCCAGGTGAGAATCAGGCCTCACTCGGAGCAGAACTGAGGAAATGGTCCCGGAACCTAGATGCCGCCGAACTGGAACCGCAGGAAGCGACGCTCCACTGCCATGAGGATCTTCTTCCTGATAGCGGTCGCAATCCGGAAATAGAAGGCCCTGACGACCTGAAGACAACCGGGCAGGCCCCTCAGCCAATCGCGTACACCCCTCCAACGGCTTCGCAGGGAAAAGCAAAGTGGCAAGAGAGGGGCGGGACGCACAACACGCTCCGAGACCTCAACGACGGACAGGTGTTCCAATTCCGGGAGAACTTCGGCACCATCCACCAGCAGATCCACCGTCATGACCACACCTCTGATGTGGTGACGGCCCGCTCGTCACTGCCGCCCGCACCTGCAGGTTTCACCGGCCGCGAGGCGGAACTAGCCACACTACAGACCTTCCTAGCCCCTGGGAGGACTTCACCCTTTGGTGATCTCACCACGTGCAGCGTCTCCGGAATGGGGGGAATAGGAAAGACTGCGCTCGCCCTAATCGCGGCTCACGACGCCTATGCCCGTGGCCTGTTCAGCTCGGCGATATTCATCGATCTGTGCGGATACAACGAACGCCCCGTCCAGACGGCCCAGGCACTGGACGCGATGCTCCGGGCCCTTGGAGTCCGTGACACCGATATTCCACCGACCCTGGCCGAACGCGCGGCCCTCTACCGGTCGCGTCTGAACGCGATCATGAAGGAGACCGGAGCACCAGTCCTGATCGTGGCGGACAACGTTTCCGCGTCCCAGGAGATCACCCCGCTATTGCCTGGGGGCTCACCGCACCGGATGCTGGTGACATCCAGGGAGACCCTTCACACGCTCCCAGCACGGAACATCGATCTTCGTGTGCTGTCCCTGGCCAATGGAGCCAGGCTGCTCGACTCCGCACTGCGCATCCACGACCCATCTGATGACCGAATCACCAATGCGATCGCTGCTGCACGCGATGTGGTCGAACTGTGCGGCGCGCTCCCGCTGGCGCTGCAAATCGCCGCCGCGCTCCTCCGCAGGGATCCGGACAAGGAGGTCACCGAACTAGCAGAGGCGCTCCTGGCTGCGCTGACCGCCGTGCGGAGTCGGCTCGGTGAGCTGGACGACGGACAGCGAGCCATACGACCCGCGTTCGACGTCTCCTTCCATCGGCTGGACCCCCGCGAACGGGAGGTCTTCCAGCGGCTCTCGCTCAGCCCCGGCCCGGACCTGTCCACCACGGCTGCGGCCGTCCTCACAGGCTGTGAGGAACACGAGACGAGAGAGAGCCTGCGCAGGCTCGCGTCCGCACACCTCATCGGCAGGGGAGCCTCTGATCAGAAGGGCCGATGGTCCTTCCACGACCTCGTACGCGACTACGCAACCGAGCGGCGTCAGGAGCACGCGCACGCCAGCCCGAACATGGCTGAGGCGGACGCCGCCGCCGAGCGGCGGCTATTCGGTTTCTACCAACGCCTGACCGAAGAGGCCGACCGTCATCTGAGCGTTCTGCCAGGGAATGTCGAATCCAACGAGTTCAGTGGACGGGAGGCCGCGCTCGCCTGGCTCGATGCCGAACGGGCCAACCTCGTCTCGGTGGTGGCCCATACCCGCGACTCCCACTCCGACACGGCGACCCACCTGTCGCTTCACCTGGCCGAGTATCTGCAGGTACGCCGACTCGTCGACGATGCTGTCACCGTCAGCTCGATCGCGTGTGAAACAGCGCGCGACGGTACGGGTGAAGCCAACGAGGCCCACGCCCTCAACAATCTTGGAATCGCCCTGCGCCAGTCTCACCGTTTCGAAGAAGCGATCGAACCGCTCACACGGGCTCGTCACGCCTACCGTGAGCAGGGCGACCGCCTTGGTGAGGCTGTTGCGTGGAACAACCTCGGCAACACTTTCCAGGAGCTGCAACGCCTGGACGAAGCGACAGCCGCGCATTCACGGGCCCAGGAGACCTACCGGCAACTGAACGACCACCGCGGCGAGGCGACCGCGTCCAACAACCTCGGCAACACCCTGCAGCGGCTACGGCGCTTCGACGAGGCAATTGCGGCGCACTCGCGAGCACGGGAAACCTATCGGCGTCTGGGTGACCACCGCGGGGAAGCAGCCGCCTGCAACAATCTCGGTAACGCACTCCGCCAGGCAAACCGCCCTGACGAGGCGATCACAGTGTCCTCCCATGCGAGGGACCTGTGTCAGGGGATGGCGGACCATCACGGTGAAGCCGACGCGTTGAACAACCTTGGGCTCACGCTCGTTCAGTCCGGTCGTTTCGAGGAAGCGGCAACCTCACTCGAACAGGCACGAGACGCCTACCGGCATCTGGGCGACCGACGTGGAGAGGCGGCAGCCGAACTGAACCTGGGTATCGCGCTCCAACAGCGCGACGGCGAAGCCATCGCGCTGACCGTCTACCGGCGCGCACTGGAGGTCTATCGCTCACTGAAGGACCCGCGAGGGGAGGCGGCGGCCTGGAACCACATCGGCGGTGCCCTCGCGGAGATCTCCGATCTCGCAGAAGCCAGGAAGGCACACGGCAACGCCCGCGATATCTGCCACACGCACGGCGATCCGGATGGGGAGGCCGACTCCCTCCTCAGACTCGGCACCGTTCTATACCGTATGGGAAG
Source organism: Nocardiopsis sp. CNS-639 (assembly GCF_000381685.1). Lineage (NCBI taxonomy): Bacteria > Bacillati > Actinomycetota > Actinomycetes > Streptosporangiales > Nocardiopsidaceae > Nocardiopsis > Nocardiopsis sp. CNS-639. The sequence goes on from NZ_KB906855.1 coordinate 402,167, forward strand.
CCTGGCCGAAGCCGTCGATGCCTTCTCCGCAGCACGGGGGATCTACCAGTCACTCGGGAATCAGCAGCGTGAGTTCACGACTTGTCTCAACATCAGCGCCGTCCTCATGGCCGAGGAACGTGTCGCGGAGTCCGCCGCGATACTCAGCGATGCTTCCAGCATCGCGAAGAGGATCGTGGCTGCCAAGCACAGGGAGGGGGAGACGGTACCCGACGACCCGAATTCTCACCTCTTCGAAGTCGAGCACCTCTTGGACATGGTCGGTGCTAAGGCGGACAACATCATCTCCGTTCTCAGGCACCGCGAGGCACTCACCCAGATCCCCTTCCTCGATGCGTTCACTAAGGGAAAGCGTAGATAGGGGACTCTGAGGAGCCCTCAGCGGGGCTCCTCCACGTCCGCCCATCGAACTGGTGGTACCCGCAATCGTGAGCGGCGACCTCCCCAGGCTCATCGCCCCACGCTCGCAGGCACCGCGGCCTCGGAATCGGTGATCCCGGTCAGGTCGGCGAGGCGGGCGAAACCGATCAGGAGCCATGAACTTGGCTCCGCAGAAGCCAACAGAATCGGCAGACACTCACGCCAGCAAGCAGATCCCGCAACGCTGGCAGGGCGAGCTACCTGAAGGGTGACCCGCCCAGGGGACCTTTGATCCGATAGGTTGCCGGGCCCGGGCATGAGGAAACCCCAGGCCAGCCGGGGTGAACCCGTGCACTGGCCTGGGGTTGATGGTGTCGTGTGGTTCGGGGTGTGCTCGGCGGTTCGGCTACCCGGCCCCACCGGAGCCGGGCCGCGCAGCAGCGCGGCGGTAGCCTCAGCCGCCGCTTTGGCCACGTCCGGGAACACCGACTGGTAGATGTCCTGGGTGAAGTGCGTGGTCGCGTACCCCAGCTCGCTGGACACGATCTTCACGTCCGTTCCCGCGGCGAGCGCCAGCGAGGCGGCTCCGTGGCGGAGCCCGTGCAACGTGATCGGCGGCAACCCAGCTGCCCTGGCGATGCGCAGGAACCAGTCACTGACCTGCCCCGGATGCCACCCCGAACCGTTCTCCTTGGTGAAGGCCAGACCGCTGTCCGTCCATACCGCTCCGGCCTTGAACAGGGCCTCGTTCTGGAACCGTTTCCAGGCCCGCAGCACCTTGATGGTGTCCGCATCCAGGGTGATGGTGCGCTGGCCCGCCGAACCGGGATGCTGGAGGAGGAACGGATCCAGCGACATCTGTGGACCCGGAACGCCTGGCGCGGCTCCCACCGCTGTTTCCATCAGCCTCCGCGCGAGGCAGTCGGGGCGCGATCCCCCGGCACGTCTCTCACCCGTCGCTTTCCGGGCCCTGCGTGGGCGAGCTGTTCGCCCAGGAGAATTCGAACAGTCCGAGGGCCGCGTCGTACAGCGCGCCTGAGGGGCTCAGGTGCAGGCAGAGGGAGTGTCGGCCGTGCCCGTGTCGGCTGTAGAAGGTGAGGTACGCGCCCCGGTCCGTCGCGATCACCCGGAAAATGTTCGGCAAGTCGAACAGCCGCAGGTCCACGGCGGGATTGTGGAGCCGGATCCGCTCCAAGTAGGCGGTGTTGGCCCGCACCTGCGCCGCGAGCATCGGTGGGCTGATGCCGAGGTCGGCCCGACCCAGGTCCTCTCCCCTCCTGGACAGCCAGGACTGCTGGTCGCTCCCGGGGTCGGGCAACAGGACCTGGACCGTGCACGAGTTCCCCGACCACAACGGGGCGAAGGCATCCCGGGTGAGTACGTTTCCCCTACCCGCCAGCACCTTCACCCATTTGGCCCGTGTGATGTCGCGGGCGAGGTCCGCTTCAGCGAAACGCTGTTGTCGGTACAGACGCGTGATCCCGGTCCCGGTGAGCCGGGACAGCAGTCCGACCAGCCACCAACGGGGCCGACCGGAACGGAACCACCCCGCGACGACGACGAGAACGGTCGCCAGCAGGGAGCTCAACACGCCGAGAAGGAATGCGGTCATGGGGAGTCCCATCGTCACGGGGTGGAAGAACGTCGTCCTCTCCGCGGTTCAGCACAGATAGGGCAGGAGGTCCCGGACGACGTGAGCGGCGTTGCGGGCGGCCAGATCGTGGCCATCGTCGTTCTTCGCCTGGTCGGCGTTGTCGGAGATGCCCCTGACCACGACCCAGTCCGGGTTGAGGGCTCCGCCCACGGAGTTCTCCTGCCAGTACTGGCTCAACCCGCCGGACTCCATGTCCACGGCCAGGACCTTGTCGTTGTAGCCGGTCAGGAACCTGCGGATATCCGAGTCCCGGTCGGCGATGACGGCCTCTCCGGAACCGATCAGCCCCGGAAGCACCTCGAAGGTCCGCTTCCGGTGGCCCTTGGCCTGACCGCGGATCATCGCGGGCTCGCCATGGTCGGTGAAGTAGCGGTTCACCGCGTGCCCGATCCGGGCGGGGGCCTGACGCTCCTCACCCCGTGGCTGCACCCGACCGCCGGCCTGGATCTTGCGGGATTCGTAGTAGACGACTCGGGTGGAGACGATGACGTTGCCGATCCGGGCGTGCTCGGGGTGCAGCCCTCCCCCGATGCCGACGAGGATCCACAGGCGAGGAGAGAAGTGGCGGCGCAGGTGCTCCAGCGCGGACATGACGGACCGCTGACCAGGACTGTGGGTCTGGGTGGCGACCACCGTGACGGTACCGCTCTCGGTGGTGGCTTCCCCCGTGGCGAAGAACAGCCCGTCGAGCTTCTTGTCGGTGTTCAGGTCGAACTGATCGATGACCGCCTGCATCTCCTTGGCGAGAATCGTGACGATCCCGACGTCACAGCTCGATCGAACCTTCGCTGCCGCGGCGTCAGCGGCCGGCGAGTACACCGGAGCGGGAGGGATGGTGTTGCTTGAGCGGGCGCCGGGCCCGACGGCGCTGTGGCTGATCTGTGCGTTGTCGCCCAGATGGAAGTCTCCGTACTTCACTGCTGTCCTCCGTCGTTCGAGGGGTTGGGGGCGTTGCCGGTGTATCCGGCGGTGTTGGCCGAGTGCGCTCCGGGGCCCACCGCGCTGCCCAGGATGGTGGTGTTGCTGCCGATGTTGAAGCTGTTCTGCACCAGCTTCTTGGCGCGTTTGTCGAACTCGGAGTTGTCGACGTTGTTCTCGTGCAGGAAATCGCTGATCGCGTTGAGCAGCCGTTCTTCGACGGTCTTCATGTGGCTGAGAACCTGGGACTGGTCGAACTGGACCTGGCGCCACTCCTGGGCGTGCTCTTCGCGAGCGCTGACCTGGCTGCCGATCTCGATGTTGCGCAGCGGGCGCCGCGTCCCGTCCGGTCCGAGGACCAACGTCTTGGCCAGGTAGTAGGCGTAGCGGAGTATGCGCCAACAGGAGGAGACCTCATGAGGAAGGCGTAGGAGCGCCTGGCCTCCCGCTGCCACAGCGGCTCTTTTGCCGCTCTGGCCATACTCCTCCGAGCGCTGGAACTCACGTGGGTTGCGGGTCAGCGCACAGGCCACGCAGAACAGGGTCAGTGTGCGGCCCTGGAGTCTGACGTGCAGGAACACGGTGGTGACGAGCTCGCAACCGTGGCTGGGCACGCTCACCTCGATGAAGTGCAGCCCGCTGGTGTCCTCGCCGTCGATGAGACCGCGCATGCGTTCGGCGTCGATCCCCGCCGGATCGAGCAGGGAACGGTCCTTTGAGACGTCGCTTTCCGCCGCGTAGACGCGGTCCCGGACCTCGACCGGGAGGCGGACATTCGGTTCGTCCGTGCGGAGTTCGTTGACTTCACGGCGGAGGCGCTCCACCAGCTCGTGTGCGCGAAACGGTGGAGTCGCGTGCTCACGTCTGCGCAGGGGCTCGTTCTCGTCCTCGCTGGGCCGCAGCAGTTGCACGTTCATGGGCGGATCCCACTGGTAGACGGCTTCGCCCGCCCCGACGAACGGCGACTCCTCACCGAACAGGGAGAGTGGGTCCTGTTCGTCGGTCTCCTCGCCGCTGTGGCGGGGACGCCGGTAAACGGCGCAGTCGTGCTGCTGTTGCTCATCGATGGCCCGTTCACGGCGGGAAAGCCTGTTCGGCCGGAGCCGGGACGCCTTCTGGACATGGTTGACGTGCAACTGGCGGACCACGCCGGTCACGAACGTGGTGGCCACGATCAGCCCCATCAGGCGCAGCGCCAGTTCTCCCTGGTCCGGGGACACACCGAAACCGACAAGTCCGATTACGGCGAGAACGAGGGCGCACACCGCGGTGCGCTTGAGCTGAGGGGTTTCCTTCTTCCAGCGCCACCCTTCCAAAGAGAGTCGACGGCGTCGCGCGCCTCGTTTGCGCCTTCTGTGCGAGAAGAACTTCTCCTCACTGGCCACCTGGGCCGACAGGCGCAGCGCCTTCCGCAGGAGCAGCAGGAGAAGGAGACCACACACGACGATCGTCGATGTCGCGGTCAGCTCCCAGGCCAGTGGCGCCAGCGCCGCGGCGAGGATCACCGCTCGGGGGACCGCGGCCAGGAGCGCCGCTCTCCAGGCGTGCCGCACGACGGGGACGAGGTCGAAGCCGTAGGAGGGGGCGACCCGACGAAGGGACGCGGTGGAGACCTTCCCGATGACGAGGTCCCGGAACTTCTCATTGACGTAGACACCGGCACACAGGTGGCGTGTGGCGTCGCTGGATGCTCGCGCAGGGGCTTCCTGGCCCGGCGGAGCCGCATGGAGCGTGGTCATACGCCTACCTACCCTGGAGGGATAATGGTCACAGTGACCATAAGCAGGAGACGGGGTTAAAGTCAAGATGACCTTTAAAGATGCCGCAGCAGACGAACGCCTGAAGAGGTCCGTGGGCGTCGAGCTGTCACTGGTGACCGTTGACCTTGCCATCTTCACGATCAGGGACGACAGGCTCATGGTGCTGCTCGTGGAGCGCGGGGCGGAGCCCTTCCTCGGACGCGCGGCGCTGCCCGGTGGACGGGTGCGCTCCGACGAGACCCTCGACGAGGGCGCACACCGGGAGCTGCTGGAGGAAACCGCCATCGACGGCGCGCCGCTGCACCTGGAACAGCTCGGCGCCTATGGAGATCCCGGCAGGGACCCTCGGGGCCGCGTCGTCACCATCGCCTACCTCGCCCTGGGCCCGAACCTGCCCGCACCCGTGGGCGGCACCGACGCCGCGCACGCCTACTGGGCCCCGGTCTCCGACCTTCTCGACGAGCCCGGATCGCTGGCCTTCGACCACGCGCGCATCGTCGAGGACGCGGTGGAGCGCACCCGCAGGACACTGGAGTACACCACCGTGGCGACGGCCTTCTGTCCCGAACCCTTCACTCTTCCCGAACTGCGCAACGTCTACGAGGTCGTGTGGGGGCGCTCCCTGGACCCCAGCAATTTTCGGCGCAGAGCCACCAAGGCCAAAGGGTTCGTGGAACCGACAGGAGATCAAAGACTCCAGGCCACCGGCCGACCGGCAGCTCTCTACCGAAAAGGAACCGCCGATCTTCTGAACCCGCCTTTTCTGCGCTCAGGCGGTTGAGGGAAGCAGCCTTTTCAGGGTCTTCGCCCCCGAGACAGGTGAGGAGTGCCGGGAACCGATCCCGGCGCACACCGCGGTCTCCGCAGCCCTCCTGCCAGCCCCGGAAAAGGCGAGGACCCTCGCTCCGAAGGCCGATCGCACTCATGTGGAACAACGATCGTCGTCATGTCGAAGCGAGGGCGCGCCGGGCAATGGCCCGGTGGGAGCGGCTGACGGCGCTCCAGCTCCTGGGCTGCGCCCGGGAGCCGAATTCGGATGAGGGGGTGTGGCCGCTTCCGAACCAGAGGGAGGGAAACCCAGAAGAAATCAAGGGGCAATAAATTTCAACCGCGGTCGCACAACCCGACTGTCGCACCAAAACGCCGTACTTCTTGTTGACAACCATCCACGGCACAGTTATCGTCATCGCTTATGTCGAAATTCGCATCGTCGGTGCAGGGCCGACCCGGGCGCGGGCGCACAAGAGGACCTACGGCCCGAACCGCGTCCGGCGGCCCGGCCACCCCGCCGACCCGGCCGACACTGTTGTGCGGTGGCGCACCCGACGGTGGCGGCTGCTAGTTCCGCCGGTACCGGGCGGCACGGCCGCCGGTTCTCCCACCCTTTTCACCAAACTTTCCGGCGTGCGTTCGTGCCCCAGGCGCGGTTCGCACCCCTGCTCCACTATTCGTGAGGCTGTGTTCGCCATGCCCGAAAAACCACATAAAGACAAAGAGCAGACGAGCCGCCGCAGGGAGGAACACAAAAACGATAAAGGCAAAGGCCAGTCCTCGGGATCGCGGAGCCGGACGGGCCACACCGCGCTCGGAAGCCTGGACTACCAGCACCCAACGTATCCCCACGACACACACCCGGTCCTCGTTCCGGGCATCTCGATCGACGACCAGCGCCGCAGCTACCGGATCGACTGGCTCGTCTTCGCGATCGCCGGTTCGCTGACGGTCGCCTTCGTCGTCTGGGGCATCTGGTCGCCGGGAAGCGTCGCCGCGGTCGCCGAGACGGCGTTCTACTGGTCGACCGACAACCTCGGCTGGATGTTCAACGTCGTGGCCATCGTCGTGCTCGTCTCCACCGTGGGCATAGCGTTCTCGCCCTACGGGAGGATCCCGCTGGGCAAGGACGGCGAGCGGCCCGAGTTCAGCACGTTCTCCTGGACGGCCATGCTGTTCGCCGCCGGACTGGGTGTGGCGGTCCTGTTCTGGGGACCCTCGGAGCCGCTCGGCTACTTCATCTCACCGCCTCCGCTGACGAACGAGCCGGAGTCGGTCGAGGCCATGCACACGGCGCTCGCCCAGATGTACTACCACTGGGGCTTCCACGCGTGGGGCATCTACGCGCTGGTCGGCGGGGCCGTCGCCTACGCCGCGTACCGCCGCGGCCGTCCCCTGCTCATGTCCTCGATCTTCCGCGCCCTGTTCGGACGACGGCTCACCGAGGGTTTCGCCGGAAAGCTCGTCGACATCTTCGCGATCATCGCCACGCTCTTCGGCACCGCCGCCGCCCTCGGTATCGCGGCGATGCAGATCGGCTCCGGCGTCAGCATCGTGTCGGGCGCCGGGGACCTCACGAACAACACCCTGGTCGTCATCATCGCGGTCCTGACCGTCGGCTTCGTCGTCTCGGCGGTCTCGGGCGTCGCACGGGGCATCCGGCTCCTGTCGAACGTGAACATCGTGCTCACGATCGGCATCGTCGCGGTCTTCCTCTTCCTCGGCCCCACACTGTTCCTGCTGAACCTGCTCCCCTCGGCGGTCATGGAGTACTTCGGCTCCCTGTTCGACATGATGGGCCGATCGCTCTCGTGGGGTCCCGAGACGCAGGAGTTCCAGTCGCTGTGGACCGTCTACTACTGGGCGTGGTGGATCTCCTGGTCGCCCTTCGTGGGCATCTTCCTCGCGCGCATCTCCCGCGGCCGCACCATCCGCCAGTTCGCCCTCGGCACGATCATCATCCCGTCCTCGCTGCTCTTCGTCGCCTACGGGGTGATGGGCGGCACCTCCATCTGGATGTACCGGGAGGGCGCCCCCGGTCTCACCGAGGGCATGCCCGCGCCCGAGGTGCTCTTCGCCCTCATCGACAACCTGCCGTACGTCGAGTGGCTGCCCTTCGTCGTGATCGTGGTGCTCGCGATCTTCTTCATCACCGCCGCGGACTCGGCCTCGGTGGTGATGGGCATGCTCACCACGCAGGGGGACCAGAACCCGCGCCCGTGGGTGGTCGTCTTCTGGGGCCTGGTCATGTCGGGGATCGCGATCGTGATGCTGCTTCTGGGCGACGCGACGGCGCTGACGGGCCTGCAGCAGCTGGTGATCGTCACGGCGGTGCCCTTCGCGCTCGTGCTGGTCCTCGCCGTCGTCGCGTGGTTCAGGGAGCTGCGCACCGACCCCCTCACCCTGCGCATGCACTACATCGACACGGCGATGGACAACGCCGTGACCGAGGGGGTGGACCGCTACGGCGACGACTTCTCCCTGAAGGTCGTGGAATCGCGGCCCGGGGACGGAGCCGGGGCGGGCATCGACTCCACCGACGAGAGCTACACGGAGTGGTACCAGCGCACCAACGAGGAGGGCGAACCGGTCGGCTTCGACTTCGGGACCGGGGAGTGGGCCGACGGCTACGACCCGGACGCTGGTGAGACCTCGGAGACCGCCCCCGAAGGGGCCGTGGTGAGACGGGAAGACCGCGTCGAGGTGTCGGAGACCGGGACCGAGCCCGAGGAACGCTGACTCCACCGCCCCGGCCTCCGCCGTTCAACCGACGTCGGGGGCCGGCCCGCCCCACCGGTCAGACACCGGACTTCTCCAGCAGTTCGTTCGTCAGTTCGGCGAGACGACGACGGTATCCGGGGTCGAGGGCGGCGGGGACGGAGGGCGGTGTCTCCACGCCGTCGTCGAAGTGGCGTCCGCTGACCCGCTCCAGCTCGGGCGCGTCCACCAGACGGCGTGTGGCGGCCACCCCCTTCTCCAGGGGGTCGTGGAACTCCACGCCCGCGGCCCTGGTGAGGGAGGTCTCCATGTAGGTCCCCGGGTGCAGGGAGTTGACCGTGACCCCGCTGCCGACCAGTTCCTCGGCCAGGTCCAGGGTGTGGCTGATGAGGGCCAGTTTGGACCGGCGGTAGGCAGCGGGTTCGGTGAAGCCGCGTTCGAACTGCGGGTCCTCCAGGTCCAACTCCTGCTGTCCCCGGGAGGCGATGTTGACCACCCGTGAGGGAGCGGACCGGCGCAGCAGCGGCAACAGCTCCCTCGTGAGCAGCACCGGCGCCAGGTAGTTGACCGCCAGGCGCAACTCGTGGCCGTCAGCCGAGGTCGTGCGCTCGGCGCCGTCGATCCGGAAGCCCACCGCGGCGTTGTTGACGAGCACGTCGAGCCGGTCGTGGCGGGCGGCGACCTCGGCGGCGAGCCGCTTGGCCCCGGCGAGGGAGGAGAGGTCGGCCCGGTAGACCTCGCCGCCGGTGTCCGCGGCGACCTGTGCGAGCCGTCCGGTGTCGCGGCCGTGGAGCAGGAGCCGGTGCCCTGCCCCCGCGAGGTCCTCGGCCAGGGCTCGGCCGAGTCCGTCCGACGCGCCGGTGACCAGGATGGTGGCCATGTGGGTGCCTTTCACAGAAGGGGGCGCCGCCGGTTCGGCCGACCGCGCGCTCCCACGGTATGACGGCCGCCACCACCGGTCAACAGAGGTTGACCTGGGCCGATGTCCGCCGACCCGGGTGAGGAGCCCGCCCCGCAGGCGGGGAGAGCGGGACGACCGACGCCGCGCGGCCCGGACGGCGGTCCGGTTGCCGCGGTGGCGGAAGCCGCGAAGCCGTTCGGAGGCCGTACTCGTACAGGATGGGTCGGACGGGGCGGCGGAAACCGGGCGGATACGCTGCTGAGCGGGGAGGGCCGCCGCTTCCGCGGCGATGGGCTCCCCGCTCTCTCGCACTCTCGCGGCGCGCGTCCGCGATCCTGGAAACAGTGAGGTGGACGGCCATGGACAAGCCGCGTGGGAAGGACTCGTTCTCGTTGCTGTACAGGACGGGGTTCCGTATCAACTACGCGCTCCTGCACGTCATGGGCCCGGCATCCCTGACCCCCGAGACCGATCCGCAGCACCGCGCGAAGAGGGAGTACGAGCGTCGGCGTGAACTCCACCGGGAGTGGAAGGCGCACCAGCGGTCCCGATAGCACGACCGGGCGGAAGGTGTTCTCCGACACCGCGCCCCCCGCGAACAGCAGGGGACGGGGTCGGGGTGCCCGGCCGCCACACCCGCCCCGCACACATGAGGAGAAACCATGTTCACCGGCCTGAGCGCCTTTCCGCTGACCCCGTTGGACGACGACCGCTTCGACGAGCGGGCCTACGCGGGGCTGGTCACCCGCCTGGCGGAGGCGGGCGTCGACTCCATCGGCGCGCTGGGATCGACCGGCTCCTACGCCTACCTGGACCGTGAGGAGCGCCGCCGCGCGGCCCGGACGGCGGTACAGCACGCGGACGGCACACCGGTGGTCGTCGGTATCGGCGCACTGCGCACCTCCCAGGTGCAGGCCCTGGCCCAGGACGCCCAGCAGGCCGGTGCGTCCGCCGTGCTGTTGGCTCCGGTGAGCTACCAGCCGCTCACCGACGAGGACGTGTTCGCGCTCTACGAGGACGTCACCGCCGAGCTGTCGGTGCCCCTGGTGGTCTACGACAACCCCGGCACGACGCGCTTCACCTTCTCGACCGAACTGTACGCGCGCGTCGCCGCGCTGCCCGCCGTGGCCGCGATCAAGATCCCGCCGGTGCCCGCGGACCCGGTGGCCGCCCGTGAACGTGTGGCGGCGGTCCGCGCGGCCGTGCCCGACCACGTGGGCATCGGGGTCTCCGGTGACGGCGTCGCCGCGACGGGGCTCAACGCGGGCTGTCGGGCCTGGTTCTCCGTGGTGGGCGGAACTCTGCCCGCCGCCGCCCTGCCCCTGGTCCGCGCCGCCCTGGGCGGTGACGCCGAGGGGGCGGCGGCGGAGTCGGAACGGCTGCGTCCGCTGTGGGAGTTGTTCGCCTCCCACGGCAGCCTGCGCGTGGTCGCCGCGATCGCCGAACACCTGGGGCTGGTGGCCCCGCGCTGCCTGCCCCGCCCGGTCCTGGGACTGCCCGCCGCCGAGCGGGAGCGGGTGGCCCGTGTGGTTGAGCAGCTGGGCCTGGCCTGAACGGCGCCTGTGGGGACGTCCCCCACGAGAGCGTGTGGCCGCCTTCGTCCCCGGCAGCCGCTCAGGCGCGCGAGAGGAGGAACGGGCTCTCGGAGCCGACTCGTACGAACCGCTCGACGTCGTCGCCCATGACAGTCCCCGAGTCCACCGACTCCGGAGGCAGCCCCCGGGGCGTCCGCGCCGCGACACGGGAAATACGGTTGCGGCGAGGACGCACCGGGCCCAGGATGATCCGGTGCATACCCGGGAGACCACACTCGACCTCGGCCACGGGGCCCTGGCCGCGCTGGACTTCGGCGGCGCGGGCGCCCCGGTCCTCCTCGTTCACGGCAGCGGGCACAACGCGGCCGCCTGGACGGACGTGGCGGCCCGTCTGACCGACCACTGCCGGGTCGTCGCCGTCGACCTGCGCAGACACGGCCGGACCAGGGCCGACTCCCACGACGCGGAGCAGTACTGGCGCGACCTCGCCGGTGCGGTCCGGGCCCTCGGCTGGGAGGACCCAGTGCTGGTCGGGCACTCGCTGGGCGGTTACGCCGTCACCGCCGTGACCGCCAGCGGACTGGTCCGCCCCGCCGCGGTGTGCGTCGTCGACGGGCTCGTCCTGGACACCCGGGAGCAGGCCGTGGCCAACCAGGAACGCTGGACCACGCCCGAGGCGATGGAGCGGGTGCGCGCCCGGTTCGGCTACGGGTGGTCCGCCACCCCGGAACAGGCGCGCGAGTACATCGAGCGCGGTGTGCGGGAGGCCCCCGGGGACGAACTCAACCGGGACTGCCGCCCCGGCCTGGTGCGCGGCGTGCTGGAGCGCTCCTTCAGCAGGGAACAGCACACGTGGCTGCGGCGTCCGACCGCCGAGCAGATCGCGGTGATCAGCGCCCCCGCGCCGGACGCGGCCGTCTACCCCAGCGTGGACGTCTACGAGCGCCTCACCTGCCCGCTCACGGTCGTCCTTCCCGACCGGGGCTTCTACGCCGCGCGCCGCGACGAGGTACGGGCCCTCGTCGCCGCACGCCCGGAACGCACACTCGTGGAGATGCGCACACACCACAACGTGCCCATGGCCCGCCCGGAGGAACTCGCCCGCGTCATCTGGGACGTCGTGCGCGCCCGACCCACCGCATAACCGGAGAACACCTGTGACACACCGCATCCAGCAGCGTTCCGTACGCGAGTATCCCGTGGCCGCGCAGGGCTCCGGCCCGTACGGCATCACCGCCGGGACCGACGGTTCGCTGTGGGTCACGCTCGTCCACCACGGCCGGATCGCCCGTATGGCACCGGACGGCTCCGCGACCGTGTACCCGCTGGACTCCACCGCGTGCGCGCCCTCGCTCATCACCACGGGCCCCGACCACGCGCTCTGGTTCACCCGTGCCAAGGACGACAGGATCGGCCGTATCACCGCGGACGGGAAGGCCGACTCCTTCGCGCTGCCGACCCCTGGCGCCCAGCCCTTCGGCATCACGAGCGGGCCCGACGGGGCGCTGTGGTTCACCGAGATGAACGCCGACCGTGTCGGTCGTATCACCACCGACGGGGAGGTCACCGAGTTCTCCGTGCCGACGAGGGGAGGGGTCCCGTCGTTCATCGCCTCCGGGCCCGACGGAGCCCTGTACTTCACCCTCAACCAGGCCGACGCCGTCGGCCGCGTCACCGTCGGCGGGGACGTGACCCTTCATCCCCTCCCGACCGGCCAGGCGGGGCCCGTCGGTATCACCGCGGGTCCGGACGGCGCCCTGTGGTTCGTGGAGATCGCCGCGGGCCGGATCGGCCGCCTCACCACGGACGGACACATCCGGGAGTTCCCCCTCCCCCGGCGCGACTCACGCCCCCACGCCATCACCGCGGACCCCGGAGGGGGCTGCTGGTTCACCGAGTGGGGCGCGAACCGCGTCGGGCACATCACGGCGGAGGGCGACATCGACCTGTTCGACCTGCCCGCGCCCTCCCGCGAACCCCACGGCGTCACGGTCACCGCGGACGGAACGGTCTGGGTCGCCCTGGAGACCGGCGGTATCGCCTCCCTGTCACTGTGAGGCCCCGCTCCCCGGACTCGGGGCGAGGAGCCGCGCCCTCCCCGGCGCCGTGAGGCCCCGCGACCCGGCGCTCACGCCGGTTCGCGGTCCGCGTTCGCGGGCGTGCCCGCCGCACGGGCCGGTTCCACGGGCGGCGTTCCCGGGCCGGAGGCCGGTGCCAGGGCGAGCGTGACCGGGACCAGGGCGATGAGCCCCAGCCCGAACCACCCCGTGCCGGTCAGCGTCTCCCCGACGACCAGGACCGCCAGGAGCGCCGCGACCGCGGGTTCGCTCAACGTGACCGTGGTGGCCGTGCTCGCCGAGACCCGGGTCAGGCCGAAGCCGAAGAAGAGGTAGCCCAGGAACATGGGCACCAGCGCCATGTAGGCGGCCACCGTGAAGGCCTGCGCGGAGGCCACGAGGGGGGCACCGGTGAGCACGAGCACCGGCATCAGCAGCACGCCGCCGCAACCGAAGACCGCCCCCATGGACGCCGCCCGGTCGATGCCGCGCCCCATGAGGGTGTGCGCCGCCCAGGAGAACGCGGCGTAGGTGAGGCCCGCCACCAGCCCGAGCGCGACACCGGCCGCGGTCCCGCCGGGCGAGGCGGCGGGGGCGGCCGTGTTCGACACGCACAGCAGCGCGCCGCCGACGATGCCCACCGCCGCGGCCAGCATCCACCACCGGCTCAGCGGTGTGCGCTGGACCACCAGCTCCAAGAGGCCGGAGGCCAGCGGTGCCGACGCCAGGGACACCACGGTGCCCACCGCCACCCCCGCCAGGTGCATCGAACCGTAGAACGCCAGGGGGTAGACGCCCACGGCCAGGGCTCCCACCGCCACCAGGGGCAGGTTCTCCCGCAGCCGGGAGCGGGCCGCCGCCAGCGCGGGCAGGGCGATCAGCGCCTGGAGCAGGCCGCCGATCCCCAGGGCGGCCGAGCCGATGGCCAGGGGCCCGGCCTGCGGGGCGAAGGTGGCGGCGGTGCCGGTCGTGCCCCACAGGACGGAGGTGACCGTGATGGCCGCGATGCCCAGCGTCCGGTGGCGGTTCACAGCGCGTCCACCAGGGCCGCGGCGATCGCGCGTGCCTCCAGGAGCCGGTCCGGCGCTCCCTCCAGCCCGGCCCGGGCCATGGAGCCCTCCAGCAGGAACGAGCAGTGCCGGGCGGTGCGCGCCGCCGTGTCGGGGTCGGTGATCTGCTCCAGGTGCCCGGCCACGAGCGCCTCGACCTGCTCCTTGTGCTCGCGCACCCGTTCCCTGCCCGGTGCGCCCGCGGGGAGTTCGGCCGCGGCGTTGAGCAGCCCGCAGCCGCGGAACCCGTGCTCGTAGGCGGCCGAGGCGTGGTCGACGTAGGCGTCGAACACCGCCAGGACCCCCTCCCGGGGGGTGTGGGCCTCCTCCAGTCGGCGCCGGTACAGGTCGAGCCACTCCCGGTGCCGCTCCTGGAGGTAGGCCAGCGTCAGGTCCTCCTTGGAGGAGAAGTTGTTGTACAGGCTCATCTTGGCCACACCGGCCTCGGCGGTGACCGCGTCGATGCCGGTGGCGGTCACGCCGTGGGCGTAGAACAGCCGCGCCGCCGCGCTGAGCAGCTTCTCCCTGGCCGATCCCGCACGCGGACGGGCCTCCTCGACCTGCGCCATGGTGCACCTCCGCTATCGGACTAGGTAGACCAGTCTACATATAACCGGTGGCGGACCTCTCCAGCGGGTCGGGCGCTCACGGGCCGTGGACGCGCATCCCAGAACGGGCTCCGGCGTCACCGCCCGGAGGACGGAGCCCGCGGGCGGCCGTCGCTTCAGCCGTCGGTCGCGTCCGCCGGAATGCGGATGACGAGCAGGGCGGCGTCGTCGTCGTTGGCGCTCGGCCGTGCGCGCTCCAGCAGCTGGTCGGCGAAGGAGTTCAGGGGGCGGTGCGCGAGGGAGGCCGCGTGCTGGCGCATGCGGCTGAGGCCCGTGTCCAGCGTCTGCCCCCGGGCTTCGATCAGGCCGTCCGTGTAGAACACGAGCGTGGACCCGGGCGGCAGGGCGATGCGCGCGTCGGCGCGCGGCCGCGCCATCCCCGTGCCGAGCAGGACCCCGTTCCCCTCCTCCAGGTAGTGGGTGATGCCGTCGTGGTGGACGAGCAGGGGCGGGGGGTGGCCGGCGCTCGCCCACAGCAGTTCCCACCGTCCGGCCTCGTCGACCGTCAGGTGGGCCAGGACGAGGGTCGCCATGTAGACGTCGCTGATGTGCTCCAGGGCCTGGTCCATGCGCTCCAGCGTGCGGTGGGGGGACTGCTCCTGCGCCCAGGTGTAGGCCCGGAGCATGTTGCGGAGCTGGGCCATGCCGGCCGCCGCTTCCAGGTCGTGGCCGACGACGTCGCCGATGACCAGGGCCGTGTCGCCGTGGGGCAGGGGGAAGGCGTCGTACCAGTCACCGCCGACGTGCGAGACGTCTGGTGCGGGCAGGTACCGGGCGGTCATCTCCGCTCCCGCCAGCTGGGGGAGCTGGGGCAGCAGGTAGCGCTGCATGGTCTCGGCGACCTGGCGCTGGCGCTGGTAGTGGCGCGCGTTCTCCAGGGCCAGGCCGATGCGCCGGGCGATGTCCTCCAGAAGGGCGAGGTCGTCGCGGGCGAAGGGGTGCTGGGAGCCCGTGCGCCCCAGGGTCACGGCGCCCAGCACCTCCCGGGGCCCGCGGATGGGGGCGATGGCCGCGGTGTTGATGCCCGTCGCCTCGAACAGCCTGCGCTGCTCCACCGCGATACCCGTGTCGGGCGGACCGGAGTAGATCTCACGGTTGACGAGGGTGGAGGCGGCGCCTCGCAGGGCTTTGGACAGGGGCATGCTGGAGGTCGGGGGCACCGGGGGCATCGGCCCTTGGAGGTCCTCGCGCACCGTGGTCCTGCCCTGGTCCGCCTGGACCACCAGGGAGCGGGACACCTCGTCGCCTTCGGTGATCAGGTCGATGATCGCCCAGTCCGCGAGTCGTGGAAGCATCAACTCCACCACCCGGAGCAGGGACTTCTCCACGTCGATGTTGTTGATCAGGTGTGCGGTGGTGTCGGCCAGCAGGGCCAGCCGCTCCGTCTCCGACAGTGTCCGGCGGGGAGGGGCGGAGCGCCCGGGGGTCTCCTCGTCCTGCTCGACGGCCTGGAAGAAGACCAGCTCCGCGACCTGGGAGCCGTCGGGCTTACAGGGCACGGCGGACCACGACACGGGGAGGAGCGTGCCGTCGCCGCGCTCGAACCAGGACTCCCCCGCGCGGGAGAGGGGACCGGACGGCGCCTCCTGGGAGGCGTCGCGTGTCTCCCTGACGACCGCCTGCCCCCGGGCGTCCCGGTGCAACGACCGCAGGTCCTGCCCGAGCGTCTCGTCCGCCGAACGGGCCAGCAGTCGCAGAGCGGTGGCGTTGACCGCGACGATCCGCTCCCTCTCGTCGACGGCGTACACACCCGCGCTCAGGCTGTCCAGCGCCTCCGCGAGGAACCGGTGTCGGCCTGACACACCGGTCGAATCGCTGTACGTACCGGCATCCTCGTCCACAGCGTCTCCTTGTCCGACGGACCTTCGCACACCCCCAGGCCGAGGGTCGGGCATGTCCGGTGCGTACCTGCCACTCCGGTGCGTACCTGCCTCGCCCACGAGGAAACACCCTCCGCGGGCGGGGCCGGAGACACTCGTATCCGTTCGACGGGCTGGACGGGTCTCACCGCAACCGGCACTGGCGGGACTCCGGTGCCGGGAGCTCCTTCCCGGCACCGGCCTGCAACCAGCCACGACTACGTCAGAGAACGTACACCAGTGCCCCGGGTGCGGTGACCCCGCCTCACCTCGGTGGACGAGAGGAGAGACGGGGGTGCCGGTCCGCGTGCCGGGGCAGGACCGGGCCGCGCCCGGGGACGGGCGACGGCCCCGCACCGCCGACCACCGGGCGGGCCCGCCCGGCCGATCAGGCGGCGGACCACTCCCGCGGGCGGGCACGGACGAAGTCGGCGAAGGTGCGGGGCGGGCGGCCGGTCAGGCGGTGGACCGTGTCCGTGACGAGGTCCTCGCTACCCCCGGCGATGTCGGTGTCCACCCGGACCAGCGCCGAGGCGAAGGGATCGGGCATGCCCGCGTCCAGGTTGCGCCGGACCAGCTCGGACACCGGGGCGGGCGTGTGGCGCACCGGCCGACCGGTGGCCTCGGCGATGACCGCCGCCGCCCGCGCGTACCCGAACGACTCCGGGCCGGTGAGCACGTGCTCACCGGCCACCGGACCCGGCGCCAGGAGCAGCTGCGCCGCGACGGCCGCGATGTCGGCGGCGTCGATCCATCCCAGCTTCCCCTCGCCCGTCGCCGAGCGGATCTCGCCGCGCTCGCGGATACCCGCCGCCACCGGGTGCGCCCCGGTGAAGTTCTGCATGAACCCCGACGGACGCAGCACCGCCCACTCCGGGAAGGACCGCACGGCCTCGCCCAGCTCCGCGACGCCCGGGGCCCCGGACAGCCGCGCCAGCGAGCCGAGCAGCACCACGCGCCGCACCCCTGCGGCCCGGGCCGCCGCCAGGAACGGCCCGGCCGTCGGCATGGGGTCCAGGGTCATCGGCGGCGGCACCAGGTACAGGGCCCGCGCCCCGTCGAGTGCCCGGGCGTGGGTGACGGGGTCGGCCCAGTCGAAGGGCACGCCGCCGGGCCCCGGCCTGCGGCTGGCCACGCGCACGTGCGCGCCGCGGGCCCGCAGCGTCTCGGTGAGGGGGCGGCCGGTGTTGCCGGTGCCGCCGGTGACGAGGATGCTCATGTCTTCGGTCCCTTCGGGTGTTCGGTCCGTCCGCGCCTGCGTCGTCCGGTCCGTGTCGTTCGGCCCGTGTCGTTCGGTCCGTCGTCCGCCACACTGGCGGGGCACGGCGCGCGGGGGAACGGCCGCGTCGTCCCCGGACCAGTGGTCCGTGGTTGGCCGTCCGCGCGCGTGGCAGGCTGGGGGCGTGGACAGACGAGAACTCGGCGGATTCCTGCGCGCCCGCCGCGAGGCCCTGCGCCCGGCCGACGTCGGCCTGCCCGAGACCGCGGGCGGGCGCGCGCGGCGCACACCGGGGCTGCGGCGCGAGGAGGTCGCCGACCTGGCCGGGGTCTCGGTGAACTACTACGAGCGGCTGGAACAGGCCCGGGCGCCGCGCCCGTCACCGCAGGTCATCGACGCGATCGGGCGGGCTCTGGAGCTGTCGGAGGCGGAGCGGGCGCACCTGTCCCGGCTCGCGGGGCACGCGCCTCCCGCCCGGCCCGGCCCGGACGGACAGGTCCCCGCGGGGGTGCTCGCCCTGCTGGAGCGGCTCGGCCCGGTCGCCGCCTACGTCTGCGACGCCCGCCACGACGTCCTGGCCTGGAACGGCCTGGCGTCCGCGCTGATCACGGACTTCGCCGCGCTGGCCCCGGCCGAGCGCAACGTGCTGCGGCTGTCCATGCGCCTGGGCGGAACGGTGTGCTCGGCGCCGCCGGAGTCGGCGGGCGGGTTCGCGGCGCAGGCGGCGGCCCAGACGCGCGAGGCGCTGGCCCGCCGCCCGCACGACTCCGCGCTGCGGCGGCTGGTCGGCGAGTTCGCCGCGCGCGACCCCGGGTTCGCGGAGCAGTGGCGGCGGCACGACGTGCGGCCGCGTGCGACGCTGCGCAAGCGGGTGGACCACGGTGAACTCGGCGTGCTCGACCTCGACTGCCAGACCCTGGCCGTGCCGGGCACCGACCTGCGCGTGGTCGTGTTCAGCGCGGAGCCGGGCACCCTGGACCACGACAAGCTCACCCGTCTCCAGCTCCGCCTCGCGGCACCCGAGCCCTCGTCACGGCACTAGCGGGAGCTGCTCCTCCCCCTGCCCGGACGACGCCGGAGCCGGCGCGACAGCCGGTTGCACGGGTGCTCCACGAACCGCGGTCCCGCCGGGCCGAGGGGCCAGCGCCCTTCCTCAGCTCGGGCGGGCGGGAGCGGTACGGCGGCCCCGGAACGTCACGGCGCCGTCCAGGCCCGCCGCTCCGCGCTCCGGGGGTCGTCGACCCGGGTCCACTCGGTGTCGATGCGCATCGTGGCCCGGCGCTCGTCGTCGTAGGGGGCCCAGCCGGGGTCGCCGGTCCCGGCGAACCGGATCCAGGTCCCGTGAACGCGGGCGGCCAGGTCCGCGGGGGGCTCTGCGCGCCCCAGCAGACCGCCCGGTCCGCGCAACCGCGGCAGGTGCGCGAGGTCGAAGACGAAGGGCAGCTCGACCGCGTGGGCGGCGCCGAGTTCTCCGTCCAGGGCGTCGGAGCGCCACGCGAACTCGTAGGCGAAGGTGGTGGACCCCGGATGGGAGGCGTGGGCGCTGGCCAGGGCCCAGCTGCCCGCGCCGAACAGCGCGTCGCCTATGACGGCGGACCGCAGCTCACCGAAGGACGCCTGAGGGTGTGCCCTCCGGTACGTCCGGACGAGCCGCGCCGGATCCGGGTGTGAGCGCGCCGCGGCCGCGTCGACGTCGGACGCGGTCGAGGTGGAGTAGGCGCCCACGGGGGCCAGGTAGAGGTTCCCCTCCTCGGTGTTGGTCCCGATGAGCAGGTCGACGTCCGCGCTGAGCCCGGCGGCGACGGATGCGGCGGGCTGTGTGTCGAGGACCAGGCTGAAGGGGCTGAGGCCGATCAGCGGGTCGTGGTGCGTCCCGGTCCGCAGGTCGATGCCCGCGAGCTTGGAGGCGGCCTCGACCAGGCGGTCGTCGGAGATCTGCGCGAAGGCGTCGGCATGGGGCCGGACGCCGAGGAGTTCGGCCGCGGCGCCGGTGACGCGGGCGGCCTGCTCGGTCGTGAACGCCCCCAGTCCGCTGCCGCTCTGGACGATCGCCCGCCGGAAGAGGCCCGTGGCCTCGGGGGTGGCGAGGACGGCGCCGACGATGGTCGCTCCGGCCGACTGGCCGAAGAGGGTGACCCGGCGCGGGTCACCGCCGAAGGCGGCGGCGTTCTCGCGGACCCAGCCCAGCGCGGCGACGACGTCGAGCAGGCCGCGGTTGGCGGGTGCTCCGGGGATGTCGAGGAACCCGGCGATACCGAGCCGGTAGTTCAGGGTGACGAGGACGACGCCGTCACGGGCGA
Organism: Nocardiopsis sp. CNS-639; assembly: GCF_000381685.1. Taxonomy (NCBI): domain Bacteria; kingdom Bacillati; phylum Actinomycetota; class Actinomycetes; order Streptosporangiales; family Nocardiopsidaceae; genus Nocardiopsis; species Nocardiopsis sp. CNS-639. Next base: position 421,876 of record NZ_KB906855.1, read on the forward strand.
AACCGCTGCCGTCGTACATCGCGGAGCGTGTGGAGCCGGCGACGAACCCCCCTCCGTGGACGAACACCATGACGGGCAGGCCGCCGTCCGCTGTCTCGGGCGCCCAGACGCTGACGGTGAGGTAGTCGTCTCCGCGGCTCCAACCGTCGCCGAAGTAGGGGGTCATGTCCACGCCGCCGAGTCCGCGTTCGGCCTGGGGCGCGTTGGGTCCCGGCACGGTGGCGTCCCGTACGCCGTCCCAGGGCTCGTGCGGTCGCGGCGGCGCGAACCGGTCGGCGCCGCGGGGAGCGGCGGCGTACGGGATGTTCAGGAAGGCGGTGACGCCGTTGTGGCGTCGACCGCGGACCGCTCCCCGAGCGGTGGTCACGACGGGGTCGGGGTGGTGGTTCACAGGCATGCCTTTCCGCTGGCCTCAGCCCTGCTGGGTGTACGGGGCGAAGGGGGCCCAGCCCTTGATGGCGAACTTGTCCCCGTCGCGCACCACTTCGGCGGCGCCGTGGCCGCCCAGGTGCGCGGGGATCACGAGGGTGTTGTCGTCGGCCGCCCTGCCCAGGACCTCGCGGCGGGTGGCGCGGGCGCCCGCGGGGTCCTCGCAGAAGCAGCTGTTGGCGTCCGGTTCGAGGATCTGCACCGGGTTGTGCAGCAGGTCGCCGACGAACACGGCCCGGTCCGTTCCGGAGGCCAGGGTCAGCACGGAGGAACCGGGGGTGTGCCCGGGAGCCGCGTCCAGGCGCAGGTCGGCGTCGATCTGGTGGCTGGTCTCCCACAGCAGCGTCTGGCCGGCCTCGTGCACGGGGGCCACGCTGTCCTCGAAGACGTTCTGGTTGCCGCGGCCCAACCGCGGATTGTGGCCGTTCTCGGGGTTCCAGAAGTCGAAGTCGTCCTTGGGCATCAGGTACGTGGCGTTGGGGAAGGTGGGAACCCAGTTCCGCCCGTCCAGGTACGTGTTCCAGCCCACATGGTCGATGTGCAGATGTGTGTTGACCACGATGTCCACATCCTCGGGCGCGACTCCGGCGCGGGCGAGATTGGCCAGGAAGTCGGTTTCGAGACGGCTCCAGACGGGCGCGTACGGGCGTTCCTTGTGATTGCCCACACCGGTGTCGACGAGAATGGTCTTGCCCCCGCTGCGCAGCACCCAGGTCTGGATCGCCGAGTTCACCGTATTGGCCTCGAAATCCACGAAATACGGGCTCAGCAAGGGGGCGCCGTCGTCCCAGAGCTCCTTGGAAACCTCCGGGAAGAAGGTGTCGGGCGTCATTTCCACGGAACCGTAGTACTCCCGGACCCGGGTGATCGTGACATTGCCGAGTTGCATTTGTTCCATGAGGCTTCCTCAGTGATTCGGATGCTTTCTTGGGACCCTAGGGGCGGCCTCGGTGCACGCGGTATCCGTCACGTGACTGCACCTGCGCACACGCCCCGGCACCGGCTCCGCCGCTTGTAGCCTGGGTGGGCCAAGGCAAGGCGGCTCCGACCGGGGAGCCACGACTCCTGGAGACCCCGTGGGCGAGCACGCAGGCGGCCCCGGTGCGGTCACGTGGCCGGACCCGGATCCAGCGGAACCGATCGTCGGCCGGGACATGGAGTTGGCGCGCCTCTTCCGCGCGGTGGACTCGACGTCGACCGACCGGGTCCTGGTGCTGGTCGGCGACCCGGGCATGGGAAAGAGCGCGCTGCTGGGCTCCGCGGCGCGCCGGGCCGAAGCGAGCGGTGCCCGCGTCCTGCGCGCCGAGGGGAGCGAGTCGGAGTCGGGCCTGGCGTTCTCCGCGCTGCACCAGTTGCTGAGGCCGGTCTCGGCCCGGGTGGACGCGCTGCCGGAGAGGCAGCGCACGGCGGTGCGCGACGCCTTCGGCGCGGGGTCGGCCACGACAGAATCCGACCCCATGCTCATCGGGGTCGCCGTCCTGAGTCTGCTCTCGGCCCTGGGTGACCGGCGCCCCGTGCTCGTGGTGCTCGACGACGCGCAGTGGTTCGACCGCGCTTCCCTGGACGTGCTGTCCTTCGCCGCCAGACGGCTGGAGGGCGAACCGGTGACGATGCTGTTCGGGGTCCGCACCGGCGACCGCCTGCCGGGGCTCGACCGCCACCTGCCGACGCTCGCGCTGGAAGCACTCGGCGACGCCGCCGCCAACCGGCTGCTGGACATGCAGCCGGGCAGTCCCGTCGGCCGGGTCAGAGCGCGGATCCTCGACCAGGCCGGCGGCAACCCGCTGGCGCTGACCGAACTGACGAGGGCGTCCGCCGCGCACGACGCGGCCGCGGGGCCGCCCTCCCCGGGTCCGCTCCCGCTCACCGATCACCTGGAGGGGGTCTTCGCGGCCCGTCTGAACGACCTGCCCGCCTCCAGCGGGCAGGCCCTGCTGCTCCTGGCCGCCATGGACAGCGTCGACTCCGCGATCGTCGCCTCCGTCGGGCTGCCGCACGCCGGGGACGACGCGTGGCTGCCCGCCGAACGGGCCGGGCTGGTCCGGCGGACCGGTCTCGACGTCCGGTTCCGCCACCCCCTGACCCGGTCCGCCACGTACCACGCCGCGTCCCCCGCCTCACAGCGCGAGGCCCATCTCGCACTCGCCGAGTTACTGCGGGACGAACCGGATCGGCGTGCCTGGCACCTCGCCGCCGCCTGCCTAGGCCCCGACGCGGCCGTGTCGGCGGAGTTGGAGCGGACCGCCGGTCGGGCCCGCCGTCGCGGCGGCCACGCGGCGGCGGCCAGTGCCCTGCGACGCGCCGCCGAACTCGCACCGCGGCGCGAGGACAGGGCCAGGCTGCTGGTCGAAGCGGCCTCGGCGGCCGTGTTCACCGGCGACATCTCCTGGGTCGAGGAACTGGCCGCCGAGGCACGCGCGCACACCGAGGACCCATCGCTCCTGGCATCCGTCACCGCGCAGGTCGGACGGCTGGCGGTGCTGACCGTGCGCCACACCGTGGTCTTCTCACGACTGGTCCGTTCCGCCGAGCAGGCGGCGGTCTCGCGGCCCGCCACCGCGCTGGACCTGCTGGCCGATGCCGCCGTGGTCCGCTTCTACTCCGGGGAGGACGCCCAACGGCGCCGGATCCAGGCCGCCCTGGAGCGACTCCCCGGGGACGCGTCACACGCATGGCCACGCGTCTGGGTGAGGGCCGTGTCGGACCCCTTCGAGGGCAGGGCCGAACTCCTCTCCCTGCTTCCGCGGTTGGTCCGCGAGGCGGAGCGTCAGCCCGACCGGCTCACCGCTCTCGCGGTCATGGCGTGGCTCCTGGACGAGACCCCGCAGGCCGTCCGCGCCTTCGACGAGGCGTTCGACCGCTGGAAGTCACAGGGGCCGCTTCCGGAGGGCCTGGAGGGTGCTGCCGCCTGGAGCTACGTGGAACAGGGGCGGTGGGATCGGGCACGCGAGGCCTGTGCCCGCACCGCCGCCGTCGGGGCGAGGGCCGGTCTCGACCACGCCGTGGCGTGCGCGGCCGCGGTGGAGGCCACCGTGCTGGCCTACCAGGGGGACACGGCGGCGGCCCGGGCCCGGGTCGGGGACGTGTTCGCCCTGATCGATCCGATGGAGAGCCGATCCGTGTCCGTCTACGCCCGTCGCGCGCTCGGTGCCGCGGCGGTCGCGGAAGGCGGGTACGAGGACGCGTACGACCAACTCCGCATGGTCTTCACCGCGGACGGCGCTCCGGTGCACTACCACGCCTCCTACCCGGCCCTCGCGGACCTGGCGGCCGCCGCCGCGCGCGGCGGTCGGCGCGCGGAGGCCGCCGCGATCGTCGAGCGTTGCGCACGCGCGCTCGGAGACGGCGCCTCGCCCCGGCTGCGCGCGCTGATCAGCCGGGCCCGTGCCCTCCTGGCGGACCCCGAGGACGCCGAGGCGCACTTCCGGGCGGCCCTTGCCGATCCGCGGCTGGAGCACTGGCCCTTCGAGCGGGCCCAGACCCTGCTGGACCTGGCCGAATGGTTGCGGCGCCGTCGGCGCGTCACCGAGGCGCGGGGGCCGCTCACCGAGGCTCTGGAGGTCTTCCGGCGTCTGGGGGCGCGTCCGTGGATCGAGCGCGCCCGGTCCGAGTCGCGCGCCGCCGGCCTCGACGTCACGGACGCGGCCCCCGACGCGCTCTCCCGGCTCTCCCCGCAACAGCAGCAGATCATCAGGCTCGCCGCCCGCGGGCTGACCAACCGGGAGATCAGCGAGAAGCTCTTCCTCTCTCCGCGCACGGTCGGCTCGCACCTCTACCGCAGCTTCCCCAAGTTGGGCGTCACCGCCCGCTCCCAACTGCGCGACCTGGTCGAGAACGCCCTCCCGACGACCGCTCACCCGGGGTAGGGCCCGCCCGGAAGGGCCGGGCCAGCGGCTGGGGGAAGGGTCCCCCGAACGCGGCGGACACTTCCTGTCGCTGGAGGTCCCCGGGTACTCCGTCGACGACCTGTGGGAGGGCCTCGCGGCGGTGCTGGCCGCCCGGCGGTGAACGCGGCCCCCGCACGGGCCGCCGCCTTCGGCTTTGCATCAAAGGCATACCATGATGCCCATGACGCAAGAAGACGGAGAGCTGGACGGCCTCGTGCGCAGGCGCATCCGCGCCCTGCGGGTGGCGCAGGGCTGGTCCCTGGAGGAACTGGCCAAACGCGCCCACCTCAGCCAGTCCTCGCTGAGCCGCATCGAGAACGGTCGGCGCCGCCTCGCCCTGGACCAGTTGGTCACCCTCGCCCGAGCGCTGGACACCACACTGGACCAGCTCGTGGAGGCGGCCGACGACGACGTCGTCATCAGCCCGATGATCGACGGCGCCCGCGGCCGGATGCGCTGGCCCGTCAAGGGCGACCCCGGCATGAGCGTGGTGCGCCAGCGCGTGACCGAACCGCCGCCCGACAACCCGGCCCGCATGCGGGCCCACCCCGGGCGCGAATGGCTCGTCGTCCTGTCCGGCACCGCGACGCTGATGCTCGGCCACCGGCGCTTTCGCGTCGAGACCAACCAGGCCGCCGAGTTCCCCACGATGACGCCGCACGCCATCGGCGCCGAGGGCGGACCGTGCGAGATCCTGGGCATCTTCGACCGCGACGCCCGCCGCGGCCACCAGCGGGAGGAGGACGGCCCAGGCGCCCAGGACGCCTGAGGATCGGCCGCGCCGACCGCGCGAGGACCGCGTCTTGCGCGTCGGGCAGCACATCCGGCCATTGTCTTGCGCAAAACGGGAACCTTCATGCTTGGGGCGCATGGGCGTCCTACCGTGGAGACCATGGACCAGACGCACTCGCACGACCACGGCCACGGCGCCCAGCACGACCACCACCAGGGACACGACCACCGGGAACACGACCACCAGGAGTACGACGCCGACGTCCAGGCGGAGATCCTCGACCTGGACGCCGAGGTCCTCGCCGAGCACACGGACTCCATCACGGCGTGGCTGCCGCTGACGGCGGACCCGCGTCGGATCGTGGACCTGGGCTGCGGCACGGGCGCGGGCACCTTCGCCCTCCTCGACCGCTTCCCCGACGCGCGCGTCACGGCCGTCGACACCTCCGACGGACACCTCCAGCGGCTGCGCGACAAGGCGCGCACCCTCGGCGTCGAGGAGCGGGTGCGCACCGTGCGGGCCGACCTCGACGCCCCCGACTGGCCCGACCTGGGCTCACCGGACCTGGTGTGGGCCTCGGCCTCGATGCACCACATGGCCCGCCCCGACCGCGCGCTGCGCAGCGTCCACGACGCGCTCGCGCCCGGCGGCCTGTTCGCCGTCGTCGAGCTGGCCGGGTTCCCCCGCTTCCTGCCCGAGGACGCCCCCGAGGAGCGGCCCGGCCTGGAGGAGCGCGTCCACGCAGCGGCCGACCGCCTCCACACCGAGCACATGCCCCACCGGGGCGCCGACTGGGGCCCGATGCTGACCGCCGCCGGTTTCACGGTCGAGGGTGAGCGCACGATCGCCGTGGACATCGGGGGCTCCCAGAGCGAAGCGGTCGGCCGCTACGCGCTCAGCGGCCTGCGGCGCATCCGCACCGGCGTCGCCGGAGAGCTCTCCCCCGAGGACCTGGCCGCGCTCGACCGGCTCCTGGACACCGACGGCCCGCACAGCATCCTGCGCCGCGACGACCTGGCCGTGCGCACCGAACGCGCCGTGTGGGCCGCGCGCCGCTGACCCCGGCCCCGGGCAGCCCCGGCCGCACGGCAGGCAACCCCGGCACCCGGTGAAGGGTGGGCGGCGACGCGACGCCGCCCACCCGCCGCCGCTCCACCCGGGCGACGGCCCCGCCGAGTGGGGAGGTCGGCCGCGCCGGGAGGCTTTCTTCGTCGCGACGCGGACGGGGAACCCGCCGGTTCCGGCCCCGCCCGCATCCCCCGGCGGGAGGGCCGGTGCGCGCCGAGGTGCGCCGTGCCCGGGCGGTCCGCGGGTCCGCTCCGGTTCCGTGACCGGGTAATCCTTGTCCCATGGACAACCACGACGACCGCATCCGGGTGCGCGGCGCCCGCATCCACAACCTCAAGAACGTGGACACGGAGCTGCCCCGCGACGCCCTGGTCGCCTTCACCGGCGTCTCCGGGTCGGGGAAGTCCTCCCTGGCCTTCGGAACCCTCTACGCCGAGTCCCAGCACCGGTACCTGGAGTCGGTGGCGCCGTACGCCAGGCGCCTGCTCCAGCAGCTCCCGGCCCCGGAGGTGGACGAGGTCACCGGGATGCCGCCCGCCGTGGCGCTCGCCCAGCCGCGCTCGGCGCCCTCGGTCCGCTCCACCGTGGGCACCCTCACCACGCTGTCCAACACGCTGCGCATGCTCTTCTCCCGGGCGGGCGACTACCCGCCCGGGGCGCGGCGCCTGGACTCGGACTCCTTCTCCCCCAACACCGCGGCCGGGGCCTGCCCGACGTGCCACGGCGAGGGGGTCGAGCACGAGGTCACCGAGGCTTCGCTGGTGCCCGACCCCGGGCTGAGCATCGCCGAGGGGGCGGTCGCCTCCTGGCCCGGGGCCTGGCAGGGCAAGAACCTGCGCGACATCCTCGACACCCTCGGGTACGACATCCACCGGCCCTGGCGGGAGCTGCCCCAAGACGAGCGCGACTGGATCCTGTTCACCGAGGAGCAGCCCGTGGTGACCGTCCACCCGGTCCGTGAGGCGGGGCGTGTCCACCGGCCCTACCAGGGCAAGTACAGCAGCGCGCGCAGGCTGGTGCTCAAGGCGTACGCCTCCTCCGCCAGTGAGGCCCGGCGGCGCAGGGCCGCCGAGTTCATGGTGGACCGGACCTGCCCGGAGTGCGGCGGTCGGCGGCTGCGACAGGAGGCGCTGCGCGTCACCTTCGCCGGGCACACCATCGCCGAACTGGCGGCGCTGCCCCTGACCGAACTGGTGACGCTGCTGCGCCCCTGGGCGGAGGACCCGGGCGCGGCGGGGGCGCTGGTCGGGGAGATCACGGCACGGGTCGGGATTCTGGCGGAGCTGGGCCTGGGCTATCTGAGCGCGGCCCGACCGGCGCCGACCCTGTCCACCGGGGAGTTCCAGAGGATCCGGCTGGCCACCCAGCTGGGCACGGGGCTCTTCGGGGTGGTCTACGTCCTGGACGAGCCCTCCGCGGGCCTGCACCCGGCCGACGTCGAGGCGCTCTCCAAGACCCTGCGGCGCCTGCGCGACGGGGGCAACACCGTGTGCTTCGTCGAGCACGACCTGGACGTCGTGCGCGGCGCGGACTGGATCGTCGACGTCGGGCCGGGGGCGGGCGAGCACGGCGGGCGCGTCCTGTACAGCGGCCCGGTCCCCGGCCTGCGCGGGGTCCCGGAGTCGGTGACACGCCGCTACCTGTTCGGCGGCGACCTCCCGGAGCACCGGCCCCGCACCCCCGGCGGGCACCTGGAGCTGCGCGGGGCCACCCGCAACAACCTCGAAGGGCTGGACGCCGACATCCCCCTCGGCGTGTTCACCGCCCTCACCGGCGTGTCCGGCTCGGGCAAGTCCTCCCTGCTGGCGGAGATCGCGGACCTGGCCGCCGAACACGGCCGGGTGGTGTGGGTCAGCCAGCAGCCCATCGGGCGGACGCCGCGCTCCAACCTGGCGACCTACACCGGGCTCTTCGACACGGTGCGCAAGCTGTTCGCGGCCACCGAGGAGGCCCGCGCGCTCGGCTACGGGCCCGGCCGGTTCTCCTTCAACGTCGTGGGGGGACGCTGCCCGGAGTGCGAGGGCGAGGGGTTCGTGTCGGTGGAGCTGCTGTTCCTGCCCACCACCTACGCCCCCTGTCCGGCCTGCGGCGGCTCGCGCTACAACGACGACACCCTCCGGGTGCGGTACCGGGGGCGCACGGTCGCGGACGTGCTCGCGATGTCGGTGGAGGAGGCGGCGGGGTTCTTCACCGAGGAGCCGTCGGTGCGGCGCTCCCTGGAGACCCTCGCCGGGGTGGGCCTGGGTTACCTGCGCCTGGGCCAGCCCGCGACGGAGCTGTCCGGCGGCGAGGCCCAGCGGATCAAACTCGCCACCGAACTCCAGCGCCGCCGGGTCGCCGACACGGTCTACCTGCTCGACGAGCCCACCACCGGTCTCCACCCCCACGACACCGACGTCCTCGTCGGCCGCCTGCGCGACCTCGTCGGCGCGGGCGCCACCGTGGTCGCGGCCGAGCACGACATGCGGGTCGTGGCCACCGCCGACCACGTCATCGACCTGGGCCCGGGCGGCGGATCGCAGGGGGGCCGGATCGTCGCTCAGGGCACGCCCGCGCAGGTCGCGGCGGCCCCGGACAGCCGCACGGCCTCCTACCTGAAGGGCTTGCTCTGACGGGGCGGGCCGTCCGCCGCCGCCGGGTGCCTCGGTGGCCACCTCCCGATCCGGTAGGCGCGGGTCCGACCGAAGACGCGGCTGCGAAGGCGTGTGTCCGAACTTGCCCCTAGTCTTCCGGCATGTACGAATCTGAAGCAGGAACGGCTGTCTCGGGCGGCGATACGGACACCGCTGCCCGGGTGGCGGCGGCGGTACGGGACTGCCTCGCGCCGCTGCGGCTGTCCGAGGCCCACGAACCGGTCGTCGAGCACGTGCTGAGCGGCACCCGACCGGAGGCCCTGGCGGCGTTGCGGGAGCGGCCGACCGGCGCCGACATGGTCGCCAAACCGGACGCGGTCTGGTCGGCCGACCGGCTGGCCGCCGTCGCCGACGCGCATCCCGGCTGGTCGCTCCGGGAGGCCGACGCGGCACGGCTGGTGCTCTACCGGTTCGCGCCGATCGACCTGCTCGTCCGGTTCGGACAGGTGCTGCACGCGGTCACCGGCGACGCCCCGTCGTCCGGGGAGCCGTCGTGGCTCCTCGTGCTGGCCGACGACGTGCTCCGTGTCCAGGGCGCGGACGGCGGGACCGACGCCGACGACGCCCAGCGGCGATGGGACGCCCACACCCTCACCGAGGTCGCCCGGGCGGGCGGCGCACCCGGTCGGACTCCCGTGCACGCCGCCCTGTCGGCGCTGCTGTACACGGACTCCCGCCACTGGCCGTTCCGTCGGCACCGGCTCCTGGAGAGCGAGGCGGGCGTCGCGTTCCTCGCCCGGCATGCCGACGCGCTCGCGGACGTCGTCACCGGGTCCGCTCTGAACACTCGCAGATACGTGGCGGACCGGTGCGCGCACAGCCCGCAGACGCACGCGGAACTCGCCGCCGAACTGGCGGTGGACGCCGAGGCGAGCGTTCGCGCTCAGGCACTGTCCGCCCTGGCCCGGATCGACGGCCCCCGCCAGGTGGACCTGCTGCGACGGCACCTGCGGACCGCACCGCCGGACCGTCTGCCGGACGTCCTGGCCCGCCTGGCCGACCTCGACGGCGGCGCCGCGGCGATCGAGGAGGTCCTGGCCGAGGACGGCGCCGGAACTCAGGACCCCGAGCGCGAGCGGCTGCTGCGCCGGGCCGCCTCCCGGGTGCGGGCGCTGAGGACCGCGGAGGCCGCCGTCCCCGTGCCCGACGTCGCCGCACCGCAGGACGCTGACCTGGCGGAGGAGCTGCGGACGCTGGGGGCCGGGGGCGGGTCCGACGGGGACCGTTCCTGGCACGGCGTCGAGGGGAGGACGGCGCTGATGCCCGACGTCCGCGCCCTGCGTGACGCGTTCCGCGCTGCCGGGATGTCCGACGCGGACCGGCGGACCGCCTCGCTCCTGGTCACCCGCACGGACTCCCACAGGCGCAAGATCGGTGCCTTCCTGACCCCCGAGGACGCCGAGCGCTGGTGGCCCCTGTTCGCCGAGCGCCTGGACCTGGCGGACGAGTACCTCGACGGCGGCGACGGGAGGCGGCATCCGGACGAGTCCGCCGTGGACACGAGGGCGATGATCCTGACCATCCTCGAACGCTTCCCGGCCGCCCCCGAGGCCCTGGTCCCGCGCCTGACCTCGCTCGCGCTCGGCGCGAACCGCCACCGGCTGGCGGCCCGGCGCGTGCTCGGCGACCACCCGGACGCCCGGGCGGCAGCGGTGGCCGCGCTATCGGACGCCGACGCCGGGACGCGCTCGTCCGCCGCCGAGTGGCTCGCGGGGCTGGACGAGCCGGGCGTGGTGGCGCCGGAGCCCGGCTGGGAGTTCGGCGCGGGGGTGCTGCACCCGTCGGTCAGGGCCCTGCCCGCGTCGGTGCTGTGGTGGCTGGACAGGTTCCGGGAGCAGGCGCTCGACAAGGGGGTTCCGGCGGACGACGTCGCCCGGTGGCTCGGGCTGGCCCGCCCGAAGCTGCGGACGGCGCGCGACGGCGGCGGCCCGGTCGTCGGCAGGCTCGGCACTCCGCTGATGCTCCCGCCGGACGCGCCCACCCCGGGCACGGTGTGGGACGGCGACCCCGACAACCGCGACGACCACCAGCTCATCGCGACGCTCGACCTGGCCGCGATCCCGCCGGAGGCCACCGACATCCCGCTGCCGCCCGACGGCCACCTGCTCCTGTTCGCGAACGTCGAGCTGGACGAGTTCGTCATCCCGGGCGGCGCCGCGTACGTCCCGGCGGGGACGCCGGTGGAGGAGCGGGAGTCCTCACCGAGCTACGAGCCCTACGAGTACGACTCCCCCGAGGACCTGGACGAGGAGCTGCGGCGCACCGGTGACCTGCGGTTGGTCCCCGGCGTGGGACTGCCCTCCTGCCCCGTCGAGGACGAGACCCTCGCCCAGCACCCCCACGCGGAGACGTTGCAGGAGGTCTGGTCCGAGCAGACCGACGGGGGCGGCGAGTGGCAGATCGGCGGCTACGCCGCGGACTTCGACGGCTACGGGGACCCGGCACGCGCCTCGGCGTTCCCGGAGGAGGGCGAACAGTGGTCCAGCCCTGAGGACTGGGTCCTGCTCGCGCAGTGGGTCGGGGTGCCGATGGGGATCCTGTACTGGACCATCACCCGTGAGGACCTCAAGGCGCGCCGCTTCGACCGCGTCGTGGTGCAGATGTACTCCAACCCCTGACGGTGCCGCGGAAGCGGGCCCCGGCCGCCGGCGCGGCCGGGGGTTCGCGCTCCTGCGGCTGAGGACTGACGGCGCCTTGCGACCTCGGCACCGGACTTTTTCCCATTGGCGTGCGCTGCATGGGATCGGGCTCCTAAGGGGGTGGCGAACCGTCGCCTTGACGATGTAGATCTTCATCATCGCTCGTGAGCGCGGAACGCCTGTGAGCACAGGACTGGGCCTGCGGCCCCGGGCCGCAGGCCCCTCCGGCGGAGGCGTCAGCGAACGACCGAGCCGACCGGCGTCGCGGTCCCGCCCTCAGCCGAGGCGGTCGGCGCGGTCCAGCAGGAACCGCCGCTCGACCCGGTTGCCGGTCAGGGAGGCCGCCTCCCGGTACAGCGCCGCCGCGCCCTCCCCCTTCCCGGTCGTCTCCAGCAGGTGAGCGCGCACCGCGCGTTCACGCTGCCGGGTCAGGGGGTCCCGGCCGAGCCCGAAGCGTCGGTCGAGGTCGTCCAGCAGCGCCAGTCCCCGCGCCGGACCGTACGCCTTGGCCACCGCCACCACCCGGCTCAACCGCACGGGAGCGGTGGGGCTGAGCCGTTCGAGCCACAGGTAGAGCACCGCGATCTGCACCCAGTCGGTCCGCTCCGGCACCGGGGCCGCCGCGTGCACGGCAGCGATCGCCGCCTGCAGCTGGTAGGGGCCGACCTCACCGCGGTTCCACACACCGTCGATGAGCGCGGTGCCCTCGCGGACGAGGTCGGCGTTCCACAACGACCGGTCCTGTTCGTCCAGGGGCACCAGCTCGTCGTGGCCGCCGGTGCGCGCGGGACGGCGCGCCTCGGTGAGCAGCATGAGCGCGAGCAGTCCGGTGGCCTCGGCGTCGTCGGGCAGGGCGTCGTGGAGCATGCGCGTCAGCCGGATGGCCTCCCCGGTCAGGTCGACGCGGGCGAGCTGGTCGCCCTCGGAGGTCGTGTAGCCCTCGTTGAAGACCAGGTAGAGCACCTTCGCCACCGCCGTGATCCGGCTGTCGCGGTCGGCGTCGGTCGGCGGAGTGAAGCGGGCTCCGGCGCGGGCCAGCTGCTGCTTGGCGCGGCTGATCCGCGTTCCCATGGTGTTCTCCGAGGTCCCGTGGGCGTGCGCGATCTCGGCGGTGGTCAGGCCGCCCACGGCGCGCAGCGTGAGCGCCACCTGGGAGGCGGCGCTCAGCGCGGGGTGGCAGCACAGCAACAGCAGGGCCAGGCTGTCGTCGCTCTCCCGGGCGGGCCCCGCCCGCCGGTCCGGCTCCCGCATGGCCAGTTCGGCGGCGCCGATCTCCTGTTCGCGCCGGTGTCTGGCCTGTTCGGCGCGGAGGAGGTCGACCAGGCGCCGGTAGCCGACGCGGATCAGCCAGCTGCGCGGGTTCTCCGGCACGCCGTCGGCGGGCCAGGCCCGGCTCGCGGCGAGCAGCGCCTCCTGCACCGCCTCCTCGGCGGCGTCGAAGCGGCCGAAACGCCGCACCAGGGCGCCGAGCACCTGCGGCGCCTCGGTGCGCAGCAGGTGCTCGACGTCCGCGTCCACGCCGGGGGGCCGCCGCCCGCCGTCGCGCCGGCCGTCCGCCACCGTCGGGCGCCGCTGCGCACGGTCGCGGTCGTTCACGCCGTGAAGTCCTCGCCCATGATCGGCCGGATCTCGATCGGCTCACCCAGCGCCTCGACGATGCGCGAACCGATCTCCACGGCCCGTTCCTGGCTGGCCACGTCGATCACGGCGAAGCTGGCCAGGACCTCCTTCAGCTCCGCGAAGGGCCCGTCGGTCGCCACCACGCCGCCGTCGGCCCTGCGGACCGTGGTGCTGACCGCCGGGTGCCCCAGGCCCTCGCTGCTGACGAACTCGCCGGTCTCGATCAGCTCCCGCTCGAACTCCTGGTAGGCGGCGAACGCCGCCAGCGCCTCCTCGGAGGGGGTTTCGGCGGTCGCGGCGTCCCAGGCGGCGGCCGGGGTGTAGCTGAGCAGCAGGTACTTCATGGCGGTTCCTTCTGTCGAACGTTCGGGCGAAAGAGTACGGGTCGGTCAGACGGCACGGCGCGGGGACGGGGGCGGACGGCGGGCCGCGGGGGCAGTGGTGGTGGTCGCGGCGGTGGTGGCGGTAGTGGCCATGGGTTCCTCCTTGGTGGGTTCCTGCCGCTACCTCGTGGCGGGTCCGGGGTTCTCGACACGATTGCAAGGTGACCTGAGTCACATCAAAAGCATGTCGAGGACCGGCCCGCGCCTCCGAGGTAACGGCGAACACCCGCCACGACACACAAGGAGAACGGGATGTCCGAGATGAACGAGACCCACGAGACGTCGGAGAACCACGGGATGCCGGAGACCTACGAGCCGAGCGCCGACCTCAGGGCCCTGGACCGCCTGGTCGGCACCTGGACGGTCACCGGCGGAGCCGAGGGAACCGTGCGCTACGAGTGGATGCCCGGCGGTTTCTTCCTGCTCCAGCACGTCGAACTCTCGCAGTTCGGCCAGGTCGTCACCGGCATGGAGGTGATCGGCAACCTGCGGCCGTTCGGGGAACCGGTCGGCGCGGACGTGGTCTCGCGCTTCTACGACTCGGTCGGCAACACGCTGGACTACGCCTACGAGCTGGTCGGCGACAGGCTGACCATCTGGGGCGGCGCGAAGGGCGGCCCCGCCTACTACGAGGGCACCTTCAGCGCCGACGGCGACACCGTCACCGGCGCATGGGTCTACCCCGGCGGGGGCGGCTACGACTCCACCATGACCCGGGTCTGACACCGGCTGGCGCGTGCGGCCCCCGGGCGACGGTTCGTCGCCCGGGGGCCGCTTGTGCCTGCGTCCCCTCCGAAGACGGTCGGTCGCGCGGACGGACCGGTGGGAGGGAGTGCGTACCGGTCCGGAACCGGACTGAGGGAACCGCTGACGGGCCCGGAGCCCGGAGCCCGGAACCCGCATCCGCGCTCGCGGCGAGTACTCTCCGGGCGGAGGAAGATGCGCTGTCCCACCACACGGACGGAGGCGAGAACCGATGCGGGTCTCCCTGCTTGACCGCTCACGGACGCGCAGCGGCGAGTCCGACGCGCAGACGATCGCGACGACCGTCGAGAGGGCCGTGCGCGCGGAGGAACTCGGGTTCCACCGGTTCTGGACCGCCGAGCACCACGCGGTGCCCGGTATCGCCAGCTCGGCCCCCACCCTGCTGCTCGCGGCCATCGGCGCCCGCACGCGCGGTATCCGCCTGGGCACGGGCGGGGTCATGGTCCCCAACCACAGCCCGCTGGTGATCGCCGAGCAGGCGCTGCTCCTGGAGGCGCTCTTCCCCGGCAGGATCGACCTGGGGCTGGGCGGTTCGCTCGGCTTCACCGCTCCGATCCGGCGTGCGCTCGGGCGCACCGCCCTGGGCGAGGGCGAGTACCCGGCCGAGGTCGAAAGGGTCCGCGAGTACCTGGGCGGGCGGGCCGGGATCACCGCCAAACCCAGCGTGGCGCCTCCGCCGGTGTTCCTGCTCGCCGTCCGGAACGGGCTGGCACTCGCCGCCGAGCTGGGGCTTCCGGCGGTGGTCGGAGGGCCGGTCCTTCGCGACCCGGACAGGATCGCCGCCTACTTCGAGGACTTCCGTCCGAGCCCGGCCGCGCCCGCTCCCTACCTGGTCGTGAACGTGGACGTCGCCGTCGCGGAGACCGAGGAGCGCGCCCGCGACCTGCTGTTGCCCGAGGCCTGGGCGTACGCGGACTCGCGGGAGGTCGGGGAGTTCCGCGCGCTCCGACCCGTGGAGGAGGTGCGTCGGCTGCTGGGCGAGACGAGCCGGGAGAGGAAGCGCAGGGAGGTGCACGGCTGGATGGACTCCGCGATCGCGGGCACTCCCGAGCAGGTGGCGGACGCGCTCACCGACCTCCTCGACCGCACCGGCGGTTCCGAGGTGCTCGCCAACGTCAGCACCTACGACCGCGACGAGGTCCAAAGGACCGACGAGTTCCTCGCCTCGCTCCAGGCCCGCTGACGGGCCGCGTGTCCGCCGTGCCGCGTCTGCCGCTGGGCCGTGCCCGCCGCCGGGGCATCGGGCGGCGAGCCGTCGGCGGAGCCGGTCGATGATCGCCTGACGCGCGGGCGGGTGCGCTGGCGGCGTCCCCCGCACGGTTTCCGCCACGCGTGCGGGGTCGGCGTCGGCGGCGGTCGGCCCGCCTCCCATGAGCGATACCAGGATGCGTGCGGTGAGGGCCGGTTCGAGTTCGCAGGTCTCCTCCCCCGCCGGTTCCGCGATACCCGGCCCCTCCCCTCCCCCGCCCGGCTCGGGCGGTCGCGGCGGGGCCGGTGGGTGCACGAGTTCGTCCGGCACCGACCGGCAGGGGCCGCCGCACGCACGACAGGCGCCGCCGGGAACGTTGCGAACGCCGGGGTGGTCGGGACAGGTGCGCACCGCCGTGCCCCGGGCGTCCACGTCGAACTCCGGCGGACGGGCGAAGGGGTCGCCGTCGTCGGGGCCGCTCTCCTCGGCGGGCCTCCGGGGTGCGGGAATCCCCGCCTGCCGGGGCGTCGTGGGCGTGACCCCCCGGCCCAGGACTCCCGTGAGGAAGGCGCGGGCCTCGGCCGGGCCGCGCAGGCGCAGCATGAGGGCCGGGAAGGGGCGGCGTAGTCTCTCCGCGCCCCGGACGAGGGCGGTGAGTTCCTGTTCGGTCAGGCCCGCGTCGCGCAGGCGCAGCAGGGCGCGGGTCAGGGCGGCCCGGTCGGCGCGCGGGTCGTTGAGGGCGGCATCGGGGACGTGCCGGAGCAGGGGGTGTCCGTGCGAACGATGTGCGTGCTGGGGCTGGGCATGCGGGAGATGACCGCGCGGAGGGTGCGTGCGCGGGGGGCGTCCGTGAGTGCTCGTTCGCGCGGGTTCGGGCCCTCCTGCTGTGTCTGGGCTCCTCCGGACGGAATCGGGGCGCTCGTCGGAGGAGAGGTGAATGGGATACAGGTGTGCGGGTCGATTCGACCCCTCGCCGAGGTCGATTCGAACCGTCGCGGCCTTCCTGATCCGGGGGCGGGTGGTCTCGTCCAGTGGCTCCTCCCCCAGGGCCGCGCGGACGGCGTTGATCTCCTCCCGGACCGGATCGGGGAAGACCTCGGCGGGGATCAGCAGTTCGAGGACGAGCGGAAGGCGGTCGGGTGAGCGGGTGCGCTCCCTGAGGTCCTCGGCGAAGAAGGCGCGGTTTGACCGGGGTCGAGTTTGCGGACCAGTCCGGCGGCGATGAGGTCCGCGATGGCGCGCTTGGCCACGGAGAGGCTGAGCAGGTGGCCGGACCGGCTGACCAGGGTGTCCAGGCAGAGGAAGCACCAGCGGCCGTCGAGGTCGGCGGCGCGGGCGATGACCGTGGCGGCGATGAAAGCGCGGGATGTGGGGAAGAGTCCGGCCTCGCGGGCTTCGTTGACCCAGATGTCCGGTATGAAACCAATTCCGCGCATTGCCCCGCGGGGGCGTTGACGCGGGCCGAAAAACCGGGCCGAATCACGGCGTTCGGTGGTGGCACGGGGAGTGGGGGCGGTAGACTCCACAACGAGTCGCCTTCCTGGTTGAAGCAGGTAGGTGGCGCAGCCGGATGCTTGTTTACGCAGGCGTCGGCCAAATCCCGGCTCGGTGTTGGTAGCACCGACCGGGATTTTCCTTTTCGGGGAACACGCTAGCGCAGCGAACACGAGTTCGCGTAATTTTCCCCCAAGTCCGCACATGCCAGAAGCCTGAACTGTCTGCCTTGCGCGCTAATTCACATAAAGCGGTTTTGCTCTTTATTCTCCGATTGGCACAGAAAAGCACCACTGTGGGACGGCGCGGGTCCGGTGGCCATCCCCGCCCCGGTCGGTACAGCACTTCGGACTCGGCCGGGTGGTCCGCGCGGACGCCACCGGCACCGACCGGGGCCGCCTGGGCCGCGCTTCATATGCCGTACACGACGAAGCCCCCGCACCCGGGAGAGACCGGGTGCGGGGGCTTCGCGCGCTTCAGTTCGGGCGGGCCTTGCCTACCCTTCCACCTGGACCTTGTCCGCCTGCATCCCCTTCTGGCCCTGGACAGCTTCGAAGCTGACCGTCTGGCCTTCCTGCAACGACTTGAAGCCGGTGCCCTCGATCGCCCTGAAATGAACGAAAAGGTCGGGCCCGGACTCCGGTGTGATGAAGCCGTACCCCTTCTCGTCGTTGAACCACTTCACTGTGCCGGTCTGGCGCTCAGCCACGTGTCTTCCCCATCGGTAGTAGGCGGTTGTCATCATCGAACCACAAAAATCATGGCATGGGATCGCCTCGGAAAGACGCAGAAACGGCCGGAAACACCCGACTTCGCGAACCCCGCCCCGGACACCCAGCGGCTTCGCCTTCCAAGGCGTCCCGTGTACTCGCGAGTCGGGCTGCCGCTGCCTGTTCCGCGCCGAACCCGGGCGAGGTAGACACCTGCGCGGGTGGCGGTCTGTTTCGCCGTTCTCCTGCTGTCCCGGCCGCGGCGTGGCTACCTTGGTCCGGATTCTGTCTCCTGAGCCGCGAGGACCACGGCCATGGCCAACCCGACCACGGACATCCAGAGCTACTGGGACCGCTACGCCCAGGGCGTCACCCCACAGGAGCCGGAGGAGGCACTGGCCACCGCCCTGGAGTGGACCCAGTACCCGGGGCACGGGCCCGGGTTCGAACTACTGGGGGAACCCGCCTCCGCGTTGGAGCTGGGGGCCGGGCAGGGGGCGGCCGTCGCCGCGTTGGCCTCCCGAGGGGTGAGGGCCGCGGGAGTGGACGTGTCACCGGTGGCGGTGGAGCGGGCCCGCCGCCGGTGGGGACACCCGGGCGCGGAGTTCCATCACGCGGACGTGGTCGAGTTCCTGGCGGGGACCGGCCAGCGGTGGAACGCCGTCTACTCGGTGTGGGGAGCGGCCTGGTTCACCGACCCCGACGTGCTGTTCCCGCTGGTGCACGACCGTCTGGAATCCAATGGAAGGTTCGTGTTCTCCCACGCTCCTGCGGTTCCCGGGTCGTACGGGGTGCAGGGCATGTACGGAGGCGGGTTCAACGGTCGCCGGGTGTGGGTGTACCGGTGGGCCTACGAGCCCGCGGTGTGGGAGGAGATTCTGGTTGGTCACGGGTTCCGTGAGGTGCGCGTGTGGGAGGAGGCGGCCCCGGAGGCCGATCATGTGGGGACCCTGATCGGAACCGCTTCGCGATGAGTTCCTGCGCCGCCGGGACAGCCCGCGCGGGCAACGACGTCGGCCGAACGGCGTCCGGCCCCCGACTCCTGATCCCCGACCACTCCACACCCCTGGACCACCGTCGACACACGGAAATACATTTCGGAAATCTTATATTTTTCCACCCATAGTGCATTTGCCATCTCAATATCACAAATCTTTTCGTGCGTGAACAATGTTTTGAACATTGGCCGCAACGGGCCCAAGAGGGTTACTTACTCCCACCCTCGGGCATCTCCACGGAAGCGGCGCGCGAGTTCGGGAAAGGCGGAAATTCCACGGTTCCACTGATAAGTGGCGGAACACCGCCGCGCCCGCCCCGTTCAGCGGACCCTTTTCCGGAAGAGGAAAGGGGGATCAGCGGCCGGTGTCCGGGCTGCCGAAACCCTCCGCGTTCAGCGTCGCCCCACAGGTGCACCGGTCTCCCCCGGACCGGCCGTGCCACAGGTGTTCCTGAGAGTTCAGCGCAATACCCCCAATGGATGGAGACGGTTGACATGGCGCACTGGAAGCAGATCTCCGGAGGACTGACGAGGATCTCGGCGGGCTCCCGCACCAACGTGTGGGGCGTCAACGCCAACGGAGCCATCTACCGCTACACCAACGACGACGCCAACCCCTGGATCAACATCCCCGG